>JAFGRB010000048.1 GCA_016935365.1 Deltaproteobacteria bacterium
AGAGGAGCCCGCGGGGCGGCAGGGCGGAGAGGAGCCCGCGGGGCGGCAGGGCGGAGAGGAGCCCGCGGGGCGGCAGGGCGGAGAGGATCTCGCGGGGCGGCAGGGAGTGGATCTCGCGCACCTGGGCGAAGGAGCCTCATCGAAGCGCCCGGGAGAGGAGGAGCCGGCCCGGCAGGCCGAGGATCCGCTGGGGCGCATACGCTCCTTGCTGGCCCGGCGGCAGATCGCGAAGGCGCGCGGCCTGCTGGACGCCCACCTGGTCAGGCGCCCGGACGACGTGCGGGCCAGGATGCTGCTCGGAGACGCGCTCCGGCTCGGCGGCCAGGGCGCGGAGGCGCTCGAGGCCTACCGCGACGTGGCCAGGCGCTCCAGAGACGCGCACCTCGTCGAGGCGGCCGTCTACGAGATGGGGCTCCTGCAGCTGCACGCGCTCGGCTCGCCCGCCGACGCGCTCGATACATTCACCCGGCTGCGCAAGATGCAGCCGGGCGGCCTGCTCCGCCAGGAGCTGGCCTTCAGGCTGGCCGAGTGCTTCCTGGCGCTCGACGACTTCCGGCGGGCCGAGCGGGCGCTCCGGGACTACCTGCGGACCTACCCCCAGGGTGTCAAGGCGGCCGAGGCCCGCGCGCTGCTCGACGAGCTGCACGAGAAGGGCTGGAGGTGATCGCATGAAGAAGTCGGTCTCGCTGGTGGGAATCCTGCTCGCCTGGAGCTTCCAGGCCCGGGCGGACTGGACGCTCGTCAACATGGAGCTCGGCGACGGCAACACGGTCATCGACATCTCCATGGCCGACGAGCGCACGGCCTGCGCCGTGGGCGTGCACCAGCCCGGCGGCTCGGGCTCCAACTCCGAGCCCCTGGCCATCTGCACGGAGAACGGCGGCCAGAGCTGGCGCCCGATCGTCCTGGAGGGCGTGTTCGTCATGCCCACCGCGGTCTGCATGCCGGACCCGCAGACGGGCTACATGGCCGCGTCCGCGCTGGACGGCATCCACTTCTACGCCAGCATCTACCGCAGCGCAGACGGCGGCCGGACCTGGACCCAGCAGGCCCTGCCGGGGCCGTTCGAGGGCGTGATCCTGGATCTCTTCTTCGCGGACGCCCAGACGGGCTGGGCCGTCGGGGGGACGGAGCTCTTCTACACGGCGGACGGCGGGACGAGCTGGCGGGCTGCCAGCCTGCCGGGCCTGGGCGAGGACCGGGTGGTCAACGGCGTCTTCTCCGCAGACGGCCAGCATGTCTGGGCCGTGGGCGGAAAGCCCGGCGTGGAAGGGGACGAGTGGACCGATCCGCAGCCGGCCTGCTGCGGCTTCATCCTCCGGAGCGCGGACGGCGGGCAGAGCTGGCAGATGGCCTCGGACGGATACGCGGGCAGCCTGTACCGGATGAGCTTCGCGGACGCGGCCCACGGCTGGGCGGTCGGCGGCGGCGAGGCGGGCCTGATCCTGCACAGCGCGGACGGCGGCGCGAGCTGGAGCGAGCAGCAGGTGCCGTCGGGGACGTACGGAGCCGCGGACTTCGTGGTGGACGTGGCCTTCCCCTCGGTCTCGACCGGCTACGCGGTGGGAAACATCGGCGAGGGCACGCCCATGGTGCTCGAGACCGAGGACAGCGGCGCCAGCTGGCGGGTGGACGCGAGCTACGACCAGGCCTTCGATCACCTGAGCGGCTTCGAGGCGCTGGCGCGCTACTCCGTGCTGGCGTCGCTCAGCTTCCCGGAAGCCGGCCTGGGCATGGTCTGCGGCAAGAACGGCGTCATCGTCGCCTACACCGGCCAGGGCTTCTGCGCCGACATGGATGCCGACGGCCACGAGGACGAGACCTGCGGGGGCGACGACTGCGACGACAGCAACCCCTACATCAGCCCGTCGGCCGAGGAGCTGTGCAACGGCCTCGACGAGAACTGCGACGGCCAGGCGGACGAGACCTTCGACCTGATGCGGGATCCGAACAACTGCGGGGAGTGCGGCTTCAACTGCCAGCCGGCCCTGGTCTGCTGGGACGGCGACTGCGTCCTGGACTGCCCGGGGGATCTCACCCGCTGCGGCCAGACCTGCGCCGACCTGGACAGCGACCCGGAGCACTGCGGCAGCTGCGACCACGCCTGCGACTACCCGCACGCCGCCGGGGACTGCGTGCAGGGCGACTGCGTCATGGGCGCGTGCGAGGCTGGCTTCTGGGATCTCGACGGGCTCGCGGGCAACGGCTGCGAGTACGCCTGCACCCCGTCGGGAGAAGAGATCTGCGACTCGGCCGACAACGACTGCGACGGCCAGGTGGACGAGGACCTGCCCGGCTGCCAGGCTGCGGACGGCGGCTCGGGCGCGGACGGCGGCCTCGCGGACGGCGGCGGCGGTGCGGACGGGGGGACGGAGCCGGATCCGGGCGGCGGCTGCAGCCACGGGCCGGCCGGCTCCGGCAGCTCGATCCTGCTCGGCTTGCTCGGTCTGCTGTACATCCGGCGGCGGGCCTTGGCTCTGAACCGACGACTTCATCCTCGATCGCGGGAGGTCACATGCTGAAGCTCCGAAAGACAATCGCTCTTCTGGCCGCAGGCGTCCTGTGCGCGGCCGCCTCGCTGCTTCCGGGCTGCGAGGACGACGTGAACCTGGGCGGGATCCGGCCGGTCGTCTGGATGGGCCAGGACTGGGACGGCGACGGCCAGGTCCAGGCCCTGCCGGCGGACCCGGAAGGCCAGGCCGACCACCTGCTGGACTTCGGGCGGGTCGTGGTGCGCCAGCGCGCCAGCCTGTCGCTCGTGCTGGCCAACCAGGCGGCCGCCAAGGGCGCGCTCAAGTGGACGGCCGAGAGCATCTACCTGGCCGAGGGCACGAGCGGGGACTTCTACCTGGAGACCCCGCCGGTCAACGAGCTCGCACCCGGGGACTCGACCTATCTCACGGTCCACTACATCCCGGCCGAGGAGGGCCCGGACGCGGGCACGGTGGTGATCGAGACCAACGATCCGGATCACCCCGCGCTCGCGGTGCGCCTGAGCGGCGAGGGCGTCTCGCCCGACGTCCAGGTCTGCCTGCTGGACCCGGAGGGCGGGGAGCTGTGCAACGAGGAGGTCCTGCCCGGCGTGCTCCAGGTGGACCTCGGCATGAACGAGCTCGGCGAGGTGAGCAGCCAGCAAATCGCGGTGCGCAACGTGGGCGTCTTCGCCCTGACCGTGGCTGCGGGCTCGGCCCAGCAGGGGGTGGACTTCGCTTCGGGCACGAGCTCGGAGTACAGCCTCGATCCCGAGCCCTGGTCGGGCACCCTGCAGCCGGGCGAGGAGAAGCGCTTCACGATCCGCTACAGCCCGTACGACGGCGGCGCGGACGAGGCGAGGCTGGAGGTCACCTCCAACGACCCGGACGACGACGAGCAGGTCGTGATCGTCGCCCTGCTGGGCAACGGCCTGGCGCCCAAGATCTGCCCGGAGCCGCCCTTCGCAGTCGACTTCGGCTCGATCCAGGTCGGGTCCGCATCCGAGAAGACCTACCGCTTCACGAGCTGCGGCAACCAGGTGCTGACCGTGACCGGCCTGGACCTGGACCCGGGCCCGGACGGCTACTTCTCCTTCTCGAGCAGCGTGGCCACGCCCTTCGACCTCTCGCCCGGCGAGGCCTTCGACATGCAGCTGCGCTACGCGCCCGTGACCGAGGGCTCCCACCACGGCCAGGTGACCATCCGCTCCAACGATCCCAACGCGGGCGAGGGCTGGATCGACCTGGTCGGCCGGGCCACGCCGGAGCCGCAGTGCGGCATCCAGGTCTCGCCGGCCCAGATCAACTTCGGCGACGTGCCCACGACCGGCTTCGCCAACCAGACCCTGGCCATCAGCAACACGGGCGACGCCGACTGCCAGGTGACGGCCATCCAGGGCCCGGTCGGCAGCCAGGAGTTCTCGCTCCCGGGCCTGCCGAGTCTGCCGCTCACCATCCAGCCGGGCGAGATGCGGGCCATCAGCGTGCGCTACGACCCGGTGGACGAGGGGCCGGACCAGGCCACCCTGACCGTGGTGGTGGCCGCACCCGAGGGCGTGGCGCCCGAGGTGAGCCTGATCGGCAACGGGATCCAGCCGCCGCCGTGCGACTTCCGGGCCGACCCGGCCCTGCTCAGCTTCGGCTCCACGCCCATGGGCCAGCCCAGGGACCTGGTCACCCGGATCTGGAACTTCGGCTCGGATAACTGCACGCTCTGGGACTGGGAGCTCCTGCAGGGCTCGGACCCGTCCTTCAGCTTCTCCGCGCGGCCCTTCCCGTTCCCGACGGTGGACTCGGGCGACTACCACGAGATCACGGTCACCTTCAACCCCCAGTCGGGCGGGGTGCTTTCCGGCACGCTCGAGGTCAAGGGCGGCGAGAACCCCTTCAGCGTGGACCGCATCCACGTGGCCCTGACCGGCGGCGGTGAGTCGGCCCGCATGTGCCTGAACCCCGAGGTGCTGGACTTCGGTCCGCTGGCCGTCGGGAGCGTGCGCACGATGAGCTTCACCATCACCGCCTGCGGCCCGGGCAACCTGCGCATCCGGCAGATCGTCTTCGACGGGGCGAACCCGGACTTCACCTTCGCCTCGGTGCCCGGGGCGCCGAGGACGATCCCGGCCGGCCAGAGCCACACGGTCCAGGTCCAGTACAGCCCGTCCGAGCCGGGGGCCGACTTCGGCCGCATCCTGGTCTCGGGCAACGACGACCAGCAGCCCACCGGGGTGGTGGAGCTGGTGGGCAACTACGCGGGCGACTGCCCGTCGGTCTTCGACTGCCAGCCGAGCGCGCTCTCCTTCCCCCAGACCGAGCTCGGCCGCAGCCGCGACCTGTCCTTCGCCTGCACCAACCACGGCACCGAGGCGCTGACCGTGTCCAGCGTGGCCGCGGGCTCTGGCACCACGCCCGAGTTCCACATCTCCGCGCCTGACGTGCCCCGGACGGTCGCCCCGAACGAGCAGCTCCACGTGGAGGTGGGCTACATCCCGACGGACATCGGCTACGACACGGGCTCGGTGGTCGTGACCAGCGAGTTCAGCTCGGCCGGCTGCGAGAACTTCACCCTGATCACGGTCCCGCTGGAGGCCGAGGGCACGACGCCGGACCTGCCGCCGTGCATCGCCGCCCAGACCTTCCAGCCCGAGCTCATCTTCCAGTGGCCCGCGGGCAGCATCTCCAACCCCACATTCCAGCAGGTCTTCATGACGCCGGTGGTCATCAACCTGACCGACGACAACGGCGACGGCTTCATCGACGAGAACGACGTGCCGGACATCGTCTTCAACTCCTACGACTACTTCCACGACATGACGATCCCGGCCGCGGAGTCCATGATCCGGGCCATCTCCGGCGACGACGGCCACGAGATCTTCACCGTCGACGACCCGCGCTTCCGGACCAACTGCGAGACGCAGGTAGCGGCCGCGGACATCGACGGGGACAACCTGCCCGAGATCCTGGCCTCCAAGTACGTGGTGGCCGACTCGGGCGACTTCCAGGGGCGCTTCGTCACCGGCAACGTGCTGTGCTTCGAGCACGACGGCACCTACAAGTGGGAGAGCGAGGCCTGGCACGCGCCCGAGGAGGAGATCGAGGACGGCTCGGCCATCGGGGTGGCCGACCTCGATCACGACGGCCACCCCGAGGTCTTCCGGGGCCCGTCGGTCTACAACTACCGGGGCGAGCTGCTGTGGGAGGGCGAGGCCGGCCGCGGCTCGATGGGCCACGGCGTGTTCTGCACCGCGGCCGACCTGGACATGCAGGGCGAGATGGAGCTCATCTGCGGCAACACCGCCTACCGCCACGACGGGGCGATCTTCTGGCAGGCCTCCAAGCCGGACGGCCTGTCCGCGGTGGCCGACTTCGACCTCGACCGCTGGCCGGAGGTGCTGCTCTTCGCGTCCGGCTTCGGCGGCGGCACGGTCATCCTCGACGGCCAGACAGGCGCGATCCGATCGACGCTGGCCGACTCCGAGGTCAACGCGATCCTGGTGCCGGTCATCGCCGACATCGACGGCGCGGGCGCGCCCGAGTTCGGCGTGGTCGGCTGCTGCGAGGTGCCCGGGATGGAGGACGGCGGCGAGTGCTTCTGGGGCGTGGACGTGAACGAGTCGAGCCTGGCCATGAGCGTACTGTGGAGAGAGGAGCTCAACGACACGACCCTGGGCGGCGGCAACTCGGCCTTCGACTTCCAGGGGGACGGCCCCTTCGAGGTGCTGCAGAACGACGAGACCTACGTCAACATCTACTCGGGGCTGGCCCACAACCAGATCTACCAGGCGGAGCGCAACTCGGTCACCGGCTGGGAGAACCCGCTGGTGGTGGACGTGAACAACGACAACCACGCCGAGATCATCGTCATCGAGAACGGCATGCTGGGCATGGGCGGCATCCTGGTCTACGGCAACGCGGGCGCGACCAAGTGGGTCGAGACCAAGCGGGTCTGGAACCAGTTCGACTACCACATCACGAACATCCGGGAGAACGGGACCGTGCCGCGCTTCGAGGTGCCGAACTGGACGGTCTACAACAGCTTCCTGGCCAACGAGCCGTTCTGCGAATGAGGCCCTGGCGGCCCGTGGAGGTGGCCACCCGCTCCGAGGGCCGGGCCGACCAGCGCCCGCTGCGCTTCCGCTTCCTGGACGATGGCGAGGAGGGGGGAGCGTGGCGGGCGGTCGAGGCCATCCTTACCGTGCAGCACGTGGCGAGCGTCGATCCGCAGGCGCCGGCCTACCGCATCTTCGAGGTGCGGTCGGGCGAGGTCCGATACCGGCTCAGGCTGCAGGATCCCGGCTGGATGTGGACCGGCCAGCGGGTGCTTCGCGAGTGAGCTTCATAGCCCAGGGCGAAGCCCTGAGCCGTATGCACATCTCAGAGCACAAGGAAGGAATGGGCTTGGCAAGGTCGGATCAGGGCTTTTCGCTGCGAAGCAGCGAAGGGTTATAGCCTGGGGCTTTAGCCCCAGGAACAAGGCGTAAAAAAAATCGCTCCTCTCGATTTTCCGTAAGACTGCGGAAATCCGCCTTTCTACTCCGCCGTTTTCCGCTGCGAAGCAGCGGGGGGATAAAGCCTGGGGCTTCAGCCCCAGGTTCAAGATGGCAAATTATTTACGCGCCCTGGAGGGGCGCAGCCATTTCTGCGTATCGGACAAAGATTGCCGCGCCCCTTCAGGGCGCATGATTGTGTGCCCTCCGATTCCTGGGGCTAAAGCCCCAGGCTATATCCCATCGCTGCTTCGCAGCGAAAACCCGCATTGTTTGTGTATCGATCAGAGGCCGCCCTGCGGCCTCTTGATAGCCACATGCCTCGGCTGGATGCAACTGTCACCCGAAGGGCCGAAGCGAAGCGGAGGAGGCGCGCAGCGCCTTGACAGTTGCAGCCAGCCGAGGCACCTCGAGTCGCTAACCCGCTACTTTACGGGAAATCGAGAGGCGCCTTTTTTCGCCCCGTTGGGGCTTTGCTCGATCGCGAGTTGTGTGAGCGCCGGCATGGGGCTAGGATGAAGCTCGACCGCCGCGACAGCGGCGAAGGAGGCTTCGATGAATCGCGTGCTCGTATGTCTTGCATGCCTGAGCCTGCTGGCTGCAGCGGGCTGCGGCTCCAGCGGGCCGACCTGCGGTCCGGGCACCGTGGAGCAGGACGGTCGCTGCGTGCCCGAGATCGGAGAATGCGGCCCGGGCACGGTCCTCCAGGACGGGCAATGCCTGCCGGAGTGCGGAGCGGACGAGTACTGGGATCCGGACGACGGCGGCTGCCGCGACATTCCCGACTGCGCGCCCGGCACGCGCTTCGACTCCGAGCTCGGCGACTGTGTGCCGGCCTGCGATGACGGCCAGTTCTGGGACCCCGATACCGCTGCTTGCCTCGACGTCCCGGACTGCGCGCCCGGGACGCGCTTCGACGCCGACAGCGGCGCCTGCGTACCGGACGCGTCGGCCTGCGCCGCGGGCAGCCACATGGAAGACGGCGTCTGCGTGCCGGACCTGCGCTGCGGGCCGGGCACGGAGCCGGTCGGCGGGGTCTGCCTGCCGGCCGGCCCGGCTGTGCCCGACGTGCCCGAGTCGGACGATCCGGATCAGCCCGCCGCGTTCGATCTGCCCGCGGACGGGGAGAGCGTCTCGCTCGGCGGCCTCCTGGACACCCCCGCCGACACGAACGGCGACGGCTACCCGGAGGGAGACTGGGATGCCTTCGCGTTCCACGCCGAGGCCGGCAGCTACCTCCGCATCCAGATCTCCTCGAGCGGCGCCGCGCTGCCGGCCTTCATGGTCTTTCACGAGGATCCGCTCGACCCATCCCTGCTCGACTTCGTGCGCTACGCGATCGAGCCCAACTCCGCCATGGCCGCCAGGGAGGTCTACCTGCCGATGGCAGGCGAGTACACCTTGCTGGTGACCGACTACCACCACATGGTGAGCCACCTCTTCGGGATCGATACGCTGCCGGTGGGCGGCCCGGACTTCGACTACTTCGCGGTGATCGAGAACCTCGGCCAGCCGGTCATCGAGGACGATCTCGTCCTGCCCGGCGTGCTGCGGGGCGATCACGCGGACGGGGCCTTGCACTTCTATCGCCTGCCCGCGCTCAGCGACGGCGCCATCGTCGCCCTGGCCTCCCTGGGCCTGCCCGAGCCCGACGAGGACAGCGATCTCTTCCCGGTCGTCAGCCTGCTGGACGCGGACACCTGGCAGGTGCTTCGCGAGGACATGGCCTTCGACACCTGGGCCGACGCGGAGTTCAGCTTCGCAGCCGAGGGCGATCGCAGCTACCTGGCCGTCCAGGACTTCCTGGCCGGGATAGGCCCGCGGCGCACCTTCGCCCTGCGGGCTGCCCCCCTGCAGCCGCTCGACTGCGACGGCGGCGCCTGCGCGCTCGGCGGCGTAGCGCAGGGCGAGCAGGCCATGCTGCGCTGGGATCTGGACGCCGGCGACTTCCTGGCGCTGTCGTTCTTCCTCACGCCCGAGACCATGGCGGCCGTGAACCTGTCGCTGCTCGACGCGGACATGCAGCCCGTGGTCCCCGAGCAGTACGTCTACCCGGGGATCAACGGCTGGGGACGCACGTTCGCGGCCGAGACCGGCCCGGTCTACCTCTGGCTGCGCTGGTCCGACGGCTGGACGGACGTGGACTTCGAGATCGAAGAGCTCGTCCTGGCCACACCGCAGCTCGGCACGGGCCACGCCTACACCGATCTGGCCGTGCCCAGCATGCCCTTCCGCTCCGTACCCGACGCCGAGTTCGAGTACTTCCTGTCCGCCTGCGCCCTGGAGCACTTCCAGGCTCCGGGCGGCTACCTGGTCTTCTTTTCCGGCTTCACGCCCCGGGACGGAGCCTGGTCCGAGCAGTACAGCGAGTGGATCGCGACGGTGGACTTCGAGCTGGCCGGGCCGGCCGTGGACCTGGACTCCTGGAACTTCCCGGACGGCTTCATCTCGCCGAGCTTCGCCTATGCCCGGGACACGACGACCCTGCTCCACTGGGTCTACGATCTCTACGGCGACGTGGCTGACGGCAGCTACGACGTGAACCTCGTGGCCATGGAGGCCGGCGATCTCGGCGCGCCCGCGGTCGGCGCGCCCGTCGAGGCGGACACGCAGCTGCTCGACGACGGGATGCGCATCTACCGCTTCACCGGCGAGCGCAGCCGGCATGTGGAGATCACCGTCGAGCCGGCCGTGACGTCCTTCAACCTGCAGCCTGACGTCTGGGTCTTCGACTTCGGCCGCCCGCTGTGGTCTTGGATCTGGTGGATCTGGGAGGACGATCCGGACTCGCCGCGGCTCGGCCTGGTGGCGCGCGAGATCGCCTCCGCGCCCGGCGAGGCGGTGACCGTCGGCTACACGAGCCCCTATGACGGCCTGAGCCTGATCCTCCTCCAGGACGCGGGCACGGCCAGCCCCCTGGCCTTCTACTCGGTCTCCATCGACGTGCCGGCCCCTCCGGGAAACGACGGCTGCGAGGACGCCACCGCCATCTCGCCGGACGGCTCCGGCCACGCCTCGGTCCAGGGCAGCACCTCGTACGCGACGGACAGCCTGACCGAGAGCGCTTGCTTCGGCTACCAGACCTCGGGCGCGGACGTCTTCTACCGGCTCGACCTGCAGGCGGGACAACGAGTCGAGATCGCCCTGCAGGCCGACTTCGCCGGCGCGGTGCTGGCCCTGTTCGCAGACTGCGCGGAGATGAGCTGCCTGGCGGCCGCGGACGAGGGCGAACCGCTGCTTCTCGGCTACACCGCCGAGCAGGCCGGTATGGTCTATCTGGCCGTGGACGCCTACCGCGCCCGCGGCGACTTCAGCCTGGACCTGACCGTCACGGGCGAGTGAGGAATGGCCATGATGAACATGCGATCCGAGGCGCTGAGCCTGAGCGTGATCTCGTCCTGGCTGCTCGCGCTGCTGGCCGGCTGCGGCTCCTCCGGCAACGAGTGCGGCCCGGGCACTCGAGAGCAGGACGGCCGATGTCTGCCCGAGATCTCGGACTGCGCGCCGGGCACCGTGCTGCAGGACGGAAGCTGCGTGCCCGCCTGCGCGCAGGACGAGTACTGGGACGGCGAGCGCTGCCTGGCGGTGCCCGCGTGCGCGAGCGGCACCCGCTTCGACTCGGACTCCGGCCAGTGCGAGCCGGCCTGCCCGAGCGGGCAGTACTGGGACGGCGAGTCCTGCCTGGACGTGCCCGAGTGCGCGGCCGGCACGCGCTTCGATCCGGACAGCGGCAGCTGCGTGCCGGCCGAGGAGGTCTGCGCGCCCGGCACCCGGCTGGAGGGCGGCGTCTGCCGCCCGGACGCCACGGCCTGCGGCCAGGGCACCCACCCGGAGGACGGCCAGTGCGTCCCGGACAGCCTGCCCGAGCCCGACGTGCGGGAGTCGAGCCAGCCAGACGGGCTGGCGATCTTCGACCTGCCCGCCGACGGCGAGTCGATCCGCCTGGGCGGCGGCGTGGGCTTGCCCCAGGATCTGGACGACGACGGCTATTTGGAGGCCGACTGGGACGCCTTCGGCTTCACCGCACCTGCCGGCGCCTGGCTTCACATCCGGGCCGAGTCCGAGAGCGCCTGCATGCCGGGCTTCGTGCTCTACTCCCTGGCGACCGACGCCGAGGGCTACCCGCGCTACATCCGCTACGCGCTAAACCCGCGCTCGGTCGTGACCGAGCGCGAGGTCTACCTGCCGCTCGCGGGCGACTACGTGCTGCTCGTCAGCGACTTCACCCAGATCCAGTCCCTGCTCTTCGGCAGCGGGGCCATCCCGGTCGGTGGCGATGACTTCGGCTACCTGGTGACCGTCAGCGCCCTGGGCTCGCCGGACTTCGAGCCGCTCGGCCTGCCCGCGGACGTCTCGGGCGAGCTCACGGGCGGCAGCCTGCGCTTCTTCCGCATCGAGGACCTGAGCGAGAGCGACCTGCTCGAGCTCCGCTCCCTGGGCCAGCCCGTCCCGGACGCCCGGAGCGATCTCTTCTGCTCGCTGCTGCTGCTCGACGAGAGCGGCTCGCTGCTCGGCGAGCTCTCGGCCTCGAGCGTCCAGGGGGACGCCGCGGCCGTCATCGCCCTTCCGGAATCGGGTGATTATCTGCTCGTCCAGGACTTCCTGCTCAGCATCGGTCCGGACCGGGCCTTCGGCTTGCAGGCCGGCATCAAGCCGGTCCGCGACTGCAGCCCTGGCACCTGCAGCCAGGGCGATCTGGCCGAGGGCGCGGACGAGGTCTGGCGCTTCGACCTGGCCGCGGGCTCCTTCTTCCTCTTCAACATCCGCCTGCCCGGCGGGGCGACCGGAAGGCTGAAGGCCAGCCTGTACGACTTCGGCCTGCGGGAGATCGGCTTCAAGACGGCCGGCGGCGGGGAGAACGCCTTCCATGCCCACTACGCGAGCCAGGCTTGCTGGGTCTACCTCTGGTTCGAGCAGTTCTCCACCGAGGCGGTCGGGCCGTTCGACGTGGACATCGTCTCCGAGGTCCTGCCCGAGCTCGCGGCCGGGCAGGAGGTCCGGGACCTGGGCGTGATCGACATGCCGGCCGACACGCTCGACGACGCGGGCCTGGCCCGCATGAGCGGTCTTTCCGGCCAGGTGGCGGTTGCGAGCTCGCTGGTGACGCACGGCAGCTGGCCGGATCCCGTGGAGACCTTCCTCGATGCGGGCCTGCGCTACCTGGGCCCGGCCCTGGACCCCGGCCAGGCCGGCCTGCCGGCCCTGATGCCGCCGCTCGCCTGGCTGCTCGCCGACGGGGACCTCGTCTACCAGGCCAGCTCGCCGGGCCAGGACCTCCTGGGCGCGACCTGGGATCTCACGCTCTGCGTCCACCAGCCGTCAGACCTCGGCTCGGCCGCCCAGCCGCTCGATGCACCCGATCAGAGCCTGGATGCCACCAGCGGCCTTGCGGTCTTCGCCCTCTCCGCCCCGGCAGGCCGCAGCCTCTCCATCCAGGCCGCGCCCGACGGCCCCGTGCTCGAGCCCGAGATCTGGCTGCTCGGCCGCGGATTCCACTACCAGGAGAACTGGTACTTCCGGGCCGACGAGCGGGAGCTGGGGCTGGTGGCGGCCGAGGTCGCAGCCGGTCCGGGCCAGGCAGTCAGCCTGGATGCCACCAGCGCCTACGACGGCCCGCATCTGGTGATCGTGCGCAACGCCGGCGCCGGCGGCAGCGACGAGACCTTCGACCTCAGCTGGAGCGCGGACTGACAGGCCTTGCGGCCGGCGCGTAGTAGGTGCACGGCCCCATCGATGGATGGTCGAACTGGACGATCACGGAATGTGGGTCACGGAGGCCGGTGTTCCTCCGAATGCATCGCCGATCGTCGTCCGGTACCCTGCATACCGCTACACCAGGATCGTATCAACGCCCATCCCAGCAGTTGGCAGTCGGTTTGATTAGATATCAAGGGAAACCACGACTACATGATAGGTGACTTCTGGGACCTCGATAATCAAGCGATAGACGACCCCGGCATCCAGCTCGTGCAGACCTCGCATCGCGCCATCCTCGCTGACCAGCACACAGGCTTCCTGCGGCCCATCATCCGGGCACAGAAGCACGCATGCGCGATCGTAGCTCGAATGGGCGCTGAGCAGTCCGGGCGCATCCAGCTCGAAGCGAGCAGCCACGTCGACCGCGGTCGGGCAGAGCGGGCTTGCATGGTCATCTTCTAGCTCGGCGCTGTTTGCAAGTATGCTGATCCGGGCCGGCGGAGATACGAGCTGGACATCGGCCTGCTCGGCCAACTCGGCCAGGATATGGCTCCGGCTTGCCAGGCCGAGCTCGAAGTGCGATGGGTAGTCTTCTCCGAAACCGGGTTCTATTCCAAGGAAGTACTCTCCAGGCGGCGTCTTCACCCACTGCGTGCCCTCCGGCTGGAGACCAAGCGCATAGACCTCGCCACCCGTGGGAGAGCAGGGCCAGAGGTCGAGGGAGGAGGGCTCGATGCGCGAGATCTCGAGATCGCCTGCCTGCAGTCGGATACGTATTACCTCGTAGGTACATTCCAGATCGCCAGAAACAATCTCGGGCGCGCCACCCTGCAGCTCGATGAAGTCCTCTCCTCCGCACTCCAGCAGGCAGAGGTGGTGGGCGTAAACGTTCACGGGCAGCTCTTGCTGCCACTCGGAAACGGCGCTGTCCAGTGGCTCACCCATGACCTCTCGGAAGATCGAGTCGATCTCCTCGAAGGACATGTCACTTGCAAGGCTAGCATACAGCGCTCGAAAGGCGTCCACTCCGTGATGGTCCACCATGAACCTCGAGAAGGATCCAGCCACATCATCGCGGTATACGTCGTCAAGCCACAGGGGTGTCCTGGCAAAGGCCTCGTCGGTGATCATGTCTCGCAAGGAGATGCCGGCATGGATCTCTATCCATGGAAGCGTTCGGATGTAGGAGAGATAGTTCGCAGCCCCCGCCCTGAAGAACCCAGGCGGTGAGCCGAGACAGGCCAGATAGGTTACTAGCAACCCTTCCTGGAAATAATCCCATGACGTATAGATGCTCATCCCCTTCCAGCAACCATTCGGATATCCGCAGTACGCCAGACAGGTATCCCGATCCCGGAACTTATAGTATTCGATCTTCTGTCTCCCGAGCAGGTCTGCGCCCAGGTAGTCTGATATCCGCTCGTAGTGGTTCTCGAGCCTGTCCAGCACCTTCTGGCAAGGCTCGTCACCCGCTTCATAGAAGTAGCGGAAGTGCGCTGTCTCTACAAGTACGTCCGGAAGTGCAACTTGCTCCGAGGAGCAGGCGCAGGCCAGGCAGAGCAAGATGACGCCACAAGCCCTCACGCAACATCACTCCTCGACACAAAGCCTCGTCAGAATCGAGCCATCAATAGTGCCCACTCTCCCGTCGTGGCACTCCCCCACTACGTCCAGCGACAGGAGGAACTCACTCTGACGGGATTCTCGGATTTTCAGCACTCCAGACTTGATGGGATACCAGCGGCAGAAAGAGTCGTCCTCGACGTGGATAATCTCCCCCGTATATGTGTACTCGGCTCCCTCCTGATCTGCGTCGATATTGTAGTCTCCTGGAGACGTTCTCTCGAGCCACATGACCAGGTTGTACTGTGGGTGCTCGTCTACCCTGTCGAACCATTCGAACACGTCGAGACAGTCGCAATTGATGTTCGTCGCCAGGAAATCCACTCCGCCGGTCTCGTTGCTCCAATAGTATGCAGAAATTAATACGAACTCCCGATCTCCCAGCTCGGACTCGATGAATCCATGGAGAGAAGATCGATCACCCGAGCAGGCCACGCATGCGACCGCAATGCAGATTACAGCACTGATCTTATAGCCCTTCATGTCAATTATACTCACTGTAGTCTCGTCAACTGCGATATTGACGCACCAACAAGCACGACAGCAGAATAATCAACCTCGCCCAGAGGGCGAGGTATTCGGAAGCCCCCTCCAAAGGGGGC
>JAFGRB010000049.1 GCA_016935365.1 Deltaproteobacteria bacterium
GGGCTTCGCTGTGCTCGATCTTGCCGAGGTGGATCTCCATTGACGGGCATTTCGCAGTATTACGGAAAATCGAGAGGAGCGAAAATATTAGCAGGAGAGCAGGCAGCGGGTGATCGAGTCCATATCCGAGCTGGCCAGCAAGCCCAGGCCGCCCGGCTGCCGCAAGCTGCGAGGCCTTGAAGACGTATACAGGATCCGGATAGGAACCTACCGCGTGATCTACTCGATCGACGATAGCAAGATCATCATCCTCAAGGTGGGTCATCGCGGGCAGGTTTGATCAGCACGCAGACGACCAGCGCTCGCCCCACCAGCGCTCCGTGGCTTCCAGGCAGCGCTCGGCAGCGTGCCCGTCGGGTTGGAAGTAGCGCTCGGAGAGCGCCTGGCGGCGCTTGAGGCTGTTGCGCTCGGGGCGCTTCATACTGTCCTGCAGGGCGGCTGCCAGCGCCGCAGCGTCCCTCACATGGTGATCGATGTCGAAGAGCGTCTTCTCGGCCGGAAAGCGCAGACCGGGATGATCGGTGAATATCATGGGTCGGTCAAAGAACAGCCAGTCGTAGTTGGCCGAGGACACGTCCGCCAGCATGACGCTGCAGCGGCTCATGAGATCGAGGATTTGCAGGCAGCGCGCCACGCGTACGTGGCGGTGGGCCAGCACCGCGCTGAAGGCCCTGTGGACCGCGTTCAGGTCCACCTGGTAGCTCATGGGGTGGAAATGGATGACCAGGCGCAGGCCCATCTCGGCGCAGGCTGTCACGGCGCTATCCAGCCAGTGCTCCACACCGCAGTGGCGGCCCCATCCGGGCGCCCACAGGACCCAGTCCGGCTCCGGCCGGCGCTCGCCGAGCCCGCCGTGGACGTAGAGGTCATGCTTCAACGAACCCACCAGCTCCTTGCGCTCGTTCGAGGCCTGCTCGAAGTGCCTGTGGCTGGCTATCAGCATCAGGTCGAACTGGCGATTGACCGGGTTCGCGTGCCAGGAGGGCCGCGGCCTGGGACCGTGTCCGTGGGTCTTGTCGCTCTCTCCATGGCCTAGAAAGACCACCTTGAGCCCGGGCCGCCGCGCGCGGAGCCAGACCGGGGCCAGTCCCTGGCTGGTCGACAGCAGCACGTCGACCTTGCGGGCGGCGATCGCCTCCGGCAGATCCTCCCGCCGGCAGCGGATCACCTCGGTCTGCTGGCCCAGGCGCTCGGAGATCCGCGGGCCGGTAGTGAAGACCGGGGCATCGAGCACGCGCAGCATGGCTGCGATGGGATGGGCGTGCTGGAAGCCGGACTCGCAGACATAGGCATAGACCGGACGCATCATGCCCCTGCCCCATCAGGTCCGGATTCGTCCGCCCAGAGCCAGGCTCGCATCGGCTCCGCCGCGGCCCAGCTGGGCAGCAGCAGCTCCGCGGCCAGCAGCCAGGCCAGCAGATCGGGCTGGGCGAGCTCGGCGAGCGCATGCCAGCTCACCGGGCGGTGCGCCTGGGAAAGGACGCGCTCGATCCGGTCGCTCTGCCTTAGCCGTCGGTTCTCGATCTGGATCTGGACCGCCTTGCCCTGCCATGTCCCAGGAGCGCTACGCCGGGCGAAGGGGCTGCGCTGCAATCGCTGCTCGCCCCGAACCGGCGGCTCGGCGGCCACCTCGCGCAACAAGTCCGCGAGCGTGCACTCCACGTCCCGCGTGCGGAGCTCGTCCAGGCGACCGACCCTTCGGCCCCCCGATCGGGCCGCCACCACCCGGCCCAGCCGCCAGCTCGGCCCCCAGATCAGCTCGGATGAGGGACCGAAGATCGCCAGACAGGGGCGGTCCAGGGCGCAGGCCAGGTGCATCAGACCCGAGTCGTTGCCGACGAAGGCATGGCATGCCGCCAGCAGGCAGGCCAGATCGCCGATGGGCTCCGCCCGGCTCACGAGCGCGGGATCGAGCCCCTCCAGGCAGCGCTCCAGCAGATCGTCCTCTCCGGGCCCCGAGACGAGCACCACGCGCGCACCTCGGGCGGTCAAGCCGCGGCCGAGCTCGGCGAAGCGATCCGCGGGCCAGCGTTTGACAGCCGCGCCCGCACCCGGGTGCACTGCCACGACGAGCTCGGCATCGGGATCCAGCCCTGCCTCACCCAGACGCGCGAAGGCCCGTTCGAGCCCCTCGTCCCCGAGCCGGATCCGCGGTCGCTCGGGTGGGTAGGCCACGCCCGCCCGCGCCAGCAAGGCCAGCAGGTTCTCATGCACCAGGGCGTATGCGCGAGTCGGTCTGGCGAGCTCGATCTGCAGCCAGCGCTCCTCGACGATATCCCGGCTGCAGAAGCGCTCGGAGTAGACCGAGACCTCGACCACCAGATCCGCCTCCTGGCGTAGAGAATCGAGATCGAAGGACTCGTGCTCCATGCTCGAGAAACCGCCCTGATCGCAGAGCAGCCTGCGATGGTTCGACGGCAGGACCCAGCACAGGCCCCGGCTGGAAGCGGCGTGCAGAGCCCGGGCAAAGGGCAGCAGGTTGATGGAGTCGCCCAGCCCCAGGCCGTGGCACCAGAGCAAGGTCCTCTCGGCCACGCGGCGAAAGGCGGGTCGAGCCGCGATGCGACCCGAGGCCGAACGAGCCTCCTCTACGGCCTGCAGCCAGTCGTCGGCCGCGCTCTCGGCACGGCGCGCCAGCTCGGCTTCGGGCCAGCTTCTCAGGCCTACCTGCTCGTTGACGTGCAGCTCGCGTCCGGCGCGCTCGAAGGCCCAGGCCTCCTGGCCGAAGGGCAATGGACGCTCGGGCAGGAGAACCAGGGCGCGGGCAGTGCGCAGCGCGCCCTGGCGTCCAGCTGCGTCGATCGGACCTCGGAGCCTCAGGTTGTCGGGTAACTCGGCAGCCGGCGGCCAGGGTCCCCAGACATCCAGCTCCTGCTCGGGCCGGCTCTCGCAGAAGGCGAGCAGATTCCTCCGCTCGCCCGGATCGTTGGGGTTGGGAAAGGCCACCGCCTTGCCGGTGGGCTGCGGATCGAGCTCCGGCAAGGCCGGCGGCGGCAGCACGAGGGTCTTGTCCGGCCAGGCGCCCATGAAGCTCTCCGAGGCGCTGCGATGAAGGGGTGAGAGGTAGAGGATCCGGGCCGCGCGCTCATGGAGGCGCCGGTAGATGGCTATCCGATCCGAGCCAGGGCAACGCCGCCGCAGAGGGCAGCGACCACAGACCCGCGTGCCGATCTCACAGAACGGAAAGCCGTGGGCGCAGACGACGATCGGCACGTCGCAACCGGCGATCAGCGCAGCCAGCATCAGCTCCCCAGAGCCCGGGCGAAGGTCGCCGACGATGAGCAAGTCGCTCGAGCCGAGCGCCTGCGCCACGCCTCCGGACTGGCCGGCGAGCAGGAAGGTCAGCCCATGGCCCCGATCGGTCAGCCCCCTGGCCAGAAAGGCCAAGCTGCGCTCGGTGGCGCCCGGCAGATCGAGCGGGAAGGCATTGATCAGGCTGATGCGCATGAAGTGGCCGGAACGGCCCACGGGCTATCGGCTACTCGGCGCGCTCGTACCGGATGCAGAAGTAGCTGTCCTGACCGGTGTAGTGGTAGCCCTGCGGGCCATACGCGTAGCCGTACGCATAGAGGCTGCAGTACATGCCGGGCGGCTCGTGATCGCAGTACATGTAGGTGTAGTGGTCGTAGTCCGAGATCCGCTCGTCGTACAGCTCGCAGCCCTCCGGCAAGGTACCCTCGTTGCTTCCCCCGTCGCAGCCCGGCAGCACCGAGGCCACGGCGCTCGCCGCACCGGCGGTCAAGGCCACCTTGCCGAGCAAGCGCAGCAGATCGCGTCTGGACATCCCATCTTCGGATCGATCGCCCATGGAAGGCTCCTCGTCAGGTTCGCTTACAAGATAACCCGGTGCACCCGGCCGCGTCAATGCACCAATGCACATGCTCGCTGACCGGTTATCAGGTCGCGGATTCAGATCCGAGCTCCGCGTAGACCTTGTCGGCCGGCACGCGCTCTCGAAAGCGGTCCACGTAACGGAAGCTGAGGGCCTGCAGTGCGCGCAGGAGCTCGACCGGCGACGGCTGGCCCTCGAGCCGGCTGCGCTCGACCGCCGCCTTGATGATACCGCTCGCCTGCCGCGGGTGCAGGCTGGCCCCAGAAGCGAAGACCAGCCTGTCCTCAAGCGGGACCAAGCGGGCCTCGAGCAGATCGCCGCGCTCGAGACCGGCCAGGTGCCTCCGCTCTCCGACCCGGATCTCCTCGAGGGTGAAGAGATCCTGCAGCCTCACCCCTCCCGGCTCGACGCGCAAGACCTCGAAGAGGCTGTAGATGTTGGCTGCCAGCCGACTGCAGGCGCTGCGCTCCTGCTCGCCGAGCTCGGGTCGGGCCGCGAAGACCTGCAGCGGCGTGCCGAGCTTTCCCAGGGGCCGGTCCAGGATGTACCAGTTGAGGAAGCTGGCGGTCAGGCGCTCGTAGGATGGATCATCGTCCTGCAACTCGCTGATGAGCGTGAAATACTCGTCCCGCGCCCGCTTGACCTCCTCGACGTAGGTCCCGGCACCCATCTCCTCGAGGATGCGGTCGAAGAGCGCAATCTGTTCCATGTGGCCCGCACCTCCTGCAAGGAGCCGTATGCTAGCCTTTCCGAGGGCGGATTTCCATACCCTCGGGCTCGAAGCCCTCGGCCCTGAACACCTCGCGCCCGGCGATCAGGTTCCAGAGCACCTTGCCCCGCAGCGCGCGCCCCTTGAACGGCGTGTTGGCAGAGCGCGAGCGAAGCTTGCCCGGCTCCACGATCCAGCTCGCTTCCGGATCGACCAGGATCAGATCGGCCGGCCCACCGGGTGCCAGGCTCGCCTCTCGACCCAGGATGCGGGCCGGGCCGCTGGTCCACAAGGCCACGGCCCGCATCCGGTCGACCAGCCCCTGGTGGATCATCTCGATCGTCAATGCCAGCGCCGTCTCGAGCCCGATCACCCCGAAAGGCGCTCTGGCGAAGCCCAGGCGCTTGGCGCCCGGCAGGTGGGGGGCGTGATCCGTGGCCAGGGCGTCCGCAGTGCCGTCGGCCAGCGCGGCGCGCAGGGCGTCACACACGCCAGGACCTCGCAGCGGCGGGTTCATCTTGAAGTCCGGGTCCGGCTCCGCACGGCGGTCCGCCGATCTCTCCAGATCCCGGTCGCTGAGGGTCAGGTGATGTGGGGTGAGCTCGCAGGTCACGCCCAAGCCCGCGGCCTTGGCCCGGCGGACCGCGTTCAGGGCGCCGAGGGTGCTCAGGTGCTGGAAGTGAAGCCGGCCCCCGGCTCTTGCAAGCACGCGCAGATCGCGCTCTACCCGAACGCGCTCCGCGGCGGCCGGGATGCCGGGCAGAGCAAGCCGGCGGGCCACGGGGCCGGCGTTCATCACCCCGCACCCGCTGAGGCGGCGATCCTCGGCGTGCACCATGACGACCAGACCATGCCGGGCGCCGAAACGCAGCGCTTCGGCCAGCACCTCGGACCGTCCGGTGCCCATGCCGTCGTCGCTCAGTGCCTCGGCTCCGGCCTCCCGCAAGGCGGCCAACGGGCTGAGCTCCCTACCGGCCAGATCCACGGACAGGGCGGCAGCCGGATGCACATCCACCACGGCCTCGTCGCGAATGCGGCGCACCAGGCTCCGCAGCACGCCGGGGTCGTCCAGCACGGGCCGGGTGTTGGGCATGCACACGATCCGCCTGAAACCCCCGGCCGCGGCCGCGGCCGTGCCGCTCGCCACGCACTCCGCCCGCGTCATGCCCGGCTGTCTCAGGTGTACGTGCAGATCGACCAGGCCAGGCAGGACCCACAAGCCGTCCGCTCGGATGCAGCGCCCGGCCGACAGCGCAGGCCCCTTTCGTACGCCAGGCAGCGCTGAGACGGCCTCGATGCGCCCGTCCGCACCGATCGTCACGTCGGCCGCGCAGTCGTGCCCCTGCGAGGGATCCACGACCCATCCCCCGCGGATATGCAGACGTTCGCGTATCAAAGCCGCTCGGTCACGTCTTGCTCGAACTCCAGATTGATCGTGCCGAACAGTTCGAGCGCGATCCGACGGATATATCGGGTTCGAATCTCGATCCACTGGTTGTGGGGATCCCGCTCGATCACCACGTCGTCGGCGGTCAGGCCCAAGCCGAGTCTCTTGCTCTCCTCGAGCACCATGGCCTGCAAGACGAGGATTTCCGGATCGCGGCGCGCGTGCGCGGCCGCTTTCTGCATGGCCTTGCCGAGCTTGTAGTTGTCGATGTACGGCGGTACCAGCTTGATGGCCAGGTAGGCGAACACGGCCAGGGCGAGCAGCATCAGGATCGACGAGATGCCGAACCGACCCGCCTTGCCGCGGACGAGTCGGTTCAGTGGATTCGCGTGAACATCCGGTCCCATTTCACACGTTCCTCTCGGTATGACCACCAGATGAACTCGGCCCGACCCTTGATCAGATTGGACGGCACCGGTCCCCAGACCCGGCTGTCCTGGCTGTTGTCGCGGTTGTCGCCCATGCAGAAGACGTGATCTTCCGGCACCTCGAACGGCCCGAAGTCCGGCTGGGCGCACAGGTGCGTCTCGTAGTCGCAGTCGGTCATCAGGCGCAGGCAATCCCGGCTGGACACGCAGCTCTTGCGCAAGATGGGATGGTGCTGGTAGCCGATCTTCTCGTGGAAGCGCCGGGTGCTCACCTTGCCGCGAAACTGGCCGTCCTCGTCGAGATCGTTGTACTCGAAATCCCCGTCGTCGATCAGATCATAGGGTATGCCGTTGACGTGGAGCCTGCCTCCACGCACCTCCACCACGTCGCCCTCCACGGCCACCACGCGCTTGATGTAGTCCTCCTCCTCGTTCTTCGGCGTGATGAACACGATCACGTCGCCCCGCTCGGGAAGCGACCATGTCCAGGCCCGCGCCTCGATCTTGGTCGAGCCGATCTTGAGCGGCAGCAGGGGCAAGCGGACCCCGTAGGCGAGCTTGTTCACGAAGATGTGATCGCCGACCCGCAGAGAGGGGATCATGGAACCGGACGGGATCTGGAAGGCCTCGATCACGAAAGCGCGAAGCAGCACCGCGATCAGGACGGCCATGCCGATGGACTCCACGTACTCGCGGAAGACGCTCTTGCGAAAGCGCAGCAGATCCTCGTCGATGAACTGCTCCACCCGTCTGCGCTCATCGACCAGCTTGCCGCGCTCGGCCTGGGAGTTGAGCAGCTCGCCGAGCCGGACGATGCACTCCTGGATCCGCTTCTGGATCCCTTCCTCGAGCACCTTCACCTTCCGCCTGGATGTCTTGCGCAACCACTTGGCCAGGGCCTTGCACCGCCTCCGCTCCTGTCGCAGCAGCCCGCCCTTCGTTCGATGGTTGCGGTCGATCCAGTTCCCGAGGTAGTGTCCTAGCGCCGATCCCCCGCCGGCAAAGGCCGACATGGACAGCACGAAGACCAGGAAGTTCATCTCGAAGTTGCGCAGCACGAAGTAGCCCGCCACGATACCCAGGGCGAGCAGGAGCCACGACAGGTGCTGCGACCAGTATCTGACGGTGAGTGCGTCCTTTGTCATCGCCTGCGCCGCTGGTGGCCTTTCATCGTCGGGCACCGGTATCGGAATGGCGGAAGAACTCGATCGTCTCTCTCAAGCCCGTGTCCAGATCCGTCTCTGGCTTCCAGCCCAAGTCGCGACCTGCCGCCGACGGATCGATGCTGCTCCTCAGCTGCTCTCCTGGCGCCTGCGGACCGTAGCGGACCGGCAAGTCGACGCCTGCGATGCGCGCCATGCGAGCATACAGGGAGTTGATGTCCGTTTCCAGCCCGGTGCCGATATTGTACGCGCCGCTGGCCTCGGTCGAGATCGCCAGGAAGTTTGCCTCGGCCACGTCTCGGACGTAGACGAAGTCGCGGGTCTGCTCACCGCTGCCGTGGACGGTACAGGTCTGACCTGCCAGGAGCTTCCCGGCGAAGATCGCCACGACACCCGCCTCGCCGTGGGGGTCCTGACGCGGTCCGTAGACGTTGGCATAGCGCAAGCGGACGCAGGCCGCGCCACCGCTGCGTTCGAAGAATGCCAAGTAGTGCTCGGCGCAGAGCTTGGCTGTACCGTATGGGCTGACGGGCCGGCAAGCATGCGTCTCGCTCGCCGGAAAGACATCCTGCTCGCCGTAGATGGCGCCCCCGGTGGAGGAGAACACGATCCGCTCGCAGCCCGCCTCGGCCGCGTCCCTGGCGAGCCGCAGCGTGGCCATGACGTTGATGTCGGCGTCGGCCAGCGGATCGGCCACCGATCGGCGCACGTCGATCTGGGCGGCCAGGTGGGCGATGGCGCGCGGCCTGAGATCGCGAACCAGCCTCGATACGGCCTCGTCTCGCACGTCGAGTCTGCGAAAGTCCACCCCTTTCGGAAGGTTGCTCTCTCGGCCAGAGGAGAGGTCGTCTACGGCCACGACCTCGAAGCCCGCCCGCAAGAAACGCTCGCAGACATGGGAGCCGATGAAGCCCGCCGCGCCGGTGATCAGCACCCTCACCGCCGCGTCTCCTTGAAGAACGCAACCGTCCGGGCCAGCCCCTCGTCCAGCGGCACCTCCGGCTCCCAGCCGAGCAACGAGCGAGCACGCCCGATGTCGGGCTGGCGAACCTTGGGGTCGTCGACCGGCAAGGGTTGGTGGACGATCCGCGAGCTCGATCCGGTCAGGTCGATGATCTTCTCGGCGAAGGACAGGATGCTGTGCTCCTCTGGATTGCCCACATTGATCGGCTGGGCGTCTCCCCGTTCCAGGGCGGCCAGGACGCCGTCGATCAAGTCGTCGACATAGCAGAAGCTCCGCGTCTGGCTGCCGTCGCCGAAGACGGTCAGGTCTTCACCCGCAAGAGCCTGGCAGATGAAGGTCGGCACCACGCGGCCGTCATCCCTGCGCATGCGGGGTCCGTACGTGTTGAAAATGCGCACGATCCGCGTATCGAGCCCGTGCACGCGGTGATAGGCCATCACCAAGGCCTCGGCGAAACGCTTGGCCTCATCGTAGACCCCCCGAGGTCCGATCGGATTGACGTGGCCCCAGTAGCTCTCCTTTTGGGGGTGCTGCTGGGGATCGCCGTAGACCTCAGAGGTCGAGGCCAGCAGCAGGCGTGCCCTCTTTTCTTTCGCCAGGCCGAGCACTTTGTGTGTACCCAGCGCTCCGACCTTGAGCGTCTGAATGGGCAGCTCGAGGTAGTCGACCGGGCTGGCGGGCGAAGCGAAATGAAGCACGCTATCCAGCGGACCGGGAACATGGATGTAGTCGGTCACATCCTGCTTGAGGAAGGTGAAGCCCTCCCGGCCGAAGAGATGCTCGATGTTGTGCAGAGCACCGGTCAGCAGGTTGTCGACACACAGCACGCTCGCTCCCGCTTCGATGAGGCGGTCGCAGAGGTTGGAGCCGATGAAACCCGCTCCGCCAGTGACGAGGATGCGCTCCATGGAAGGCGTTCCCGCTAGGAAGCAGACTTCTTGTCGACGAAGGAGATCTGACCGGGCAGCATGTCCTTGTGACGCTCTAGGACGAGATCGATGCCCTCGCGGATGTACTCGGCGACCGGGACCTTGGTCTTGCTGTTGAGAAGCTTCAACTTCTCGCTCTGCTCCTGCGTGATGTAGACCGTGGTGGAGATCTTCTTGCGGGCCATACCGATCCTCCCGGGGTCTGACCAGTTGCCACACCATACATGTCATTATATATATTGTCAAGGATCTGGCCGAAATCGGGTAGCTTGCCTGATTATATGAAATATTCCAAATAGCTGTCTCTGATCCAATTTTTGCTTGACTCCCTGCCAGGGGCCGCTCCTATACTTGGCCAAGCGAGGGAGATCCAGTGAACAGATTCGCCTTTCTCTTGCTCGCCGCGCCGCTCGTCGCCTGCTCCTCCGCGCCCGAGAAGCCCGACCAGGCTCCAGCCCAGGTTGCTGCGCAGCCACAGGCGGCCACTCTCGGCCAGGACGGCAGAGCGCGACCCGGCGAGACGCTCAAGCAGTACGATCTCAACCACGACAACCGTCCCGATGTCTGGGCCTACTATGGTCCGATGGTGGATCCGGCCGATCCGAACCAGACCAAGAACTCGCTCGTGCGCAAGGAATGGGACTTCAACTTCGACGGCAAGGTCGACATCCGACGCTTCTTCAACTTCAAGGGCGAGACGGTCAAGGACGAGCTCGACCTCGACTTCGACGGCAACTTCGACGTGACCTCCTACTACCAGAACGGCCTCAAGATCCGGCAGGAGTATGACTTCAACTTCGACACCAAGCCGGATTACTGGAAGTTCTTCGAGAAGAACGCCGTCGCCCGGACCGAGCGGGACCGGGACTTCAACGGCCGCGTGGATCGCTGGGAGTACTACAGCAACGGCAAGCTCGATCGGGTGGGGCTGGACGAGGACGGCGACGGGCAGATCGACAAGTGGCTCCAGCAGGCGAAGCCCTGAGACCTCACTCGCAGCGCATCACGAGCGACTGGAGCCCATCGGCGGCCAGACGCTTTTGGTAGTCCTCGGCGGTCTGCAGGTCGGCGAAGCTGCCCAACCGCACTCGATGGTACCTCCCCTTTCCAGGCACCTCGCCAGTTACACTGCGCACGTGAGGATGGTGGGCAGCCAGACGTTTCACGAGGGCCTGGGCCTGCTCCGGCTCCCTGAAAGAAGCCACCTGCAGGCAATACACAGCCGGAAGGATCTCCGGATGCGAACCCGATCGACCCGCGTCAGCCGTGATCGCGGGCGGATCGACCCCCGGCTGGTCCTGCGTATCAAGTACCTCCTCTGGCATGCCGCCGTCTCCCGGAGAGGCCAGGGTCTCTGGAAAGATCAGGCCACCGGCATCCACGCTGGCGCGATCCTGCTCGTAGCGTCTGTCGATATGCGAGAGCGGGTCCTCGACCCTGTCCTCCTCCACGGCCATCTGGCGTCCGACCATGACGCCGGCTGCAAACACGGCACCCGCCAGGATGAGCGCTGCGAGATAGAAGAACGGCCCCGCTCTCGGCTCCATGGTCCTCACTCCGTCTCCAGCGAATCCATGCGCTCGGGCGCCGAGACACCCAGCAGGTCGAGCGCATTGCGCAGCACTTGCCGCAATGCCAGCACCAGGACGAGCCGGGCGGCGACCTTGCCCTCCTCTCCTACCAGGATGGGGTCTACCTTGCCGTAGGCGGTGTAATAAGAGTGGAAGCTGCCGACCAGCTCCTGCAGGTAGTAGACCAGCTGGTGCGGAGCGCGGGAATCGGCCGCGCGTCGGACGACCTCGGGCAGCTCGGACATGCGCTTGACGATGCGCATCTCCTCCGGCAGGACGAGCCGATCCAGATCCACGCTGGAGGCGCTGTCCAGCGCGGGAACCTGCACGCCACGCTCCGCGGCTCGAACGAGCAGTGAGCACAGCCGAGCGTGACCGTACTGCACATAGAACACGGGATTGTCGAGACTGCGCCGCTTGGCGAGCTCCAGATCGAACTCCATCTGGCTGTCCGGGCCCCGGACCAGGAAGAAGAACCGCGCGGCATCACGGCCTACTTCCTCGAAGACCTGTCGCAAGGTCGTGATCTCGCCAGCTCGTTTCGACATGAGGACCGGAGCGCCGTCGCGCACCAGGCTGACCATCTGGACGAGCACCACGTCGAGAGCGTCGGGGGCTTGGCCCAGTGCCTGCAGCGCCGCCTTCATCCGGGGAACATAGCCGTGATGATCCGCTCCCCAAACGTTGATCAGCATGTCGAAGCCGCGCTGCAGCTTGTCCATGTGATAGGCGATGTCGGTGGCGAAGTATGTATTGGAGCCATCCTGCTTGATGAGCACCCTGGCCTTCTCGTCGCCGAAACGATCCGAACGGAACCAGCTCGCGCCCTCGCGCTCCTCCAGCACGCCGCGCTCCTGCAAGGCCCCGATGGCCTGCTGGATCCGACCCGCAGAGACCAGGGCCCGCTCCGAGGCGAAGCGGTCCATGTGGATGCCGAAGTCGGATAGATCGCGCCGGATCCCTTCCAGCATGGCCTCGACGGCCGCTTCCTCGATCGCCTCGAGGCTCGCGTCGGGCGGCATTTCTTGGGCGAGCTCCTCGACATAGGCGCCGTGGTAACCGTCCTCGGGCAAGGCCGCTTCCTCACCCGCGTGTCGCCTGCGCCAGCAGTCGATCGACAGGGCCAGATTGCGCACCTGCCTGCCGGCATCATTGACATAGAACTCCCGCTGGACTCGGTGGCCGGAGAAGTCGAGCAGCCTGGCCAGCACGTCCCCGACGACCGCTCCGCGCCCATGGCCGAAATGCAGCGGCCCGGTGGGATTGGCCGAGACGAACTCGACCATCACCTCGCGCGGCTGCTCGCGCTGGCTCCGCCCGAAGTCCTCACCCTGCTCCAGGATCTGGATGAGGACCGACCGCCAGGCGGAGGGACGGATGGAGACATTGATGAAGCCCGGGCCGGCCACCGTCACCCGCTCGACCTCGGGGAGCTCCTCCAGCGCCGGGGCCAGGCCCTGGGCGATCTCGCGCGGCGATCGGCGCAGCTTTCGGGCGAGCACCATGGCCGCGTTGATGGCGAAGTCGCCGTGCTCGGGCCTGGCCGGCACCTCGATCCCGATGGGGGCCAGATCCGCTTCGGTCAGATCCGATTCACTCTGGAGCGCCGCTGCGATAGCTGCGCGCAAGCGTCGCTTCATTTCTTGTCTTCCTGTCCCCCGTCGGCTCCCCCCTTCTGCAGCTCGACGATCCGGGCATCGATCCGCGCCAGCTGGGCCTCTTTTCCGGCCATGAGAATCCTGGCGCGCTCGAGCAGGGTCTTCGCCCACAGGGGATCGCCGAGCTGAACGAGCTCGTCTGCCATCTCCAGAGCCTGCTCCGGGCTCTTGGACAAGAAGCCGTCCGCCTTGCGGAGCGAATAGCGAGCCTCGTCGGGTTTGCCCTGGGCGAGCAGGACGCGTCCAAGGCCGCGCCAGACCGACATGTGGACCCGATCCAGCTCGAGACTCTGGCGGTACTTCTTCTCGGCCTCGGGCCACTTCTTCTCCTTCTCGTCCAGGGCGGCGAGCACCTCCCAGGCCATGTAATCCTCGGGAAAGAGCTTGACGATCTCCTGGTAGATCTCGCGCGCCTCGGCGAGCTTTCCGGCCCGCACGGCCATCGAGCCCAGCTCGTCGCGGGCCTCGTAGTAGGCCGCCGTCGGACAGGGGATCGGCTTGGATGTCCTGGCATCGACCTTCGGACAGGCCTGGATGGCGCGAAGCGTCTCTTGCGCCTCGGCTTCCTTGCCCCGGCGGAGCAGCAATCGCGCCAAGGCCAGATGGATCTCGCCGGCTCGGTCCTGGTCGAGCCCAGCCCGCAGGGCCGCCTCGGCCTGGTCTAACTTCTCGTACGCCTCCAGTGCCTTGGCCAGCGCGAGCGTGGGCTCGGGATTGCCGGGATCGATCGACCGGAGCTTCTCCATGGCCTGGAGCGCCTTGTGTTGGTCGCCTGTCTGCTGGCAGGCGATGGCCAGGTCCTGCCAGGCGGGTGCATTCTTGGGATCGAGCCGTACGGCGTTCTCGAGCAAGTGTATCGCCTCACCGAGCAGCTCGGCGCGCTTCTCGACCGGACCTCCGGCCGCACGCTGGATGAGGATCCGGGCGAGCTTGGTATGCGCGCCCAGGTGCTGGCCATCCTGGCCGAGCACCCAGCGGTACTCCTTCTCGGCTATCTCATCGTTGCCCTTGGAGAGAGCGATGTTGCCTCTCTGGTAGCGGCTCTCGATCCGCCAGTCGATCTCGCGCTCTTGCTTCTCGCATTCACAGGCCGAGACGAACAAGGCTACCGCGGCGACGAAGAGAACCGCGCATCGCATGCCGGTCCCATCCATGCTGCCTCCTCAAAAGTCCCAGCGAAAGCCCAGGGAAGCCCCGCCGGTCGTCATGACCAGCGAAGCTTCGGGCACCCAGCTGACCGAGCTGCCCGGAGCGTTCGCCGCAGCCGTCTCGCTGCCCTTGACGCCGCTGAAGCGCCGATAGCGATCCGGATCCTCTCCCTCGATGAACAGATAGGCGCTCACCACTCCCGCAGCCACGCCTGCGAGGCTCAGCCCCAGGGCGGTGTAGTCGAGCTTCTCCGCCAGGTCGATGTCCCCCTTGTGCGCCTCGTAGTACTCCCGCTGGCTCATGTTCTCGGGGAGGTTGTTGCTGTTGTACGCGTCGACGATGGGGTCATACTCCTGCCAGGTGTAGATCCGCAGGCCCAGGGCCGCGGCCTCGAGCGCCACGAAGGCCGCTCCGCTGATCCACGCCCAGCGCCGCATCGATACGGCCCGGTCTTCGTAATCCGCCACGAAGGCTGCTGACGGGATCAGGGTCACGTCGACCATCTGGAGATCGTCGGGCCGCACTTCGACCGTCCGGGCCCAGTCCACGAATCCCTTTCTGGATACGCGCAGATCGTGCGGCCCGGCCGGCAGGGGCAGCTGATTCATCGGGCTGGTACCCACCGTGTGCCCGTCGATGGAGATGTCGGCACCCTCCTCGGAGACCGACACGAGCAGCGCGCCGCTGGCCGCCTCGAGCATCTTCGCCACGACCTGGTGGGAAGCGGTGCGCACCTCGTCCAGCAACATGTCAAGCGTCCCCTCGAACTGGCGATCCACACGTTCGAGCACGCTCGAGGTCTTGATCTCGATCAGCTGCAAGTTGATCACATAACGCTTGCCGACCATGCCCACCGTGCCGGAGACGATGTAGTCGGTGCCTATCTTTCCTCCGAGCTGGGCGAAGCACGAAGGCTCGTCGCAACCCAGGTACTGCATGTCCTGGCCGTGCCGCAGCATGTTGCGCAGATCCTCTCGGCTCAAGACATCGAAGATGCCGTAACTCTGCAGCTTCCGGGCCACCGTCCCGGTGAGCAGATCGACCACCTCCTTGGTCACTCCCTTCTCGCGCAGATCCAGCACCGCGATCCGAGCGCGTGCTGCAGGGGGTCGGGCCTGGACGGACGCGGGCAGCAGCGCCAGAGCTACGATCCACAGCTTCCGGACGGAAGAGCGCTTCACGAGCATGGCCACCTCCTGCGAGAGCGGAGTCGCGAGCACGCCATTCGCGGCGGATTATATGAGCCCGACCACTGCATCGCAAACAAAAACGGGCTCTCAGAAGAGAGCCCGAATCATGGGCGATGACAGATTCGAACTGTCGACTTCCACCGTGTGAGGATGGCACTCTCCCGCTGAGTTAATCGCCCACGCGCACCGCAGGATGATCTGTCTATTTCATCCCGGGCCGACGATCAAGGAAATTCGCACCCAGCCCGACATTGACCCTCGGGCGAGGCTGTGCTCACCTGCCGGTATGATCCAGGTCGACCTGGAGCAGCGCAGCATCTCGGGTGGCATCCGAGAGCTGGCCGAGTCGCGGCGCGATGGCCCGCGCGGAGCCGGACTGCTCTCGCGCATGCGGGCGGAGCTCGGCCAGCGGGTGCACGCGGACTACCGCCGCGAGCAGCAAGGGCGCACACCCGCCTATCTCGCCGAGCGGGGGCTCGAGCTTCGCTGCGAGGTCGACGGCTTCCGCACGCGGCTGCGCGGCCGGGTCGACGGCTGGCTCGAGCGCGGGCGAGAAACGCTGATCGAGGAGATCAAGTCGGTCACCCTGCCGGGTGGCCAGCTCGAGCGCGCGCGCGAGGAGCTCTTTCCGGAATACTGCTTGCAGCTGCGCCTGTACGGCCTGGCAGCCATGCGCGCCCAGCCAGAACGGCGATTTGTGCTTCGTCTCGTGCTCGTCTCGCTGCTGGACGGCGGGCGGCGGTCGATCGATCTGGCGCCCCACCCGGAGGCGACCGAGGCGCTCCTGGTCGAGCTGCTGCGCGAGTGGATCGCCAGGGCGAGGTCCGATCGAGCCGAGTCCGCCAGGCGCGCTGCGCTCGCAGATCGCCTCGTGCTGCCCTACCCCGCCAGGCCCTACCAGCGAGATCTCATCCAGTCCTTTGCCGATGGCCTCGAGGCCGGCCGGCCGGTGCTCGCCACCGCGCCCACCGGGATCGGCAAGACCGTGGCGGCCTTGCTCGCTGGCCTGCGCCACGCGCTTCGAAACGGGGCGGGCATGCTCTTCGCCACGGCCAAGAACACCCAACAGGAGCTCGTGGGCCAGACTTTCGAGGACCTGTGCCGGGCCTCCGGCCTGCGAGCTGGCGAGCTTCGCAGCCTGACGCTTCGAGCCAAGGAGCGCATGTGCCCGCCGGGTCACGGGCTGTGCCATCCGGAGCTGTGCGAGTTCATGGCCGACTTCGACAGCCGTCTCGTTCGCTCGGGCGCCCTCGAGCAGCTCGGCGAAGGGGTCTTTCGCATCCTGCCCGAGGCCGTGCTGGCAGCCGGCGAGGCCCACCGGCTATGCCCATTCTACCTCCAGCTCGCCGCCCTGCCGAGCGTCGGTCTGGTTATCGGTGACGCCAACTACGCCTATGATCCGGCTGCGAGCCTGAGCGAGCTCTTCGGCGAAGGGGCCGCGCGACAGGCGGTGGTCGTGGTGGACGAGGCGCACAACCTCGTAGACCGCATGCGCGAGGTCTACTCGCCCTGGATCGGCCGGCAAGCGCTCGCCGGGCTCGATGCGCGGCTGGCGAGCGGCGAGTTCCTGGCGAGCTCGGAGGACGCGCAGCAGCTCGACCTGGGCCTGGGCGGTCCGGTTCGCGGCCCGGCGCTCACAGGCCAGATCCGCGAGCTGATCGCAGCGGTAGACCGGGCCGTACTGGAGGCGATGCAGCAGGCCGAGTCGGATGGCAGCCCGCGGATCGAGGCATGCTGCAGCCTGGAGCCCGACCGGCAGGCCTGGCTGTCTCTCGCCAGCCGCGCCGAGCCCCTTCTGGTGGCCTACCTGCTGTACAACCGCGCCCACCGGCTCGTCCACCCGCAGGATCCGATCCTCGATCTCTGCGGGCGCCTGCTGCGCTTGCGCGACGAGCTCGTACCCGGCGAGCGCGAGTTCGTCCCCTTCTGCAGCTCGCGCGAGGCTCCGCAGGGCGAGGGCTTCGGCGTGCTGTGCGTCAACCCGGCCCGCCGGCTGGCCGCCTGCCACCGACGGGCGGCGGGCACGATCGCCATGAGCGCCACCCTGACGCCTCTTCCGTACTACGCCGATGTGCTGGGCTTCGCCGAGCTGGGTCCTTTGCAGGTCGCCCTGCCCTCGCCCTTCCCCCGCGAGAACCTGGCGGTCTTCGTCGAGGACTCGGTCTCGACCGCCTTCCGGGACAGGGATCGCCATCACGCGCGGGTGGCTCGGATCATCGAGACCGTGGTCCAGGCCCGGCCCGGCAACTACGCCGCCTTCTTCCCCAGCTTCCAGTACCTCGCGGCAGTCCGGGCCCGGATCGCGCTTCCGGCCGAGCAGGTGCTGATCCAGCTCCCCTCCATGTCCGAGTCTAGCCGGGGGCGCATGCTCGGAGCGCTCCGGGCCGCCGACCGTCCCCGGCTGCTGCTGGCGGTCATGGGAGGCATCTTCGCCGAGGGCGTGGACCTTCCCGGCGCCCAGCTCATCGGCGCCGTGGTCGTGGGCCCGGGCCTGCCCCAGGTGGGCTTCGAGCGCGCGGCCATGCAGCTTTACTTCGACGAGGAGTACGAGCAGGGCTTCGCCTACGCCATGCTCTACCCCGGTCTGCAGCGCGTGATCCAGTCCGCCGGCCGGGTCATCCGCGGTCCGGACGACCGGGGTGTGATCGTGCTCGTGGGCCGCAGGTTCGCCGACTCCGAGCTCGCGGCCTGCTTGCCCGAGCACTGGTACCGCTTCCGGCCCGAGGAGATGCGAACCGAGGATCTGGCCGCGGACCTGGCGAGCTTCTGGTCCCAGGGCCCTATGCCCGAAGCAGAAAAGATCATACAATAGAAGCTGGACAGTCGGTCGCGGCGCGCCCGCCGCCCGGGGGCGAAGAGAGGAGCCTTTCCATGGTGAAAGTGGATGGGTTTGTGTTCGGCTGTGCGGTGCTCGCCTGCAGCCTGGGAGCCGGGATCGCCTCCGGGGCCAGCTACGACTACTGCCCGCCAGCGGAGAACTACTACGTCTTCTGCCAGCCCGATGCGGGCAACAGCCGCATCCCGGACGGCTTCGACACCTTCGGCTCCCAGAGCTGCCACACGAACCAGGGCTGCGCCAACGCGATCGCGACCGGCGCCACCTGCACCAGCAGCCGCTGCCGCCTGACTTGCAGCACCGACAACCAGTGCCGCACGGCGCTCGGTGTGACTGCCGCCTTCTGCGACTACCAGGGCAGCCCCCACTACACCAACGTCTGCCACGTGCGCTGCAGCTCGGATCAGGACTGCCTGACGAGCCTGGGACCGGGCACGCGCTGCGGGCGCTACGACGGCGAGGACGTCTGCCAGATCCTGCGCGTGCAGCACTACCTCGACGCCCAGTGCGATCCGGCCCCGCCGCAGTGCGAGGCGATCGACTCGATCCAGGACGCATCCATCATCCCCGAGACCTTCTACCCGGCGCTGAGCCTGACCTTCACCGATCTCGCCGAGGGCGCCGGCTACGAGAACGCCTTCGGCTGGTACAACGTGGGCGACGACACCTCCCTGCCGGAGAACCGGCACCTGATCATCGAGTGGGACCGCGAGCCGCCCTACACGACCACCGTCTCGCTGTGCGGAGATCCGAACTGGAAGGGCGGCCCGATCGGCTTCTTCATCATCTCGCCGGATCGCTGCTCGAGCTGCAACAACCACGGTTTGAACGACGACCCCGGCGTGATCTACTACACCGAGCCGCGGCTCAACCTGGCCGAGTCGAACCCCGAAACGCCCTTCATCCACCACCTGATCTACCAGTCGACCCTCGACCCGACCTCGTTCTACTTCGGCTTCGAGGATCTCTACGAGGGCGGCGACAACGACTACGAGGACATCCTGATCCTGGTCGAGGGCCTGCTCGTCGACGCGCCGGTCGAGGACTGCAACGGCCTCGATGACGACTGCGACGGGGACATCGACGAGAACGTCACCCGACCCTGCAGCACGGTCTGCGGCGAAGGCGTGCAGTACTGCATCGGGCCCGATACCTGGGGGGCGTGCACCGCGCCCACGCCGCAAGCCGAGGAGTGCAACGGAGAGGACGACAACTGCGACGGCTTCGTCGACGAGGGGCTGACCTCGCCGTGTGGAAACGCCCACTGCCCGGGGGTGATGGTCTGCGTCGGAGGGATCTACGACCCCGACACCTGTACGGCCCGCCCGGCCGTGGAAGAGGTCTGCGACAACACGGACAACGACTGCGACGGCCAGATCGACGAGGAGATCGCGCCCCGCGTCTGCAGCAGCGACTGCGGTGCGGGCCTGGAGTTCTGCGAGCACGGCAGCTGGGTCGACTGCACGGCTCCCCAGCCCGAGATGGAGATCTGCGACGGCGTGGACAACGACTGCGACGGAGCGACCGATGAGCTCGATCCGCTGCCCTGCAACAACGGATGCCCCCAGAATGGATGGCGATACTGCGATCCGGTCGCCGGCGACTGGACCGAGTGCGACGCCCCCAGCCCCGGGCCCGAGATCTGCGACGGGCTCGACAACAACTGCAACAACATGGTCGACGAGCCTTGGCCCCAGCTCGGCAACAACTGCGTGGCGACCATGGGCTTCTGCGTGGATCACTACGGCGTCTACGTGTGCAACGCCACCATGGACGGGGTCGTCTGTCAGGGCAACTTCGACATCCAGCCCGAGGCGTGCAACGGCTACGACGACGACTGCAACGGGCTGGTCGATGAAGACGATCCCTTGCTGCACGCGCCCTGCGGCGCATGCGAGGGGGCCGAGCAGCCCCCCTGCGACTGGATCGACGAGGGCGAGTGCGGCCCGGGCGAGATCCTGTGCATCGACGGCCGCCTCGAGTGCCGGGGCGAGATCACGCCCGCCGACGAGATCTGCGACGGGCTCGACAACAACTGCGACGGCTCCACGGACGAGGGCTTCGAGGACGAGCCGGAGATCTGCTTCGATGGCGTGGACAACGACTGCGACGGGCTGACCGACGAGGGCTGCGGCGGCGTCTGCGAGCCCGGCAGCACCGAGCCCTGCGGGACCGACGAGGGCGAGTGCGCGACCGGCATCCGCATCTGCGATGCCTTCGGCTCCTGGGGAGAGTGCCAGGGAGGAATCTGGCCCACGGACGAGGTCTGCGACGAGCTGGACAACGACTGCGACGGCCTGACCGACGAGGACGCTGTGCCCGAGATCTGCGACGACGGGATCGACAACGACTGCGACGGGTTCATCGACTCGCTGGACTCCGACTGCGGCGAGTGCACACCGGGCGATACGCGGCCCTGCGGGTCGGACGTGGGAGAGTGCAGACCCGGCGTCCAGGCCTGCAATGCCCAGGCTCGCTGGGGCGAGTGCGGCGGCGAGGTGGGCCCCGAGCCCGAGCGCTGCGACGGGCTGGACAACGATTGCGACGGCGTGGTCGACGAGGGCGATCTGTGCAGCGGGTACGACATCTGCCTGTGCGGCGAGTGCGTGTCGGCCTGCCAGGCCGGCGAGTGTCCCAGCGGAGACCGGATCTGCGTCAACGGTTGGTGCGTGAGCGACGCTTGCTGTGGCGTGAGCTGCCCTCCGGGCGAGGAGTGCATCCCGGAGAGCGGACGCTGCGCCGACCGCTGCGTGACCCAGGCGGTCGAGTGCGAACCGGGCCAGGTCTGCCGCATGGGCGAGTGCGTTGACATCGACTGCTTCGAGGAGGGCTGCCCGCCGGGCGAGCGCTGCGTGGCGGGCGCGTGCCAGCCCGATCCCTGCTACGGGGTAGAATGTGCGGACGACGAGTACTGTCATGCCGGCGAATGTCTGGCTGTGGCCTGCGCCGACTGCGGGCCGGATGAGAGCTGCATCGACGGGCAGTGCGTGGCCGACGACTGTGCAGGCGTGAGCTGCGAGCAGGGCCAGACCTGCATCGACGGTATATGCGCCGCGGATCCCTGCCAGGGCGTCTACTGCAACGTGGGCTGGACCTGCCAGGACGGGCAGTGCGTGGCCGATCCCTGCCGCGATCTCGTCTGCCCCGATGACAGCCACTGCCAGGACGGACACTGCGTCTCGGATCGGCCCGAGCTGCCTGACGGCGGTACGGACGGCGGCGACGGCGGGCGTCCCGACGCGGGCGGCGACAAGCCGGGCGCGGATGCGGGCGGTGCGGATGCCGGTACGTCGCGTGACGGCGATTCGATGGACGAAGAAACCTCGCCGGGCCGGATGTCCGGGGGTTGCGAGTGCTCGGCCAGCGGCTCGGCCGCCGGCTGGTGGCCCCTCGTCCTGCTGGGCATCGGCGCCGTCGTCCGGCGCAGGCGGAAGGCGGGCCGAAGTCTGTGGCTCGTCCTGCTGGCCGCGGCCTGGCTTCCGACGCTGGTCGGCTGCATCAGCGAGGTCGCGCCGACCGACGCGGGCTTGAGCTGCAGGAGCTCCGCGGACTGCGCGCCCGGCTACCGATGCCGTCTGGGCGCGTGCGTGCCCGGCGAGAACTGCAGCGACTTCGACAACGACGGCTACTGCGATGCGCGGGAGGGCTACGACGACTGCAACGACAACCGGCCCGAGATCTTCCCTGGTGCGCCGGAGCTCTGTGACGGGCTGGACAACGACTGCGATGGGGAGACCGACGAGATCTGCGACTGCGCGCCGGGCGAGCAGGCCCCATGCGGAACCGAGGTGGGCGTCTGCAGGCGAGGCGTGAAGACCTGCGAGTACGGCTACTGGGGCGCTTGCGTCGGGGGGCGCACACCGGACGCCTCGGAATCCTGCGACGACGGGCTCGACAACGACTGCGACGGAGCCGTGGACGAGGGCTGTCCTGGCTGTCCTCCGAACGCCTCCCGCCCCTGCGGCGTGAACACGGGCGAGTGCGAGTACGGCATCCAGGTCTGCCAGGACACAGCCGGCGCGTGGATCTGGAGCCCCTGCATGGGCGGCTCACCTCCCGAGGAGGAGATCTGCGGCGACGGGCTCGACAACGACTGCGACGGCGTGGTCGACAACGGGTGCGGGTGTACGGACGGGGAGACGCGGCCCTGCGGCTCCAACGTGGGCATCTGCCGGGCCGGGCGCCAGACCTGCTCGGATGGCAGCTGGAGCGCGTGCGAGGGCGCCCGCTGGCCGGAGCCCGAGATCTGCGACGGGCTCGACAACAACTGCAACCGGATCGTGGACGAGGGCTGCGAATGCGTGGACGGCACCTTCCAGATCTGCGGCAGCGACGTGGGCGCCTGCCAGCACGGAACCCAGGAATGCGTCGGCGGCAAATGGGCCGAGTGTCTTCACATGACCGGCCCGGCCGACGAGCTGTGCGACGAGTACGACAACGACTGCGACGGCGAGACCAACGAGGACTTCCCTGATCTCGGCGAGCCCTGCGAGGCCGGCGAGGGCCCCTGCCGGCGCAACGGCGTGATGATCTGCAGCCGGCCCGACGGGCTGACCACGGTCTGCTCGGCCACCGCCGGCAACGGTATGCCGGAGTCGTGCGACGGCGTGGACAACGACTGCGACGGAGAGACCGATGAGGACTTCGCGAACGTAGGCGAGCCCTGCGAGGTGGGCATCGGCGCATGCGCGCGCCAGGGGTCCACGGTCTGCGGCCCCCAGGGCGGCACGGCCTGCAGCGTCACGCCGGGGGCTCCGACCGACGAGCGCTGCGACGGGCTGGACAACGACTGCGACGGCTCGACCGACGAGATCTTCCCCATGCTCGGCAACGTCTGCTTCTCGGGCCGGGGCATCTGCGAGCGCCAGGGCATGTGGACCTGCCTGCCGGACGGCTCGGACGTCTACTGCGATGCGATCCCGGGCAGCGGGTCGGACGAGAGCTGCAACAACATGGATGACGACTGCGACGGGCTGACCGACGAGGACGTGTTCCAGCCCTGCTTCCGCGGGGACTGCCAGGGTGTCGAGGCCTGCATCGGCGGCGCCTTCCTCTCGGCGACCTGCACCGCCCCGCAGCCCGACACCGAGGCCTGCGACGGGGTGGACAACGACTGCGACGGGGACACCGACGAGGACTTCAAGGACGGCAACGGCATCATCTCCACGGTCAGCCACTGCGGCGGCTGCGGGCTGCGCTGCGAGCCCCCCCACGCCACGGCTCTGTGCGAGTCGGGCGTGTGCCTGATCGACACCTGCGAGCAGCACTACCACGACCTGAACACCAATGCCATCGACGGCTGCGAGTACCACTGCGTGCTGCGCAGCCCGCCGACCGAGATCTGCAACGGCAGCGACGACGACTGCGACGGACAGACCGACGAGGATCCCCAGGACACACCGCCCGACTGCCTCGACCGGGGCGTGTGCTCCAACATCGAGCCCCGCTGCTCGAGTGGCAGCTGGGACTGCCCCTACCCGTCCACGTACCAGTCGGTCGAGGATCGCTGCGACAACCTGGACAACGACTGCGACGGCAGCACCGACGAGGGCTACAGCGGCCTCAACCAGCCCTGCCACGACGGCGAGGGCGTCTGCCGGCGCTACGGGGTGATCATCTGCGATCCGGACGACGCCCACGCCACGACCTGCTCGGCCCAGGCCGCGAGTTGCCCGGCGCCCTGCCGTGAGCTGTGCGACGCGCTGGACAACGACTGCGATGGATCCACCGACGAGGAGATCGACGTCGCCGACGAGATGCTCCAGGTGGGCACGGGCCCGGGCTCGTTCTGGATCGATCGCTGGGAGGCCTCCCGTCCCGACGCCAGCGATACCTCGCGCGGCTTCAATACCGCCTACGCCTGCGCGCGGGAAGACGTCGTCCCCTGGGACGACATCACCTGGGAGGAGGCGCGGATCGCCTGCCGCAAGCGGGGCAAGCACCTGTGCACCGACGAGCAGTGGACGCGCGCCTGCGGGGGCGAGAGCGGTCTGGAGTTCCCCTACGGGGACAGCTTCGATCCTCTGCTGTGCAACACGCTCGCGAGCAGCGCGCTGGCCACGGGAGAGAAGACCGGCTGCGCGAGCCCCGATGGCTCCCTGGACATGAGCGGCAACCTGGCCGAGTGGGCCGGCTGCGAGCGGGAGCGGGACTGCCGGACGGTCAAGCCCTTCTTCGGCGGCGACTTCGACGACGCCATCCAGGTGATGCTGACCTGCTGGTTCCGAAACAACGCCGGCCACCGCATGCACCTGATCGGGCTCGGCTTTCGCTGCTGCTGCTGCGAGGAGTGCAGCGGCGACGCCGACTGCGACGACCACGACCCCTGCACCCAGGACCTGTGCACCGACAGCCGCTGCATCCACACCCTTCTCGAGGCCCCCGGCTTCGAGGGGCTCAGCGTGCCGGGCAGCTGCGATGACGGCTTCGACAACGACTGCGACAACGAGATCGACGGCGACGACAGCGAGTGCAACTGAGACGATCCCGAGGCCAGGCCTTGACAGGCCGGCCAGCAGGCCTACATTAGAGGATATCAGGAGTCCTGATTATACAGGGCTCGTCTTTTTTCCGGGCCTTTCCGCTGGATTCTTCTTGAGCCCGCCCCCTCTCCCACCGGATTCTGGCTCGGCGGTGGGAGGGGGCTTCCCGCCCGCTCTTGAAAAACATCTTTTTTATCTGTCCGTTAGGATAGATCGAGGATCCGGTCGGACAGGTCCACGAGCTCGAAGGCCAGCCCCAGCTTGGTGCCGAGCAGGTTGTAGCTATCCTGCATGTCCAGGATCTCGCCCTTCTTGTTCTCGCAGGCCAGGACCGCGCAGCGTATTTCGCCCTTGGACAGGATCGGCATCAGCAAGGTGGGGCGCTGCCTGGGCAGGCCGAGTTCGGCGAAGACCCAGTCGTCCACGCCCGATATCCCCTCGGGCACGCCGAAGAACGACTCCTTCGTGCTGTAGGCCTTCGACATGAGCGCGCTGGACTCGATCGGGAAGTTGAACTCCTGGAACTCCTCCCTGGTGAGCTTGCAACCTTGCAGCGTCGCGCCCACCGCCAGATCGCCCCGGAAGACGAAGACGGCCATGCGCTGGAAGTCCTCCGACACGAAGGTGCGGATCACGTCCAGGATGTCGGAGGTCTTCCTGGCCCGGACCAGCTCGATCACGGCCTGGTGGATCGGAAAGCCGTCCACGGCCCGCTCCTCGTTCGAGCGGTCCTCCCCTCCGGACTCGATGACCAGCTCGCCCTCGTCGTGTAGCCGGGCGCGCATGCTCGAGGCGGTCGTGGAGGTATCGGAGAGGTTCTGGGCCATGCCGGCCGCGCGGATGTAGCGCACGTCGCGCGGCACGTCGTAGTACTTCTCGGCCGCGGCCACGAGCATGACCTCGGGCGCGACCACGGGCTCGATCCGCAGACCCGTCGCGAAGCAGACCTCGTCGATGACCGGAAAGCGGGTCGGGTCAGGCATCGCCAAACGGAGCGTCCTGCCCTCGAGGGAGAGCGGGATGACCTTGTGCTTCCGCACCACGGCCGTGGGCACGAGCTTGAGCAGCTCGCGGTCGAGATCCTCGAGGTCCTCGAAGGTCGCGTACGGGACGTTGAGCTGTGCGCTCAGCAGCTTGGACAGATCAGCCTCGTTGACGTAGCCGAGCTCCACGAGGTTGGTCCCCAGCCTGCCGCCGAAAATGGTCTGGGCGTGCAGGGCCTCCTGGAGCTGGTGCCTGGTGATGACTCCGTTCTTGACAAGCAACTCTCCGAGCTTGATCGGCATGCTTATCGCCCTCCGAGCCTCGCCCTCTGCCGCTCCGCGCTCCGGACGGCCTTGTAGGCCGTCCTTCCGGGAAAGAAGTCGATCGCCGCGTCCACCAGCGAGTCGATGAAGCGCTTGAGGGCGTCGAAGTCATCCAGCGCGCCGTCCGTGGTCCAGCGCAGGCCCGTGTCGTCGATCCAGGCGCTCGGATCGCTGGCGATCAGCTCCCGGATGCACTGCCTGCGCTCCGGCGTGAGCAGCTCGAGCGCCTTGGCCTGCTCGCGCGCCTCGATGCACACGGCTGCGTCGAAGGCGTCGTCGCCGCTCGCCAGCGCCCGATGGCTCCGCTGGCCGCTGGGGTTGGCCGCGATCGCCAGGCCCATCCCGAGCCGGTCCGGGAACTGGACCGAGAAGACCGTCCGGCTCTGGGCGCCCGAGCGCTGTGTCTCCACGCCGACCGTGAAGCCGTGGATCATGCCGCGCATCTTGCCGTTCTGGTACGTCAGACCGAGGCGCTTGGCGATGGTCTCCGGATCCCCGCGCCCGCTCCTGCGCACGAGGACGATGATGACGACCAGCAGGATCGCTCCGACGGCCCCTCCAGCGATCGCCCAGACCATGCGAAGACCCTCCGAGGCTCCGGCTCGCGGAGCAACAGAATTTCGAAACTATTTCAATATCATTCGTGCCAGGCCGTGTCAATACCTGTTCGGCTGGCCGGCCAAACAGGATCGGCCTGCAGACCGGCCTCAGAAGCCGTAGTACTCGTTGCCCAGGTGGGTGATCAGGTCCTCGCCCATGAGGTAGCGCAGCGTGTTCTTCAGCTTGGTCTGCTGGATGAAGAGATCGTGCTCGGGGTACAGGCCCTCGCGCACGATGGGGCTCTTGTAGTAGAAGCTCAGCCACTCCTGGATGCCCTTGAGCCCGGCGCGGGCGGCCAGGTCCATGAACAGGGCCAGATCGAGGGCCACCGGCGCGGCCAGGATGGAGTCCCGGCACAGGAAATCGATCTTGATCTGCATCGGGTAGCCCATCCAGCCGAAGATGTCCAGGTTGTCCCAGCCTTCCTTCGCATCGCCGCGGGGCGGGTAGTAGTTGATCCGCACCTTGTGATAGAGGTTCTTGTAGAGCTCGGGGTAGACCTCGGGCTGGAGGATGTAGTCCAGCACGCCCAGCTTGCTGACTTCTTTGGTCTTGAAGGACTCGGGATCGTCGAGCACCTCTCCGTCCCGGTTGCCGAGGATGTTGGTCGAGAACCAGCCCCCCAGCCCGAGCATGCGCGCCTTGAGCCCCGGCGCGATGATGGTCTTCATCAAGGTCTGGCCGGTCTTGAAGTCCTTGCCGGAGATGGGTGCGCCGGTCTTGTCCGCCAGCTCCTGCAGCGCCGGGATCTCGCAGTTGAGCCCGGGTGCGCCGTTGGCGTACGGGATGCCCTTCTTGATGGCCGCGTAGGCGTAGACCATCGAGGGGGCGATCTCCGGGCTGCTGTCCTTCAGGCCCTTCTCGAAGTCGGCCAGGCTCTTGTGAACCGGCTTCTGCTCCAGGAAGGCCTCGGTCGAGGCGCACCAGACCACCACCAGGCGATCGCACTTCTCGCGGTCGGCAAACGCGTCCATGTCGGCCATGAGGGCATCGGCCTTGTCCATCAAGCTCTTGCCCTGCTTGACGTTCGTGGTCTCGCCCTTGAGCTTCTTCACGTAGCGCGGGTCGAAAACCGCGGCCATGGGCTTGATCCGCTCCATGTACGGCCGCAGCTCGTCCAGGTGCTCCTTGCCGAGGACCTGGGCATTCTCGGCCGCCTTGTAGCCGTCGTCGTGGAAGACGTCCCAGCCGCCGAAGCGCACATCTTCCAGCGGGCTCAATGGCACGAAGTCCTTGATGAGCGGGTTGCGCTCCTCGGTCCGCTTGCCCAGCCGGATCGTCGCCATCTGGGTCACGGATCCGATCGGCTTGCAGATGCCGCGGCGGATGGCCTCCACGCCCGCGATCAGCGTGGTGCTCACCGCGCCCAGTCCCACGGTGAGGATGCCGAGCTTGGCCGGCGGCGCTATCTCGATCTTTTTCTCTCGGGTCATGAACGTCTCCTTCGGGTACGGCGCTGGCATGGCGCCTCTGCCTGCGGATAATCCGAGCATGCGGGCCGCTTGTCAACCATGATCACATCCGCGCTTTTCGCTTGCCCTCGGGGGAAAAAGCTTGCTATAGAGTTGAGGCATGTCGATCCAGGACACCCTGAAAACCTGCGCCCTGTTCAGGGGATTCTCGGATTCGGGGCTGATCATCATGAGCAAGCTGGCCAGGGAGCGCAGCATTCCGGCCGGCACGCCCATCTTCGTGGAAAACATGGTCGGAGAGAGCCTCTTCGTCGTCAAGAACGGCGTGGTCCGGCTGAGCGTCAAGTCGCCGGACGGCAAGGACCACGCCCTGGACAAGCTGGCGCCCGGAGACTCCTTCGGCGAGCTCGGCCTGCTCATCGGCGGCCCTCGCCTGGCGACCGCCACGGCGGAGACCGACTGCGAGCTGCTGGAGGTCCCGCGACGCGACTTCGCGAAGATGCAGAAGCAGAAGCCGCAGACCTGCCTCAAGCTCCTCATCAATATCGTCAACCAGTTCGGCAAGCGCGCGGCGGCCGCCAGCGAGTATCTCAAGCCGCTGCTGCTTACCCAGCTGGAGGAGTAGCCCCTGCCGGAGGTCGAGATGTCTAGAGTGCTCGCGTCGCTTTCGATAGCAGCCGTCCTCGTCGCGCTCTCCGCGAGCGCCCATGCCCAGGAGGCCAAGATCCATCACGGCTTCCTCTTCTTCGCATCCGAGAGCTACACCATGGACGAGGAGACCTACGGCATCTGGGAGGAAGGCCACCACTACGAGGATCAGATCAAGGAGAACGCGGCCGCCCTGGCCGCCTTCAACTCGTACCGGACCTGGCACACGACCGGCATCGTCTTCACGGGCATGTCGCTGGCATCCGTCGTGGTGGGTGCGGTGATGTACATGCCCGGCGTGAGCAAGGAGGTGCCGGAGCACATCGGCGCATACATCATGGCGGGCGGCGGCGGGCTGCTGGTGATGGGCATCGTGTTCGAGTTCATCTCCTGGGGCAAGATCACAGACTCGGCCCGGATCTACAACAGCGAGCTCATGGACGAGGGCCCTGCGCTCGATATGGACGCGCTGCCTTCCCCCACCCTTGCACTCACCGAGGGCGGAGCCCACCTGGCGCTCACCTGGCGATTCTGAGCCGGGCGAGTCTCGAATAATGAAGACGAATAGGATCGAGCATCCAAGGCTCGTCGCCATCGAGACGACCAATCGCTGCAACGCCAAGTGCGAATTCTGCCCGAACAACAGGATGAGCCGCGATCGCCTCGTCATGGATGACGAGCTGTTCGAGAAGATCATCGACGACTGCCGCTCGTTTCCGCTCGGGGCCATCGAGCCATTTCTCAACGGCGAGCCCTTCGTCGATCCCAGGATCATGGATCGGCTGCTTCTCATCCGGCAGCGCTTGCCCAAGACGCGCCTGAGGCTGTACACGAACGGATACGGCTTGACGCCGAAGAGGATCGATGGCCTGCTGGGTCTCGGAGTCGATCACCTCTACGTGAGCCTCAACACGCTGGATCCCGAAGCGTACCGGAGGATCATGGGGCTGGATCTCGAGCGCACGCTCTCCAACCTCGCCTACCTGACGGAGCCCCAACGCAAGCCGCGCGTGGCCCGCAAGGTAACCTTCAGGATGACGCGCACCGACGAGACGACCCTGAAGGAGCAAGAGGACTTCATCGAATACTGCCGCCGGCTGGGGGTGCGCTCCTTCATCGTGGGTCTGTTCAACTACAAAGGGGCCATTCCGAGCCATCTGCCGGTCCCCCCCTATCCGTGCGAGCACATCACCCGCATCGACGTGCTGTCGAGCGGGATCGTCACGCTGTGCTGCATGGATCACGAGGGGGAGTACGCCTGGGGCGATGCCCGGAAGGACTCGATCCTGGACATCTACAACGGCCCCGTGGCCCTCCGCTACCGGACGCTCCACCGGCAGGGCCGGCGTCACGAGGCGGACCCGTGCGGTCACTGCAACGTCTTCTGGCCGAGCCTGGAGAGGGTCTCGCCTCTGCGCAAGGCGCAGTTCGCCGTGCAGATCGCGAGCTACTTCCTTCGTTTCTGGCCGACGGGCAAGCGCGCCTGATCCAGAGATCCGCAGCGCCTCTGCTCAGGCGATGTGAGCCCGGCGCACAGTGTCAGAGTAAGAAGGCGCCTCTCGATTTCCCGTAATGTAGCGGGTTCGCGCTGATTGCCTCGTCTGGATGCGCCTGTCGAGGCACTCCGCGCCTCACA
>JAFGRB010000050.1 GCA_016935365.1 Deltaproteobacteria bacterium
AGGGGTTCTCGCACACGCCGCAGGTCTGGCCGTCCGCGCAGAAGCCGTCGTCGCAGTCTGTGTACTCGCCCCAGTCCAGGCAGCCGTCCCCGTCGGCCTCGCAGATCCGTATCCGGCCGGCCGCGCAGTCGGTCGCGCCCGCCGGGCTGCACCGGTCATCGCAGTCGCCGCAGCCGACCCCGTCCTGGTCGCAGAAGCCGCTGGCGCAGTCCGCATAGGCGCCCCAGCCCAGGCATCCGTGCTCGTCGGCCTCGCAGCTCCGTATCCGGCCGGCCGCGCACTGGGTCGCGCCCCGCGGCTCGCAGCGGTCGTCGCAGGTCCCGCAGCGGCTCTCATCCGCGCAGAAGCCGTCCTCGCAGTCGCTCTCGGGCCCCCAGACCAGGCATCCGTGCTCGTCGGCCTCGCAGGTCCGTATCCGCCCGTCCGCGCAGCGGCTCTGGCCCGGATTGCACGCGTCCTCGCAGCTGCCGCAGGCGGTCGCGCTCTCGCAGAATCCGACCTCGCAGGCGGCGTAGGCGCTCCAGTCCAGGCAGCCCTGCGCGTCGGCGACGCAGGTCCGGATCTGCCCGTCGAGGCACTCGCTCGCGCCGACGGGCGAGCACCGGTTGTCGCAGCCCAGGCAGGCGCCCGCCTCGGCGTCGCAGCCGAGGGGGCATAGGGTGTCCTGGTGGTCGTACGCGCACTCGCCCGTCTCCGGCACGCACGAGCCGGGAGCCCGGTAGCTGCGCAGCTCGTCCCCGACGCACTCGGCGGCCGGCGGCTGGTCGCAGACCACGCCGTCGCAGGGGCAGCCCTCGTCGATGCGCCCGTCGCAGTCGTTGTCCAGGCCGTCGCCGCAGATCTCCGGATCCAGCTCGCAGACGCCGAATGTGCAGCTGTGGCAAGCGCCGCAGTCCTCGTCCCGCTGGCACTGGCCTTCCGGGCTGCCGCAGGCAGCGGCTGACAGAACGCAAAAAACCAACAAGAACAAATGTTTCATGGGAAGCACTCCTCTGCTCTTTCCTTCCAAGAGTGGCCCGCCGCCGAGATGGAAACCCTTTTTTCGCATGCTCCGCTCATCGTAGCCGATAGGTGCACGAAAGGCCCAGGATGGCCTGGGGCGGCACCAGCACCTCGAAGTTCCTCAGAGCTCCATCTCGTAAGAGGGCTCCTGCGACCGATTGGAAACCCAAAATCTCACCCGGGACGCCGCAGGGGAATGATAGCCAGCCCTGGATCCCGGCCGAGCCCCCGGATCGCCTCGTTCATCTCCGGGTAGAAGACGAAGGGCTGGGTCATCTCACCTCCGGCGCTGAGCAGAGCCACAGAGTACCATACGGACCATTCCGGTCCTTTCCCGCCTGCTTTCAGATCAGCGGACGAGCAGGGCGCCGGGCTGGTCGGGCAGACCGGCATCGTTCCAGTGGGAGTGGATGCCCGTGTCCCAGTAGTCTCCGCTGGACGACTCGAAGGAGGTGAAGATCCGCCCCATGTCCTCGTGGCCGAGACCGCTGGCCGTCTGATCACAGTGGTAGGGATCGCTGTCATCCGGCCCGTCAAGCAGGTGCAGCCCGAACTCGTCGTAGGGATCCCCGGCGAACGCCCCCTGCCCGTGGGCCGTGGTGCAGGCGTAACCGTTGGCGGTCAGCACGCTGCCCGAAGAGTCCAGCACCTCGAAAGGCCCGTAGGCATTCTCCGGGCACCAGTCCGACGGGTCGAAGTAGTTGCAGCCCATGGGCAGGCTGGCCGTGACGAAGTCGTCGGTCGAGCCGCCCACGTAGGCCAGGATCTCGCCGTTCGAGTCGTCCCACAGCGGCGCGGCGTAGATCGAGAAGTTGCGCGCCGCGTCGTTGCGCGACGGATCGAAGACCGCGCCGTCCGCCCAGCCGTAGCAGGTGGCGCCCGGCCGCGGGTAGCTGCCCGGGAAGGTCGAGCTTGGCCGGCCGTCGACGCCGTAGGTGGCCACCAGGGTCCAGCCGCCGCCGGCCGTGTGCATGTCGCACCAGACCCTGAGGGGCAATGCGGTGCCGGCCGGGCAGATCCAGTAGATCCCGTCCTCGCGCACGCCCGAGTCCAGCAGGTCCTTGCAGCTCGCGTCGCGACACGGCCCGGCCTGCTCGGGGTCGTAACGCAGCGGGCAGGTATCGACATCGCCGCAGATCCCGTCTCCGTCGATGTCCACGAAGACGTCGCCCGGGCAGGGCACCCTCTCGCATACGAATTCCTTGCGGTCGCTGCAGTTCGTGTCGTTCCAGCGTCCGTTGCTAAAGACCTCGGCGCAGTTCTCGCCCGTGCCGCCGTTGGGCTCGCCTCCGCCCCAGTTCACGTAGCTCGGCGCAGACCCGTCCGCCCAGCCCCAGGAGCCCTCCAGGTCTTTGTCGCTGTACCCGATCCAAAAATCGCCGGTGTGCAGGACATCGATCATCACATCGCGGATCTGGCCGTTCTCGGCCTCGCCGTCGATCGTGACCAGGTGTGCGCCGTAGGACTGGCAGAGCTGCTCGGCCTCGTCCCAGCTCACGCCGTCATCGCAGAAGCTGTAGACGTGGCCGCCAATCGCCTGCGTCAGGCAAGGGCAGCCCTCGATCTGATCGACCACCCCGTCGCAGTCGTCGTCCTTGCCGTTGCAGATCTCGGTGACACCCGGATGCCTGTGGGGATCGAGCGGGCCGCAGTCGCAGGTATCGCCGTAGCCGTCGCCGTCCGGGTCCGGCGCATCGGCGCAGTCCGACTCGCACAGGTACTCGAACCATACACTGCAGAGACGATCGTTCCACCTGCCGTCATGGCCGGCCCACCAGTGTACGCAGTTCTCACCGTACAGGCCGTCCGGCTGGTACTCCTCCCAGTTGATGTAGACCGCCGACCAGCCGCCCTCCCAGAGCCAGTCGCCCTCGCTGTCGCGGTCGTTGAAGCCGTGCCAGGTCTCGGCGCCGCCGAGCTCCGCGATCCAGGCCCAGAGCATCTCGTTCTCCTCTGGGCTGTCGATCGTGGCGAGCGTGTAGACGTAGGCCCGGCAGGCGTCCTGTGCCTCGAGCCAGCCCAAGGCCTCCTGGCAGAGCATGTAGCTGTGCCCCCGCCAGGAGCGGACCGAACAGGGGCAGCCGGCCTCGTCCACCTGCCCGTTGCAGTCGTCGTCGATGCCGTTGCAGATCTCGGTCGCCTCCGGGTGCACGGCCGCGTTACGGGGCGCGCAGTCGAGGCAGTCGAGCGTGCCGTCGGCGTCGACGTCGGTGTCCGGCACGCCGCAGCCGCAGATCCCGGGCTCGGTCTTGTCGCGATCGTCCGGGCAAGCATCCAGACAATCGGGAGTGCCGTCGGCGTCGACGTCCGTGTCCGGCACGCCGCAGCCGCAGATCCCGGGCTCGGTCTTGTCCGGATCGTCCGGGCAGCCGTCCGGGCAGCGGTCGTGCACGCACTCGGCCAGCACGCAGCGGCCCAGCTCGCAGACCTCCCCCGGGCCGCAGTCGGCCTGCTCGCAGTCCTCCGGCCAGCAGCTGCCGTCCGCGCAGCGCTGCCCGGGCGGGCAGGCCACCCCGGCGCAGCCCGCCTCCACGCATGTGTCGTCGACGCAGACCTCGCCCGCCTCGCAGGTCCGATCCGCGCAGGCATCGGGGTAGCACCGGCCGCCCGCGCACTGCTCGCCTTCCGGGCACTCCACACCGAGGCACAGCGCCTCGAGGCAGATATCGTCCACGCAGACCTCCCCGTATCCCGCGCAGGTCTTGGTCTCGCAGTCGATGGGGTAGCACCGGCCCGCGGCGCAGCGCTCGCCCTGCGGGCAGGTCACGCCGATGCAGTCCGTCCCCAGGCACTGCTCGTCCACGCAGATGATGCCGACGCCGGGACAGGAGCGCGTCTGGCAATCCTCGGCGTAGCAGCGGCCCTGGTGGCAGAGCTCGCCGTCCTCGCACGGCAGCTCCGGGCAGCCCGAGCTGCACCGGCCGTCGATGCACATCTCGTTGCCCGGGCAGTCCGTGTCCACGCGGCAGCTGCGCCCCGCCTCCCCGCAGCCCGCGCAGGCGAGCACTGCCGCGGCCAGGATGAGCCATCTTCGAGTGTTCATCGCTTCCCCATGTCCCGCAGCGCCCTGTCCACCTCGGAGGCGAAGCCGGCCTCGGCCCGACCGGCGGCTTCGGCCCGGAGCATCATGTCGGCGGCCTCTTCCTTGCGGCCGGCGTCGCGCGCCATCTCCGCCTGCCGGAAAAGGCATCGGTAGGTCGGTGAGTCGCTGAGGTTCTGCGATACCTTCATGCACTCCTGGTAGAATGGCCGCGCGCCGACGAGATCCTTCTTGAGGGCGCGAAGCGTCTCTCCCCAGTAGTAGTAGAAGTCGTTCTGGTAGATCCACTCCATGCGATGGATGTTGGGCCTGCTCAGCGAGAAGCACTCGATGGCGCGCTCGGCGTCGCCCTGCTCGTAGGCCATGTAGCCCAGGACGTACTCGCTCCAGAAGGCCGGCCAGTCGGCCTTGTCCTCGGAGACGTCCACCGCCTTCTGGTGCTGCTCGGCCGCCTTGCCGGCGTCCTTCTTCAGGTTCCTGTAGGTCTCGCCCCAGTAGTGATAGAGGTCGTTGGCCAGCTTCCAGTCGGTGAAACCGGCCTTCTCGGCGGCCGCGAAGCGCGAGAGCGCGGTCTCGGCGTCGCCCCGGTTGTAAGCCTCCACGCCCTCTTTGTACAGGCGGTCGGCGGTGTGGGGCGGAACAGCCCCTGCTTCGCGCATGCTCCTGGCCAGCGCCTCGATACCCTCGAGCAGCTGGTCGCGCCCGCAGGCGCCCTTCTGGGTGGCGGCTCGCTCGCTGGCCGACAGTCGCAGATCGTAGAGCGTGCCGATGATGGCGCACTGCTTGCCCATCTGGATGATGCGGGTGGCCAGCGTCTTCTGCGCGGCCACCTCCTTGCCGATCTCGATCTGGCAGCGCTCGTCGAAGCACCGGCGGTAGGATTCGCGCTTCTTCGCCATCAGCGTGGCCCGGAGCTGCTCGGGTGGCACCACCCGGAATGCGCCGCCCTCGGTCAGGGCTGCGGACAGAAAGGCGGTCAGATCCGCCCGTTCCCGCTCCGAGAGCCGGGTCTTGGGAGGCCGGGTGTCCTCGATGTCGAAGACCGCCACGATGGGCGGGCCCGCTTCCTGGGATGCCGCCGGGGCGGCCATCGCGATGCACCCGAGCACCATCAGGCCAGCAACGGTCTTTCTCATAATGACAAAAGAACCACCCTGAGGGCCGGATTGTCAACTGCGGCCCGTAACGCTCGGTCGGTTATACGATTCGGCATGTCGCCCGTAGCTGGGCACCGACTGGCTCGGGTGGTGACCTCCCAGGACGTACAGCCTGTCTCCGCCGAAGCGGCAGCTCCGCGCGGCATCCCCATGCCGGCCCTGTAGCTCCAGATCGATGGGCTCTGGGCGTCCTTGTCCGTATGCTCGCCTGCCAAGGACTCGGTCGGGCTGTCAGAAGCCAGCGTGCTTCCTCCACTGACGAGCGCAAGCAAAGCCATTGCAGCGACTGCGTTTACTTTCACAGCTCGCCTCTTTCTGTCTTTCACGTGGCTGATTTAATCATCTCGCCCTCGAAATGGACTGCAAGCGGTGTGCCTCCGGCAAAACTCCAGAAAGACAACGGACTGGCCTCTGGCCACACGGATGCGTGTCAAGTCAGACCCAATCGGGTGTGCCGAGGTGCTGCCGAGGTGCCACCCGCCTCGTGGAGATCGCCTCCGGGCTCAAGCCTCGAGAAAGGCGGCCAGATCTGCCGCGGTCTGCGGGAGGCCGTAGGACGCCGTGCCTCCGAGCCCGCGGGCGGCCAGCTCGCCGAGGAGGGCCCGCTGCTCCTGGTCCAGCTCCGCGAGAGAGACCGCATCCTTCCAGCGGTTCTTGAAGGCCTTGAGCTTCAGGGACACCAGCATGCCCTGGGCCTGGCCCCGCCGGAGCATCCAGGCCTGGTGGTCGTTCTCGTCCGCCGCGTCGATGGCGGCGAGCAGGCCGGCCACCTGCCGCTCCTTGCCCGCTACCTTCGGCATCGCCTCGACGCAGGACATCCACAGCGGCTGCCACAGCCACAGCTGCCACGGCCAGGCCGGAAGCGCAGCCCCGGCCTCGAGGGCATCGAGGAGGCCCGGCTCCTTCCTGGAGCCCAGGTGGATCGCGGACACGGCGGCGGCCGCCCGCGAGGCCGCGTCCTCCGCCCGGGAGAGCAGCTCGCGGGCCCCGGCGAGCGCCGTCCGGGCATCGCCGAGGAAGGTCAGCGCGAGGATGGCGCCGGCGCGCAGCTCGGCCCGATCCTCCTGCGAGAGGCGCTCCGCCATCGCCGGACGGAGCTCCCCTGCCCGGCTGCCCCCGACCCCGAGGAGGTAGATCGCCATCGCCCGGACCTCGGGCGCCTCGTCCCCGAGCGCGGGCATGCAGGACGGAAGGCTCGCGTGGACCGCGTCGTGGAGCTCCATCAGGACCGGCTTCTTTGCGAGCCGGGCCCGCGCCTTGTCCGTCCGCAGGTCGTCGACCTCGCGCAGCTTCGGCAGGCCGCCGGCCAGCGCCGTGCCGAGCCAGCCGTAGATGCGCGCCGGCTCGGCGAAGGGGTGCTCGGCGATGTCCATCAGCACGGGCACGACGGCTGCGGCAGCCCGGACCAGGGGCGAGACCAGCAGGCCGTCGAGCAGGCCGATCGCCGTGCCGCGGACGTCTCCGTCCTCCGAGCAGAGATCGCGGACGGCTCCCACGATCTCGCGTGAGCGGCGCGGGCTGACGCCGAGCGCCTGCCAGTCGATCCCGTCCAGGGCGTCCAGGCCGCTCATGTCGAAGCGCCCGTCAGGGGAGCTTGGCCTTGACGGCCTCCCACGGGTTCTTGAGGTCCTTCACGACGTCGGAGCCCGCCGGGAAGACGGCCTTCTCGTTCCGGTCGCAAAATCCCTTGTTGCGGCCGAGCTTGGCACCCAGGCGTACCCACTGCTCGTCGAAATTCAACACGCGCCGTACCTCGGGATCGCCGTCCGCCTTGGCCTTGCACATCGCGTCCAGCTGCTCGCACATGGTGGCCCAGGGGTCCGGCGAGGCCTCGATGGCGTCCAGCGATTTCTGGAAGCGCTCCTTCCAGTCCGCACTCCCGGCCGCTTTGGGCTCGGGGGCCGGAGCGGGCTCGGCCGGTGCCGGAGCCGCCTTCGCCGGAGCCGCCTTCGCCGGCTCGGCGGTCGGACCCGTCTCGCTCGAACCGCCTTCGGAGCAAGCGAAGACGAAGATGCACAATATCGAAGCGATCACGGCGAAGATGCGCAGCAACATGAACACCTCCTCTGGCGTCCGCGAATCTCGGCGTCGATCCCAGCACGAGTTCGGCCCACAGGTCCAGCGAAAAACAGCGCCAGGCGTCTGGCAGCTCGCATGCTTGACGCAAGGTATACCGCCTGATAGTCACATGTCGATGACCACGCCCGGAACCGGCAAGGGAAGCCTGCTTCTCATCGCAGCGCTCGTCTCGGTTATCGCTCAAAGACCGTCATTCGGCCGCGAAGGCAAGACGACCTCGCCGACCTTGGATGCCGCGTTTCTCCACGCTGTGAATGTCGGGAACATCGCCAAGGTCAAGAAGCTCCTCGACCGGGGTGTAAACATCAATGCGAGAGACGATCGCGGCAACACCGCATTGCACCTCATCGCCTGCTCGGACCACCACAGCCTCATGATCCTCCTGCTCTCGAAGGGCATCGATGCCAACGCACAGTCCAGAAGCGGCCTCACGGCACTCATGATGGCCTCGAAGTTCGCCATGCTCAAGACCATGAGACGTCTGCTGGACCACAGCGCCGATCCCAATCTCAGAGACGAAGACGGCAGAACCGCCCTCATGCATCTGCTGTGGGACGAGGCTTCGGCCCAGACCCACAGGCACTTCTACTCGCAGGAAGACAAGCTCGAAGCGGTGAAGCTGCTCCTCTCGAAAGGCGCGAAGGCGGAAGATCGCGACAGCAAGACAAGATGGACCCCGCTCATCTACGAGAGCACCTCGCTGTACTTCGACCTCGATTACGACATCGTCGCCCTGCTCGCGTCCAAGGGAGCCGATGTCAACGCGGCCGGGAAATACGGCAGCACCGCGCTCATGTATGCCGCGCTCGGCAGCAAGGACCCCCGCATCGTGAAGCTCCTCCTGGACAAGGGGGCTGACGTGAACGCGAGGGATCACAACGGGACGAGCGCCATTCTGAACGCGACGCACAACCTGACCCCCGCGCAGGCGGAGATCTTCGAGATCCTCGTGGGCCGCGGGGCAGACATCAACGCGCAGGACAACGAGGGGAACACGCCGCTCCATTTCGCTGCGAAGTTCGGCAAGATCGACACGCTGAAGATCATCATGCGCCACAAGCCGGACGTCGACGCGACAGACAAGAAAGGCGAGACGCCCCTCGAGGCAGCCGAGTCGAATCATCATTCCAAGGTCATCGACAAGAAGAGATACGACCAGGTCGTGGAGATCCTCACCCGCGCAGGCGCGCGAAAGAGGAAATGACCGATGCCTCACCAGCATCCATTGCAGGCATCTTCGCACAGGCACCCGCAGCCCGTGCAGCAGGCCGGCAAGCCGCGGCATCCGCTCAGACAGTCCAGACAGCCATCCCCGCTGCAGTCCACCGGGCAGATGACCTCGCTCTCGCCTTCCTCGCAGTCACCGTCTCCGCAGACCGGGTCATTGCCGGTCGAGCCGCAGACGCCCCTGTAGCAGTGGTTGGGTCTCGCGCAGTTGAAGTGGAAGACGCAGTCCGCACCCGCGGCCTGCTCGTCGCGGCAGGCCACCGGATCGTGGATGCTCCGGAAGTAGTAGACCTGGAAACGATAGGTCTGCGGCTCGAAGCCGGGCTCGAGGCAGGCGTCGCACTCACAGGAGACACTGCTCGCGAAGGCCCCCGTCCCACAGCGCGCCACCGAGCGGAAGAAGCCGTACTGGTCGACCGGGCCCCCTCCGCCCGGCATGTCGTAGGGAACGGGCGCCGCCTCGACGGCGCTCCCCCCGTGCAGCCCGATGGTGTATGCGAAGTCGTAGGCCGTGTCCTCGTCCTGGTATCCGACGAAGAGATACAGGCCCTCGGGAAGCTGGGCCCAGTAGTCGGCGGACAGGCCCTGCGGCTCGCAATCCATGTCCATCGCCTCGTCCCCCGTGAGGCTGAAGCAGCCCACCAGGGAGAGGTCCTCGAACCAGGGCAAGATCTCGGTGGGGATGAAGGAGAAGTCCGAGAAGCCCGGCTCTCCCTCACAGGCCGCAGGCGTCGGCCAGCGGCAGACACCGTCGATGCACGCGAGCGCTCCCGTACATTCGCAGTCCTGCACGCAGCTCTCGCAGGTCTCGCCCTTGCCCGGCTCGCAGACGCCGTTCCCGCAGTCCTCTGCCTGCTCGCCGCCGCCTCCCGAGCAAGCGCCCAGGCAAGCCCAGATCAGCGCCAGCCACGTGAATTTGCATACCTGTGTCATCGAATCCTCACTCGTTTACGGTGCGCCGAGCAAAGCCGTTTCAGCCTGCCCTGGAATCCTACCCGGCATCATTCCCATGTCAACCGAGGTCTACACTGGCTGGAGCGTCGTCTTCTTCACGTATCCCAGTATATGGCATACTGCGGGGACCACCACTCGAGGAGGGCCTCGGATGTCCGACGCGACGCAGGACCTGTGGGCGGTCCCCCGGGGCAGGTACTGGGGCTTCGTCGACCGGTCGGGGCAGATGCAGATCCCGCCCGAGCGCTTCACCGGCGCCGAGCCGTTCTCGGAGGGCCTGGCCGCCGTCACGCTCGCGCGCAAGAAGGGCTACATCGACCCGACCGGGGAGATCCGCATCGAGCCGCAGTTCGACTCGGCGGGCCGCTTCTCCCAGGGCCTGGCCCCGGTGGCCCGCGGCCGGCGCAAGGAGCCCTGCTTCTACATCGACCGGAGCGGACAGCAGGCCTTTGCCGGCAAGTTCCTAAAGGCCGGGGAGTACGGCGACGGACGGGCGGTCGTCCTCCGCGTGCAGCCGGGCGGAGGGCCCCACCTCCAGACCTGGATCGACGGCCAGGGCCGCCCGATGCTGCCCCTGCTCCCGCGCCAGCTCTACCCCCTGTCCGAGGGGCTGGCCCCGGCCGTCGACCCCGGCACGGGCCGCTTCGGCTACCTGGATCCGGACGGCGAGTGGGCCATCTCGCCGGACTACCAATCCGCCGGAGACTTCTGCGAGGGCCTGGCGGTCGTCGTGGTCGATCGCCCGGACGGCGAGGTGGAGACCTTCGTGATCGATCGCCAGGCCCGCGAGGTCTGGCGCTTCCCGGTGCCCTACCTCGACGTCCGGCCCTACCGCGAGGGGCTCCTCCGGGTGCCGGTGGACGGGTCGGACACCTTCGCCCGGGCCTACGTGGACCATGAGGGACAGGTGGTCATCCCGCCGTCCCGGCGGCACTGGGGCGACTTCCACGACGGCCGGGCCGTCATCCTCGAGGCGGACGGGCGTCACGGCTACATCGACCGGACGGGCCGCGTGGTCGTATCTCCCGTGCTCCGCTTCGCCAGCGACTTCGACCGGGGCCTCGCGCGCGTGGGGCCCTTCCAGGACCGGCCGGGGACCCACGGCCTGATCGACCTCGACGGAAACTGGATCTGGCCGCCGGACGCCGCCGAGCGGGGCTTTCCGGACCTGGCCCCGTGAGGCCCGCGCTCCGCTCGAGGAGCAGGAGACGATTTCATGATCTGGAAGAGGAGAACGGGGCTGATGAGCCTGGTCCTGCTGGTCGGCTGCGCCTCGTCATCCCCCGTCGACAAGGCCATCTCCGAGCTGAAGCCGGGCATGACCGAAGCCCAGGTCCGCGCCTTGCTCGAGCCGCACTCCGTCGACAGCGGGACGGTCTACTGGGGTGGCTCTGGGGCGAGACGGATCTACTTCCAGCTCTCGGGCAGCGAGCAGATCTGGATCGAGATGGGCAGGGGTCCACAGGGCCGAGTCGCGGCGATCGGCGGGAAGGAGCCGAAGCAGCCCTGGACCCGGCACGACGGCGGCAGCATTTCCGTCGGAGAGGCAGCGACGCGGAGGTGAGCTCCGCCGTCACCGGTCCGGGCCGCAGCGGCAGCCCGGGCTTGTCTCCCGCCCTCGCCCGTACCTACAATGGCGCCATGAGAGACGATAACACTATGCCCGCGGCCGAGGACGGTTTCCGCCTCCGATCCCGCGACCGGGCCTTCTTCCGGGCGCTGGCCGAGGCAGCCATGCCGCCCAGCGGCAAGCTGCCCGGCGCCGGCAGCCGCGCGGTCGAGCGCTTCGAGCTCTTCCTCGACTCCCAGGCCGAGTGGGTCCGCTGGCTCTTTCTCGCCCTGGGACGCTCCCTGGACCTGATGACGCGACTGCGCAGCCTGCGCGGCTTCGCCGCTCTGCCCCGGGAGCGGCGCGAGCAGCTCCTGTGCGAGTGGTCGCAGGGACGCACCCACGAGCGCCTGATGTGCCGATTGTTGACGACGCCCCTGAAGGTCGCCCACTTCGACGACCCGGCGATCCACGTGCTGTTCGGCTCGCGCTACGCGCCCGAGCCGGTGGTCGAGAGCAGCCCGCCGCGCTACATGCAGCAGGTGCGCCACCTGCCCGACCTCGACCGCGACCTCGAGATCGAGGCCGAGGTCGTCGTGGTCGGGACCGGAGCCGGGGGCGCGGTGGTGGCCCGGGAGCTCGCGGCCCGGGGGATCGCGGTGGTGATGCTCGAGGAGGGCCAGTACCTCCGGCGTCCCGACCTCGCGCTGCCGCACGCCGAGAAGCTCGCCCGCCTGTACCGCAGCGGCGGGATGCTGGCCACCTTCGGCAACGCGCCGGTGGCCCTGCAGCTCGGCTGCTGCGTAGGGGGCACGACCGCCATCAACTCCGGCACCTGCTACCGGCCCGGCCCCGAGGTCCTGCGCGACTGGCGCCGCATGGGCCTCGGCATGTTCACCCCCGAGCACCTGGAGCCCTACTTCGAGCGGGTGGAGGCGGTGCTCCAGGTGCAGGCCGCCGCCGAGAAGAACCTGGGCAGGATCGCCGCCATCATCCGGCGCGGCTGCGACGCGCTCGGCTACGCCCACGAGCCGGTCCCGCGCAATGCGCCCGACTGCGACGCGCAGGCCCACTGCCAGTTCGGCTGCCCCAGCGACGCCAAGCGCAGCACCAACGTCTCCTACGTCCCGCTGGCCCTGGACGCCTCGGCCCTGCTCTACACCGGCGCGACGGTCACCCGGGTGCTGACCCGCAAGGGCCGGGCCGCCGGCGTGCGCGCCCGGGCGGCGCTGCCCGGCGGCGGGGCTCGCCACCTGACGGTCGAGGCCCCGCTGGTCGTCGTCTCCTGCGGCGCGCTGCTCACCCCGCCGCTGCTGATGCGCTCGGGCCTGTGCACCCGCGGCGGCCAGCTGGGCCGCAACCTCTCCATCCACCCCTCCTCGGCGGTCTTCGCCGTCATGGACGAGGAGGTCCGCGGCTGGGAGGGCATTCCCCAGAGCTACGCCGTGACCGAGTTCATCGGCCAGGGCATCACGATGGAGGGCGGCTTCCCCAGGCTCGAGTTCGCCACCCTGCTGCTGCCGGCCCAGGGGCGGGCCTTCATGGACCTGATGGCGCGATTCGAGCGGGTGGCCGTCTTCGGCTTCATGCTCAGGGACGACGCCCGTGGTCGGGTCTTCCGGGGCCCCGGCAGCCTGCCGATCATCCGCTACGACTTCAGCCCGGTCGATCGCTACCGGATCAAGCGCGCCCGGGAGCTCCTGTGCCGCATCTTCCTGGCCGCCGGGGCCAGGCAGGTCTACAGCGGCATCCCCGGCGCCCCGCCGATCGAGGGCCAGCCGGACCTCGATCGATTCATCCGGACCGACGTGCCCATCGAGCGGATGGAGTTCGCCGCCTTCCATCCCCTGGGCACGGCCCGCCTGGGCACGTCGGCGAAGAACTCGGTCACGGCCCACGATCACCAGGCCCACGAGCTGCCCGGTCTGTACATCGTCGACGGCAGCAGCGTGCCGACCCCGCTGGGCGTCAACCCCCAGGTGACCATCATGGCCCTGGCCACCCGCGCGGCCGAGCTCATCGCCGAGCAAGTGCGGTGACGCCTGCCGGGAGGGAGCCCGCGCCTTCGTCAGCAGACGATCGTCAGATCCGGCCTTCTCCGACGCAACCCGTCCAGCTCGGCCCGGGGTATCTCGTGGGCGTACAGGTTGAGCGTCTGCAGGGCGGGCATCTGCTCGATCGCCTCCGGCAGGGTCGAGATGGGGTTGCCTCCCAGCTCGAGCACGCGCAGCGACGTCAGCCGCGATAGCCAGGCGGGCAGCCGGGTGAGCCGCATTCGAAATGCCCTGAGCTCCTGGAGCGAGCTGAGCGCCATCAGGGGCTCCGGGAGATGAGCCAGCGATGCCCGGCTGATGTCGAGTATTCGCAGGCGGGTGCAGCGACCGAGCACCTGGCCGGCCTGCTCCCAGTCGAGCGCCGTCATGCCATCGATGCGCAGGTCCTGGACGCCCGATCGGGGCAGCGATTCGGGCAGGCTCTCGAGCGGAGTCGCCTCGAGCATGAGCGCGCGCAGGGACGTGAGCTGGCCGATGCTGTCGGGAAGTCTCCGGATGCGAGAGCGCCGCAGATCGAGCGTGACGAGCCGGGACAGGTCGCCCAGAGACTCGGGCAGCACGGTCAGATGCGTCTCGACCAGGGTGAGATCCTCGAGGCCCGAGAGCTGGCCGAGGCTGTCGGGAAGACTCGCCACCGGATTGCGGGCCAGGTCCAGCTGGCGCAGACGGGTCAGCTCGCCGATCGATGCGGGGAGCGTTGCGAGTTGGTTGTCTCCAGCCTTCAGCGTCTCGAGTGCGGTCAGCCGTCCCAGCTCGGCGGGGAGCTCTCGCAGCCCGCAACCGACCAGCCACAGCGTGCGAAGGTTCGAGAACCGCGCCACCTCCGCGGGCAGGTCGGGCTGCTTCTCGAGGACGAGCTCCTCCAGAACAGGAGAGGCGCGCAGCAATAGCTCCCGCAGAGGATCGCCCGCGCGCTCGACCTGCAGGCGCAGCGCCGACGGATCGATGTCCCGGACACGCATCAGCCCCGGAGTGCGCCGCAGCCCCTCTTCGATGTCGTCCTCGATCAGAGAGAGCACGTCGAGGTGGCACAGCCCATCACCGCGATATCCCCAGCGAGGTATCCAGAAGCCGTCGAGCCCCGTCCAGAGCAACCCGGCCTGGGGACCTGCCATCACCATGCACACGACCGCGCCGGGACCCTCGATCAGGAGCGGCCAGCAGCCCTCGAGCAGCTTCCGGGGGGACCGCAACCCACTCGCTGGCTCGCCCGTCCTGGCGTGTCGGGTCATGGCCGCCTGCGCCTGTCCTTCGCTGCAGGGAAACGGACCGGCCGGACGCATGGTCCTGAAGCGCCGCCGAGCCTCGGTCGGCGCCATCAGCCGGCAGGGAATGCCCCGGGTGAGCTGGGTGAGGATGCGCCGGTACATGGGCGGAAAGGCGATGGCCAGCTTCCGTTCCATGGCGGCGACGCGATCCTCGCTCATGACGGGCATCCAGTCCAGATGCCCGCCCCGCTCGACGAGCTGATCACGTCTGCCTCGCAACCTGGCGAGCCGTTCCTCGATCTTCAACGCATACCCCTTCGCCCGTGTTCCAGTCAAACAGGTGCAGGTCGTCTTCGTCAGGAGCTCGGTTGCGATTTCCTGCGCGGAGGATAGACCCCGCCCCTTCCTATGTTCTGCGAGAGGAATCGGAGTGCCCGCTCCAACGTATCGAAGCACGGCACGCTCCTGCCCTTCTCAGCTCTGCCAGGTCGACCATTCTCGTCAGCGGAAGCTGATCTGTGCTCGGCCTGTAGCTCCGATTCGGCGGGAATCTCTCCGAGAGCCACTCCTTGACACCTCGAACGTTCTCCGGATCGCCGTCGAAAACCGATCCAGCGACCAATCCCGGTCTTTTCACGCCCGAGGCGTCGACAATCGACCGGCCAGCCATCAGGCGAACGCAAGGTAAAAACAGCACTTCGAACTCTCGGTGCATGAGGACAGTTGCCGCGGGAAAAGGAAGGTTCAGCCTCCTGAGCGCATCGGCCTCGACGTGAACGATCTCCTTGGGGCAGCGGTCATCCTCATCTCGTATCACAAGCATGGCAGACGCGTCAGGCTTTCTTCGAATCACCTCGGCTGCGCGGCTGAGTCGTTCGCACTCGTGCAGACCTCGCCAGCGAAGCGGTCTTGCCCACGGCAAGTGCGGGAGCGCCAGATCCTTCCAGATGCGGGAGATGAGGTTGTGTACTGCCTCGACGTCCCCATGTCCCTCGACCACCAGGAAGCCTCTCATCGCTCATTCCAAGGGCAGGTCCATCTGTAGATATTCAGATCTCATGATCTCCCCGAGGGACATGAGCCTGTCCCTCACGACCTGTCTCTGCTCCTCGTTCATCGGCCCGACCGTCGTGGCCCCCTCCTTGTTCTCCACGAGACGCACGTCATCGGCATCGACGTGATCGAGCAGGTCGGGGCTGTGCGTGGTCAGCACCACCTGGCTGGAACGACTGGCCTGTTTCAGGAAGTCGTACAACAAGCGGATCGCGCCCGGGTGGACGGTGAGCTCCGGCTCCTCGACACCCACGACCGTCAGCGGCGGAGTCTGGAGCAGCGCCGTGATGATGCCCGCCACCCGTAGAGTACCATCCGATTCCTGGCTGCTCTCGAACCACTTGTTGCGGCTCACCCTGTTGGCCTGGTGTTTGAACTGGGTCGTCAAGAATCCCGAGACCGGCCGGATCCTGACGTCCTGGATATCGCCTGTCAGACTGGAGAGGGCGCTGACGAGATCTGACTTCCATTCGGATTCGGACTGGTCTTTTAGGATTGATATCCAGTTCTCGCCGTGCTCACGCATGGGCCTGGTCGGATCGTACTTCTGGGGCTCCCGCAGAAAGTCTGGGAAGATCGAGTACACGGCCATCCGCCGCAGCTCGTCCGCGAGCGGCTTGAAACGGCTGTCTCCTGCAACGAGCGGCAGAATGAGGTTCATCGAGGTGACCGGAGGCCTCAGGTCTTCCGGTCCTCCAATCCACTTGCCTTCGCGGATCGAATAGCCGAGGGCTGCATCGCCTCGCATCCGGACGCCGGCCTCTTCCGACTGGACCCGGTACTCCTCCTCTCTATCACCGGCGATGACGAACGCGTACTCGGCGTCGAAGTCCTCACGCTTCGTTCTCAGCTTGATAGACACATTGTGGGGGTGACCGGAGCTCCACCTCCGGACCGCGCCGATCCCGTGCCTCTTCGTGATGGCACCCTCGAGCCCGAGCCGCATGCAATCGGACAGGAACTGCAGCACATCGACGAGGCTGCTCTTTCCAGCTCCGTTTCGTCCAACGAGGACGGTCAGATCGCTCAGGCCGAGAATGACATCGGAACCGAGACATCGGAAATTCGAGACCGAGATGCTCTGGATCACCGGCAGCCCCTTTGCGCCCGGGACGAGATAGAGACTAACAAAGGCGATCGGATTTCGCAAAGCACAAACCGGAATCGTAGGACCCGCCCGAGCCCCGGATGATCTCGCCCGGATGGGGCGGGTTGTGCACTCTCATGCTCGTTGCGAGCGAATACCACGGCCTTTGGCCGTGTGACCCAAAGAGGTTCGACCGATCCGTGGTGAAGACGGTGGGTGAGACCAAGATGTTGTGGCTCAGACGCGTCCCCCTCCCCCGGGCTTCGCCCGGCCCCTCCCACGAGGGGAGGGGCGTTTCATCTTGTGACGTAGGACAAAAAACGGCGCCTCTCGATTTCCCGTAATGTAGCGGGTTCGCGCTGATTGCCTCGTCTGGATGCGCCTGTCGAGGCACTCCGCGCCTCACA
>JAFGRB010000051.1 GCA_016935365.1 Deltaproteobacteria bacterium
CGGCGATCGCGCGATCGTCCGGCTTGCGATCCGCAGGCGAGCTGCTCGCAGAGCGGTCGGCTGGCGGGGCCTCTGCCGACCCGCCGTCCTGCGCCGTGCCCCCATCCGCGGGCCTCGTGCTCGGAGCCGGGTCGAGGCCGATGCTGGCGAGCCCCCCGCGCACCGGGTTCGGACCCGGCATCTCCGCATCCTGGCCGAACTGGACAGGCTCCTTGTCCGTCCTGGCGCCGGCGGCCGAGTCGAAGGGGCGCAGCACGAGGATGATGACCGCGGCGCACAGGCCGGCGAGCGAGCCGACGAGCGCGAGGATCTTGGCGCCCGATACCGGGCGGCGCCGCGCGGGTGGCGCCTCGTCCTCGAAGTCCGCCTTCCCGACTGCCTGCTCGCCCTCCATGGCCCAGGCCGCGAAGCGATCGGAGAGATCTTGCGCCGCGTGCTCCGCGGGTTTGGGCGCGGGCTTCGGGGCCGCGGGGGCCTCGGAGCCGTAGGCCGCGCGCTCGCCGGTCGCCTCCTCCTTGCTGAGCAGGCGCGTCGGGGCGGAGAGCATCTCGTCCCGGGGCGCCTCGGCGGGCGTCTCGGTCTCCAGGATCCGGGTGGCCGCGTCCAGGTCCACGCCCCGCGCGGACGGCAGGACCGGCTCGGGCTGGGAGGTCAGGATCCGGGTGGCGGCGTGGAGCAGGTCCGCCGGCGGCCCGTCGGGCGGATCGACCAGGGTGGGCTCCTCGTCCCGCGGCCGGCTGAGGTCGATCGGCGCTGCCTTGGGCTGCTCCGGCCGGGTGGGGATGCGGTCCTCGATGACGTACTCGGGCAGGTCCAGCATCCCGAAGGAGACCGCCTCGCCGTCCATGACCACGATGCCGGATCCGGAGGACGGCTCGGCTCTGGCCTGTGGCCTGGCGGACTTCTCCCCGGAGGCCTTCGGGAAGCGCTCGGCGCGCTGCTCGGCCCGGGGCCGTGTGGATTGCGCGTCTTCGATCCGCTCACCCGACGGTGGGGTCCCGCGCGGGAGCGGCTGGACCTTCGAGCTCTCTCCGATGTAGACCGGCCGGCTGGGCGTCGGCTGAAGGGTGCGCGGGCGGGCCTCGGGCATGCGCTCCTTGACGAAGCTGGCCAGGTCCCGGGCGCTGGGGTGATCGCCGATCGAGTGCAGGTACTTGCTCAGGCCGGAGGCCATCTTGCCGGCCGACTGGTAGCGCTTCTTGGGGCTCTTCTCCAGGGCCTTCTTGAGCACGGCCCCCAGCTTGCGACCGATCTGGCGGTTGATCTTCTGAGGGGCGGTGTAGATGCAACGGGTGATGAGCGCCAGGGTCGCCTGGGGCGTGTCGCCCTCGAAGGGCCTCTGGCAGGTGAGCATCTCGTAGAGACACACGCCGCAGGCGAAGATGTCCGAGCGCCGATCCACCATCTGGCCGGTGAGCTGCTCCGGGCTCATGTAGCTGACCTTGCCCTTGACCACGCCGGCCTGGGTGGCGGTGATGCGGCTCGCCGCCCGGGCGATCCCGAAGTCGACGATCTTCACCTGACCCTCGAAGGAGATCAGGATGTTCTGCGGGCTGATGTCGCGGTGTACGATCTGGAGCGGCTCGCCGTCCGGGCCGATCTTGCTGTGGGCATACTCCAGGCCCCGGCAGATCTCCTCGCTCACGTAGGCGGCGACGCTCGGGGGGAAGGGGTCTCCGGTCTCGGCTCCCTTCTTGATCAGGCTCTGGAGATCGATGCCATCGACGAACTCCATGACCAGGTAGTACTCGCCGTCCATCTCCCCGAAGTCGATCACCGAGACGATGTTGCCGTGGCTCAAAGTGACCGTGATCATGGCCTCGTCCATGAACATCTGGACGAAGGCGTCGTCCTGGGCGAGGTGGGGCAGCACCTTCTTGATGGCGAGGTCTTTTTCGAAACGCCCGGCGCCATACAGCTTGGCGCGATAGAGCTCGGCCATTCCACCGGTGGCGATGCGTTCGATCAGGTGGTACTTGCCGAACTCCCTCGGCAGGATCTCTTCCTGCTGAGATGGCATGAAGCTCTCTCCAGGCCCTTTTTTCATCAAAACGGCCTTCCAGGCATGCTATCAGAGAGACGGGTCGATCGCAATTCCATTTGTGTCCGGGATCTTCCATGCCCTGCGGCGTTTGACAGCCGGCAGGGGATGCGGTAGCTTGAGCCGGTCTTCACTTGCGGCCAGGAGGTCTGTGGCTGATGGATCGCGCCATGTCTTGGTCCGGCCGGACCGTGTGTCTGCTGGGTTTTCTGGCCTTCGCGTCGGCCTGCGGCGAGAAGGTCGACGGCCAGATCGCCATCGAGCTGATCCTCCCCTGCTCGCCGTCCCAGAGCGATCTCACAGGCGACGTGGAGCTGTACTGCATCGCGGTCGAAGATCGATACGGCCAGGAGATCGACTCGAGCTGCTCGCACGAGATCGCGACGGTGGAGCTGCGCGCGGCCGAGACCAGCACGCCGGTCTTCGTGGTCGTGCGCGGGCTCGCCGGGGACATGCCCGTGTTCCAGGGCCGCTCGGCACCCGTCTCGCTCGTCTCGGGGGAGGAGGCCACGGTCGCCGTCCCGGTCTGCACCGTGGGGCACTTCTCCGTGGTGGCCGGGGACATGGGGGGCTGCCAGCCCTTGCCCGTCCCTCTGTGGGGGCACACTGCGACGGTCTTTCCCAGCGGCCACGTGCTGACGGTGGGCACGGCCTACGAGGGGGCCGATCCGGCCAGGGCCGCCCTGCTGCTCGACCCGTACACCCAGCGCGCCACCGGGCTCTCGACGCCGGATGCGGTGATGCGAAGCGGGCACGCCGCGGCGCTGCTGGAGGACGGGCGCCTGCTGGCCATCGGGGGCCTGACGCGGCTCGGCAGCCCTGCGGACAAGATGGCCATGCTGCGCGGCGCCGAGCCGATGATTCACGCCTACGACATCGCCCAGGACTACGCGGGCCAGCTGAGCTTCGAGTTCATCGCCATGGCCGAGGCGCGGCCCCGGCCCAGCGCGGAGGTCTTCTTCGGCCAGGACGTGCTGGTCGCCAGCGGGCAGCGGCTCGGGCCGGAGTTGTTCAGGGGCGGCGAGGAGGCGTCCGGGATGGTGGAGGTCACCGGCGATCCCTTCGGCACGGCCGGGACCCCGTCGGTCTTCGCGCTGGACGAGGACAGCGGCCTGGTGATCGGCGGCGCGGCGGACCGGCTCGGCTCGCTGGTCGTGGACGAGGATGATCGCCAGGCCAACTACGCGGACCTGGGGGCCAGCCTGCCGAGCTGGGACCGCCCGAGCGGCTTCGCGCTGGAGGACGGGCGGGTCGCGGTGATCGGCAGCGGACAGGACGCGAGCCGGATCTCGATAGTCGTCATCGACACGGACGGTCTCGTCGAGGAGATCGAGACGCCTTCGGACTTTCCCAGGGCGGGTCACGCCTCCACCCGCTTGCCGGACGGGCGGATCTTCGTCACCGGCGGCAGCGGGGGCGGCGGCAGCGGATACGAGACCTGGCTCGTCGATCCGGTGCGGGGCAGGTGCGACCCGGGGCCCGAGATGCACGCGGCCCGCGGCCTGCACACGGCAGGCCTCTTGCCCGACGGGCGGGTGGTCGTGATCGGCGGGCGCGATCCGGGCGCCATGCCGGGGGACGGACCGGGCGAGGCGAGCTACAGCGTGGAGATGATCGCCTTCTAGTTGCCACCAAAGACAGCCTGTCCGGAGGTCTCATGGCGCGCATCCTGATCCGCAACGCCCTGGTGGTGGCCACGTGCGACGAGCAGCTGGGGGAGATCGAGGCGGGGGACGTGCTCGTCGAGGGCAAGACCGTGGCGCGGGTCGGCCAGGGGCTGGATGAGAGAGCGGACGAGGTCATCGACGCGGCCGGCAAGGTGGTCGTGCCGGGCTTCGTCAACACGCACCACCACCTCTACCAGGTGCTCACCCGCTGCCTGCCGGCGGTCCAGGACGTCAAGCTCTTCGACTGGCTCACCTATCTCTACGACGTCTGGAGCCATGTGACGCCCGAGGACCTCCACGCGGCTGCCAGGGCCGGCCTGGCCGAGCTGCTGCTGACCGGCTGCACCCAGTGCGCCGATCACCACTACCTCTGCCCCGAGTGCGCGGAGGGGGATCCCTTCGAGGCCGAGGCGCGGGCCGCGGCCGAGATCGGCATCCGGCTGCACATGACCCGGGGCAGCATGAGCCTGGGACAGAGCGCGGGCGGGCTGCCTCCCGACTCGGTCATCCAGGACGAGCAGCGCATCCTGGACGACTCGGCGCGGGTCGTGGATCGCTTCCACGACCCGGAGCCCCAGTCGATGTGCCGGGTGGCACTGGCGCCGTGCTCTCCGTTTTCGGTCACACCGGACCTGATGCGCTCGGTGGCCGATCTGGCCCGCCGCGAGAAAGTGCGCTTGCATACGCACCTGGCCGAGACCCTGGACGAGGAGTCCTTCTGCCTCGAGCGCTTCGGAAAGCGGCCGCTCGCGCTCATGGAGGACCTCGGCTGGGTGGGGCCCGATGTCTGGTTCGCCCACTGCGTTCACCTGAGCGAGCCCGAGATCGCGCGCATGGCCGAGACGGGCACCGGCGTGGCCCATTGCCCCGTCTCGAACCTGCGGCTCGGCTCGGGCATCGCTCCGGTGCCCGCCATGCTCCGGGCGGGCGTGCCGGTGGGCCTGGCCGTCGACGGGAGCGCATCCAACGACAGCTCCAACATGCTCCGGGAGCTCCAGCTGGCCATGCTGGTGCACCGGGTGGGCACGGCGGTCGAGGCCATGCCGGCCCGGACCGTCCTGCAGATGGCCACCCTGGGCGGATCTCGCGTGCTGGGCCGGGACGACACCGGCCGGCTCGCGCCCGGCATGTCCGCCGACCTGGCGGTCTTCGATCTGAGCGGCCTGGCGTACGCCGGCGCGCTGTCCGACCCGCTGGCTGCGCTGCTGTTCTGCGGGCTCGACCAGCGGGCGGACCTGGTCATGGTCAATGGCGAGCTGGTCGTTCGCGAGGGGAGGCTGGTGCGCGCCGATGAGGCCGATCTCGCCGAGGCGGCTCGAGAGGCTTCTCGAGCCTTGCTCGCGAGCGCGAGTGCGAGCTGATGGTTGAATCCACCCCACAGGAGAGCTGAGACATGTTACCCAACGCGCGAGTTTGTCTCTATCCCCGCGATCCCGCCGAGGCGGTGCGGGTGATGGTCGAACACGGCAAGCGTGCCCTGGTCATGGCCGGCGGCACGACGACCGCGATGTCGAAAGACCCTGGCTTCGATACGCTGATCGACCTGACGCGCATGGGCTGCGATCGGATCGAGCTCGTCGGAGGCGAGTGGCGGATCGGCTGCAACGTGCGCCTGCACGACCTGGGCGTGCACCCGGGTATCCGCAAGCTGTGGAGCGGTGTGCTGTCCGACGCCGCACGCGCCGTGGGCAGCCGTCCGCTGCGCAACGCCATCACGCTGGGGGGCAATGTGGTCGGGCTCTTCCGCTGGTCGGACACCCCGGTGGCCCTGCTGGCGATGGATGCCGTCTTCGACTTGGTCGGTCCGGACGGCACCCGCAGCCTGGAAGCGGATGCGTTCTTCGCCCGTCACCCCCGACAGGTCATGCAGGCCGGCGAGCTGCTCGCGGGAGTGAGGATCGCGTCGGACGATCCGCATGGCTGCGGCGCGTTCTGCAAGTACGCTCGGACCGAGGTGGACCTGGCCGTGGTCGACGTGGCGGCCTGCCTCCAGATCGACGAGCAGGGGCGCTGCTCGAAGGCGCGCATCGCAGTCGGGGGAACGCGGGCCGTGCCCTGGAGAGCCGAGCAGGCCGAGAAGAAGCTCCTCGGCAGCAAGCTCACCCGCCGCACGATCGAGAGCGCCGCCGCGACCGCGAAGCAGGAGGGCAAGGTGCTGTCGGACGTCAGGACCGACAGGGACTACCGGGAGCGCATGATCGAGGTGATCGCGGGCAGGACCATCGAGCGAGCGGCCGCGAGCTGCAAGGAGCGAGGCTGATGGAGATCCACGTCAAGGTCAACGATAAGCCCGTCACCTGGAACGTCTCGCCCGGGGAGAAGCTCCTGGATGTGCTGCGCCGGGATGGATACCTGAGCGTGAAGTTCGGCTGCGGAGAAGGCGACTGCGGAGCCTGCACCGTGCTGGTGGACGGCAGGGCCATGCGCGCCTGCTTGCTGCTGGCCGGACAGGTGGAGGGCCGTGCCATCACGACGGTCGAGGCGCTGGGCACGCCCGACGCCCCGCACCCATTGCAGACGGCCTTCGTCGAGTGCGGCGCCGTGCAGTGCGGTTACTGCACGCCGGGCATGCTGCTGGCGGCATATGCGCTGCTGCGGGAGAACCCGAAGCCGAGCGAGGAGGACGTCCGCGAGGCGCTGGACGGCAACCTGTGCCGCTGCACCGGATACAAGAAGATCATCGAGGCGGTCCTCCTGGCCGCCGAGAGGATGGGACGATCATGAGCCCCAAGCGAGATTTCAAGGTGGTGGGCCACTCGGTCCCCAAGGTGGACGGCATGGCGCTCGCCCGGGGCGGCGCTCTGTTCTGCGCCGACCTCCTGCCCGACGGTTGCCTGTACGCCAGGGTCCTGCGAAGCCCGCACGCCCACGCACGGATCAAGTCCATCGACGCGTCCGAGGCCGAGAAGATGCCCGGGGTGCACGCCGTCATCCACCACGGCAACCTGCCCCGGGTCATGCGGACCACGGCCGGACAGGGCGCGCCCGAGCCTTCTCCGTACGACTTCACGACATTCGACGTCAAGGTGCGCTTCGTGGGCGACCGGGTGGCGGCCGTGGCCGCCGAGAGCCCGGAGCTGGCCGAGGCGGCGATCGCCGCGATCCGCGTGGAGTACGAGCAGCTCGAGGCGCTCTTCGATCCCCGCCGCGCCAAGCAGCCGGGCGTGCCGGTCATCCACGACGAGCCGGACTGCAAGGTCGTCATCCCCATCCCCTACGAGCCGGGGCGCAACCTCGCATCGCACGTCGACATGCAGGTCGGCGACATGGAGCAAGCCTGGGGCGAGGCGGACGTCGTCGTCGATCGGGAGTACGTGACGCAGTACGCCCAGCACACGCCGATCGAGCCGCACGTCTGCCTGGCCGAGCCGCTGGCCGACGGCCGGCTGCGCATCACGACCTCGACCCAGGTGACCTTCCACGTCCGGCGGATCGTGGCCCAGGCCCTCGAGTGGCCGGTCTCGCGGCTTCACGTGGTCAAGCCGCGCATCGGCGGCGGCTTCGGCGCCAAGCAGGAAGTGCTGATCGAGGACGTGGCCGCATTCCTGGCGCTTCGATCGGGCAGGCCGGTCTTCTTCGAGCTCGACCGCTCGGAGGAGTTCTTGAGCCGCACCCGGCATCCGATGATCATCCGGCTCAAGACGGGCATGAAGTCCGACGGCTCGCTCACCGGCGTGGACATGGACGTGTTGTCCAACACCGGCGCGTACGGCACGCATGGGCTGACCGTGTCGTGCAACTGCGGCTCGAAGGTGCTGCCGCTCTACCGCTGGCCGCGGATCAAGTTCCAGGCCGAGTCGGTCTACACCAACCTCCCGGTCGGCGGTGCCTACCGCGGTTACGGCGCCACCCAGGCCTACTTCGCGATGGAAGTCCAGATGGACGAGATGGCCTGCACCATCGGCATGGACCCGCTGGACTTCCGCCTGAAGAACCACATCCGCAAGGGCGAGACCTCACCGGTCTTCAAGGCCCTGGGCGAGGGCTCGGAGGGCGTGGAGCAGAGCATCGGCTCGACCGGTCTGGCGCAGTGCATCAAGAAAGGCGCCCGCGCCATCGGCTGGAAGCGCAAGCGCGGCAAGCCGGGCAAGGGCCCCATCAAGCGCGGGCTCGGCATGTGCACGCTCATGCAGGGCTCCTCCATCCCGGAAGTGGACATGGGCGCAGCCTCGATCAAGATGAACGAGGACGGCTCCTTCAACCTGCTGGTCGGCGCCACCGACCTGGGGACCGGCTCGGACACCGTGCTCGGGCAGGTCGCGGCCGAGGTGCTCGGCGTGGGCATGGACAAAATCGTCGTGCGCTCCTCCGACACGGATGTGACCCCCTTCGACGTGGGCGCCTACGCCTCCTCGACCACCTACTTGAGCGGCGAGGCCGTGCGCAAGGCGGCCCTGGACGTGGCCCGGCAGATCAAGAAAGTGGCGGCCGACATGCTCGGTGTCTCGCACCGGGACTGCGAGCTCGAGGGCGGTGCGGTCGTCGCCGGGGCGGGCAAGTCTGTCTCGCTCGCAGAGATCGCCATGCGGAGCCTGTACGAGAAGGACCAGCACCAGATCGCAGCCCACGCGTCGCACATCACCCACAAGAGCCCGCCGCCGTTCTCGGCCCACTTCGCCGAGGTGGAGGTGGACTGCGAGACCGGCTTGGTGAAGGTGCGCAAGTACGTGGCGGCCGTGGACTGCGGCACGGCGATCAACCCCCGCCTGGCCGAGGGGCAGACCGAGGGCGGGGTGCTCAACGGCATCTCCTACGCACTGTGCGAGGAGTACCTCTTCGACGAGAAGGGCCGCATGCGCAACGACTCCTTCCGGGACTACAAGATCTTCTCGACGCGCGATCTGCCGGAGCTGGTGACCATCCTGGTGCCGACCTACGAGCCCACCGGGCCGTACGGCGCCAAGAGCGTCTCGGAGATCTGCATCAACGGGCCCATGCCGGCCATCTCGAATGCCATCTTCGACGCGGTGGGCGTCCGCCTGCGCACGGCGCCCTTCACGCCGGAGAGGGTGCTGGCGGCGCTGGATGCCAAGGGGGCAGAATGACCCGGATGGTCAGGGACTTCGAGGCGCTCTCTCGGCGGCGCTTCGATTTGGTCGTGGTGGGCGGCGGGATCACCGGCGCCTGCCTGGCCTGGGACGCCAGCCTGCGCGGCCTGCGGGTGGCGCTCGTCGACAAGGCCGACTTCGCGGGCGCCACGACCTCCGCCTCGTCCAAGCTCATCCACGGCGGCCTGCGCTACCTGAAGAACGGCGAGGTCGGGCTGGTGCGCGAGAGCCTGAGGGAGCGCCGGATCCTGCAGACCATCTCTCCCCACTCGGTCCGGCCAATCCCCTTCATGATCCCCACCTACAGGCGCGGCAACCTCTACTGGATGATCAAGGGCGGCATGCTGGCATACGACCTGCTGTCCTTCGATCGCAACCGGCTGGAAGATCCGGACCAGCGCATTCCCGGCCATCGCATGCTCTCGGTCGACGAGGTCCTGGCCGAGGAGCCGGGCGTCTCGCGAGACGGCCTGACCGGGGGTGCGATCTACTACGATTGCCAGTGCGACCCGGAGCGGCATTGCCTGGAGTTCGTGCTGGGGGCCGCATCCCTGGGCGCGGCGGCCGTCAACTACGCCCGCGTGGTCGGGCTGCAGGTCCATCGCGGGCGCGTCGAGAGAGTCGAGCTGGAGGACCTCGTCGGCGGCGGGCGCTGCGAAGTGGAGACCCGGATGGTGGCCAACGTGGCGGGGCCCTGGGCCGACGCCATCGATCACCTGGTGGGGGCGGGCGAGGAGGTCGTCCTGCGGCGCTCGAAGGGGATCCATCTGGTCACGCGCCCCATCGCGCGCAAGCACGCCGTGGTGCTGCGCACGAAAGCCGGGCGCCACTTCTTCATCATCCCCTGGCGAGACCACTCGCTCATCGGGACGACCGACACCGAGTACCGGGGACCGATCGAGGGCCTCGAGGTCACCGACGGCGACGTGGAGGGCTTCATCGAGGAGATCAACGAGGCCTACCCTTCGGCTGCGCTCACACCCGGGGACGTCCAGTACCGCTTCGCGGGCGTGCGGCCGCTGGTGGAGCAGGACACCCAGGTCTACACGGCTTCCCGGCGCTACGAGATCATCGACTACCATCGCCGCGGGCTCGAGGGCTTCGTCTCGGCGGTCGGCGGCAAGTACACCACCTCGCGCAACCTGGCCAGGAAGCTCTGCGACCGGATCCAGATCCGTCTGGACCGGCCGGTGTCGGCCTGCCTGACGGAACGTCGCTTGCTGCCGGGGGCTGTGCGGGGCCGCTTCCAGAGCTGGCTCGAGAGCTCCGTGGCCGCGAGCGAGGGCCTGCTTCCCACGGACGTGCTCCGCTATCTGTACTGGACCTACGGTGCCCGCGCGAGCCGGGTGCTCGATCGGGTGCGCGCAGACGAGAGCCTGGCCGAGCGCCTGGTGGAGGGCCGGCCCGAGACCAGGGCGGAGGCGAAGATGGTGATCGAGGACGAGATGGCCCAGACGCTGTGCGACGTGATGTTCCGCCGCACGGGCCTGGGCACCCTCGGGCACCCCGGCGACGAGGCCGTGGAGCAGGTCTGCGAGATGCTGTCGACCCAGCACGGCTGGGATGCGGAGCGCAAGGAGCGCGAGAAGCGCCGCTTCGCCTCCAAGATCGCCGGGCGCAGAGAGGACGTGGATTGACGTCAATCCGTCACGTGCACCAGCGGAATGTCGAACAGGGCCTTGACGACCTCGTCGTAGTAGTCGGGCAGGTAGGTGTTCCATAGCAGGACGGGCAGCTCGACCAGCTCCGTCTTGGGGGAGACCGACGAGGCGAAGAGGTACTCCATCAAGTACTCGATGTTCTTGGCCAGGTGGCCGCGGTACTCCTGCCTCAATCGCTGCTCGGTGATCCGGTCCTCGTGCATGCAGCGGCCGATCTCGCTCTCGAGCATCTCCTGGTAGCTCGAGATGATGACCTCGATGTGGACCGCCTCCTCGCCCGAGCGGACGAAGTCCGAAAACGCGCCCGGGACCTCGTCGGGATCCAGTCCGCGGCTCTGCATCAAGCGGATGATGGTCCTGCTGAGCGGCTCCTCGAGCAGGCTGTCGATGTCCGGCCGGAAGCGGACGATGACGTTGGTGGCGTTGTAGCGTCCCGAGTGGGGCTCCACTTCGATGATCTCGCAGGCATCCCACGCGTTGAGCAGATCGAACAGCCGCTTCTGCTCGTTGTCTTCCAGGATGACCTTGATGCCGGCCACGTCCTGGATGACCATGGGCTTGCCGTCCTCGATCGGGCGCTTGTGCTGGAGATCGTCGAGCAGGCGCGCCTCGGCGCGCCGGAACTCGGCGATCATGTCGCTGGGGGGCGTGACCAGCTGGTAGCGGGTGATCCCCATGTCGCGGGCGCGGACCTCTGCCAGGTGATCCGCCCGCGCCTTGATGGCCTCGAAGATCCGGTCGATGATCCGCCGGGAGATCTTCTCCGCCAGCCGCCGGACCCGCTTGATGCGGTTCGAGCCGATGTAGAGGTCGTCGCCGTTGCGCGAGGTGAAGTAGAGCGTTCCGTGGAAGGGGGTCTCGCGATAGTAGCGGCCGGGGTGCTGCCGGTACTCGAGCAGCAGGCTCGCGATCCGATCGTTCGTGTACGGCGGGTTGACGACGATGGCGTCCTTGAGGCCGGACTTGATCCGCACCCGGCGGGTCTGCAAGCCCTGCTCGTGAAGACGGCCGAAGACCTGCTCCGAGAAGCTGTGCAGGTATCGCGAGACGAAGACGTTGTTGAAGTGCACCAGCCGGGTGATGAGCCCCGCGTCGCTGGATTGCAGATCGTTGCACATCCAGCGCTGGATGAGATCGTACAGGGAGTTGCGATGGAGGTAGCTCGTGATCTCGATCATGGCCGCCTGCGCGTCTTTTCCTTGTGGAGGTTCTCGATGGCCTGCCAGCAGCGCTGGCGTCCGGCCTCGTCCAGCTTCTTGCGCTCGAGAGGCGCGGGCGAGTGCAGCGCCCCGGCCTTCTCGTAGAAGCGGATGACCTCGCCGGACTCCAGGAGCGTCGTGATCTGCGGGTAGGTCTTGCCGAGCACGATCTGGTCGTTGATGCGCACGTAATCGTGCCCCGGCTTGACGCCGGCCGCCTCGGCCGCGGAACCCGGGCACGTCGCGGCGACCTGCAGCACGCCCTCGGCCGCCCGGTAGCACCAGGCGATGCCGAGCGCCAGCTCCGGGCTGTCGGGGCCGGTGCAGGTGCTGGGCTCGAGCGCGACCCGCCAGATGCGCTTCGCGTTGCGGTCCTGGCCGCAGAAGGCCTCGATCCGATAGAAGACGACCTCCTCCATGGCGCCGTGCCGGACCGTGAGCTGGATCGGCCGCTCCTCGCAAGCCTCCAGGCGGGAGATGATCTCGGTTGCGTCCATGTCCGTGGTGGAGATGTCGTCGACGGCCAGGATGAGACCCTGGGCGGGGCACTGCGCCATGGCGAGCAGCCCCGGAAGGACCGCATCGATCCGCACGCGCATGTCGTCTTCGATGTGCAGCTCGGCACCCAGGAGCTTGCCGGCGTGCTCGATCGTGGCCTCCACGTTGCCCGACGCGATCTCCTTGGCAGACAGCGTCGTGTCGATGGCGTTCTGGATCTCGTAGCGCTCTCCCATCGTGAGCTCGGAATCGTGCTTCGCCAGGTAGGCCTTCAGGCAGGCGACCCGCCGATCCCGCTCGAGGCTCGGGATGTTGAAGCAGCGGTTCAGCTCGCGGTTCAGCCCGTGCGAGCGCTCGTCCGACTGGCCGGACTTCTGGCGGATCTTGACGATGTCCGAGTCGGAGAGCTCTGCCTTCTGTCGGAAGCCGGGCTCGGACTCCACGCGGCGCAGCAGCTCCGCCCAGCAGTGCTTGCTCTCGCTGGCCTTGTGCTCTTTTTCATACTGCAGGCATCGGCGTACGTGCGGGCTCTTGTAGAACTTGTTTTCGGCTGGTTTGACCTGCTCGGAGCCCATGCAGGAGAGCAGGCAAGAGCAGATCGCGACAAGTGTCCACAACACCCGAAACATGACAACCTCCATGCTTCTTGATACCTTGGTCACGGCTGCTCGATCGCCAGGCTGCCTGTCCAGCGCGACCTCGGGCATGCTAGCGTCGCCGGGATGCGGAGTCAATGGCTGCTTGTTCTGATCGACATCTCTGGCTGCCGGGCCTGATCGCCGTCCTGTTCGGCTCTCTGGCGGCGCCTGCGACCGCCGGAGACGAGACATTCCGGCTGTCCCCGCCCGCGTCCCGGCCCAGCGAGCGGTGGCGCATCCTCCAGACCGACCTGCGCGGTCTGGTCGATGCCCGCGGACTGGCATTGCTCGTCGAGGACGAGGCGGCGGCATCCAGGCTGGATCGCCTGGTGAAGCAGAGCCAGAAAGACTTCGCCAAGCTGCTGGCCGAGGATCCGGAGCTTTTGCGGATCGATGACCGGACCGCCAAGCTCTTCGAGGAGATGCTCGGCGCCCGCGCGGTGCCGGCCAGGCTGCTCGCTTCGCAGGCGGCCGCGATTCCGAGAGAGCGCGTGCTGCCCGTGCTCACGGCCTGGCTCAAGTCCATCTTCCAGCGCCGGGATGTCGCCTTTCCCGTGGACCTGGAGCGGCTGAGCAAGGAGGATGCGGCGGACATCTGCCTGCAGGCCCGGGCCATCCACAATCGGCGAGACCTGCCGGCCTGGCGCTACCGGGTCCTGCTGTGGCGCTACCGGGACTCCGAGGTCAAGCGGCTGTTTGCGGAGCGGGATGCGCGGATGGCCTTTCTCACTCCGATCCGGCTGCCGCTCGACGATCTCGACGTGCGCACCCGGCTCGCGGCCCAGCGCTACCTCGCCATGCTGCGCAACCTCAAGCTCCAGGTGGCGCACAACGAGCAGCAGCCCTACGAGGTCTTCCGCACCCTGGATGGCCTGCTCAGGGGCCTGCGCTACATGGACACCATCCGCGAGGCCGCCGATGCGACCGGGCTCGACCACCGGCTCATGACGCGCCTGTTCATCCAGGAGAGCGAGTTCATCCACCACCGGGTCTCCTCGGCCGGGGCCTTCTCCCTGGCGCAGTTCCTCAACATCGCCGTCAAGGACGTCTGGCTCTTCCGCCATCGGATCCCCGGCAGCACCAGGCTGCTGGCGGGCATCGGGAGCTGGCAGGAGCTGAGGAAGAAGATCCTCGACGATCCGCGCATGGCGATCCGGGCCGCCTGCCTGTTCTTCCGGCGCCTGCGCGACGACATCACGCGCCGCCTGGGCTCCGAGGGGAAACGGGTGGACGGCCGGCTGGCGGACCTGCTCACGGTCGAGCTCTTCTCCATGCAGTCCGACCTGCAGGAGCGGTCGCGGATCGAGGTGCTCGACCGGACCGCCGAGGCGTTCTCCGAGGCGGGCAGGGTGCCCGAGCCCGTGCTGCCCGGACCGGGCAGCCTGATGCCCGATCCAGCGGCGATCCTGCAGCGCTGGATGGATAGCACCGTCCGCGAGCTCGTGGAGCTCTCGATCAGCGAGCAGGTCGTCCGCGGCCGGCTCAAGCGCCTCGAGCAGGCGCTGGCCATCTCAGCCTACAACGCCGGCGTCGGCAACCTGCTGAAGGCCGCCCGGCAGAGCAAGCCATACCAGTCGCTGTCGTTTCCGCTGCTGATCACCGAGAACCGCGGCTACATCGACGGCATCCTCGACGGCATGCAGATCCTCCGCCGCGTCGACCAGCTGGCCTCGGGCATCGAGCGCATGTCGTATGCCGATCTCATGCGGCTGGCCGAGAAGGCCTGCCAGCGCGCCGGCGTGGATCGAGCCCGGGGCGCCAGGAGCCCCGGCCCCGGCCGAAAATAACGCCTCTCGATTCTTCCGCTGCGAAGCAGCGGGGTGATAAAGCCTGGGGCTTCAGCCCCAGGTAGAAGAAGGCAAGAAATATGGCGCCTCTCGATTTCCCGTAATGTAGCGGGTTCGCGCTGATTGCCTCGTCTGGATGCGCCTGTCGAGGCACTCCGCGCCTCACA
>JAFGRB010000052.1 GCA_016935365.1 Deltaproteobacteria bacterium
ATGACGTTGCGTATGCGAACGGCTTGTATGTTGTGGTTGGAAGTGATGGGATTGTGCTCACCTCGGAAGATACCACGAGCTGGGATTCCATAGATCCGGTTACACCCCTGAGATTCAGATCGATCACGCACGCTTTTGGATCGTTTTATGCTGTCGGGGATCGCGGCATGATGATCTCTTCGCCAGACGGCCGAAATTGGTCGATCATTCCCGCAGGGATCGAAGGTGATTTTTTTTCAATCACATTCAACAATACTGACCGACTGGTCGCCGTCGGTATGGGGCGCGATGGTAGTACAGGGCCTTTTTTTGCGTTTGTCGTCGTATCCGATGACGGCGAAACCTGGGCAGAACAGCAGCTGCCCGAGTTGGCTACCGGATTGAGGGGCATTACCTACGGGAATGGCCTGTATGTGGCTGTGGGCTATGATGATGAGGGTGTTCGCAATGATCCGGTCATCGGCACCTCACAAAACGGTTTGGATTGGGACAAGCAAACCCCCATCGTCCAAGGCGGTGCCGGTGCGTTGGAAGATGTGGCGTATGGGGGAGGGAAGTACGTCATCGTCGGGGCCATGGGTGAAAAGATCCTCGTCTCGCAGGATGCCTTGTCGTGGCAGGACGTTGTGATAGGGAACCTCGCCTCCATCTGGCGTGGGGTAACCTATGTAGAAGGAGGGCCAGGGGAAGATGGGTTGTTCGTGATCGCGGGCCCGAGGATACTGTCCTCCCCTGACGGGGAAAACTGGACTCTTCGTAGAGATACCGAGAGCCAGGACTCGTTGTCCTTTGGGATAGGCTACGGAGATGGGCGTATCGTGGCTGTCGGCTATGGGGGATGGTTCGAGCACGAGCGGTCTCCTGACGTGATGGTTGCCGAGCTTGGCTTTGATGTTGACGGCAGCGGGGATGGCGGGGATCAGGACGGCAGCGGGGATGGCGGGGATCCGGACGGCAGCGGGGAAGGTGTGGAACCGGGCGGCGACACAGAACGCGGCGATCCCGATCACGGCGTGCCCTCGGGCTGCGCGTGTCGCAGTGGGGATCGCGGTGGCCTGTGGCTGTTGTTGACCATCCTGTTGGCCTGGCGCTGGACGAAGCAGGGCAGCCCTCGTATTGTCATGGAGTCCTGGGGACCACCGCCCGGGCGGCGAACGAGCCCGTCAAGCAAGTGACCGTCCGGACGGCCAAAGAGCTCGTCGCCAGCATCGCACCGAACACCGCGATCATCACGGGGAAGAAGAGGGCGATGGGATAATTCTGGGCAATGGAAACAGGATCTCGATTGGCGAATTAGAGAGGCGCATGTCTCGGCCGGGTTGGGGAGGCCCGCTCCAGCCACCCTATGCTTGCCCCAAGGGGCCAAAACCGGGATGATGGCATCTACGCGCAGTGGCAACGGGAGGAGAGACGAAATGAGCCTGATTCAGAGGTTCTTCACTTTCTTGATGCCCAGGCGCTGGGCCGAGGCCATGGAGGCCGAGTCTCGGGAGTGGATGCTGATCTGCCCGAAATGCGGCCACGAGCGCAGCGTCTGGGACGCTGGGGGCGTTCGATGGAAGGCGCGATCCGTGGGCAAGCGGGTTCTCCAGCGATGTGTGAGCTGCGGGGAGAATGGTTGGGCTAGACTGGAGCGGAAACCAAGAGGCACAAAGGCAACTTGACGGGACCGATCGCCGACCTTGGCATGGCGAGATGACGGCTAGTCGAGGTGACGCGACCTGCCTGGACCTCTGTCGATGAGCGCGATGCCGAGCTGAGCAACTGGCCACGATGCAGAGGACCAGGTGCCGCCCGAAGGCCAAACGCAAGGAAAAGAGTGTCGCCAGCCGCGCAGCGTGCTATGGGTAGACCGTGGCAGCGAGGATGAACAGACGCTTCCAGCCCGATGCGTCTGGCCGGCAGCGGCTGGAGGACTTCCAGTACCTATCCAACCGGATCCTGAGCTGCGTCAACTCCGAGGAGCCCCTTCCAGCATTCCTGCCAGAGCTCCTCAAGATGGTTCTCGAGTACTCGGGCTGCGACGAGGTCGAGCTGCACCTCTCGAATGGAGGGCGCCTGGGCCGCTGGAGGGGTAGCTGGCGGGATCGCAGGTTCTTCGCCTTCGAAGTCCTGCCGGAGCTGTCCGCCGGAGAACATACGGGCGCGGCCGGCTCCGGGCTCGAACGCCTCCGCCGCGAGATCCTCACGGGGGCCTGCGATCCGAGCTCGCCCCACTTCACGGCGTTTGGGAGCTTCTTCACCGAGGACGCAGGGAACCTTCCCCCGATCCGCACCCGCGTCCGGGAACGGAGTCACGAGCCCGCGATCGCGCTGTCCGGGGAATTCGCCTCGCTGGCACTGATCCCGTTGAAGGCCGGCGACGAGGTCGTGGGCCTTCTCCAGCTGTCCGACCGCGAGCGGGACCTCTGCCCGAGGGACAAGGTGGAGTTCTTCGAGAACCTCGGACAGACGCTGGGAATGCTTCTGATGAGCCAGAGGGTATTGGGGGCGCTGCGCGAGCGGCTCAAGGAGCTCACCTGCCTCTACGGCATCACGAAGGCCATGGAAAAGCCGGGCACACAGCCCGGGCGCCCGTTGGGCGAGATCGCAAAGCTGTTGCCGCAGGCCTGGCAGCACCCGAAGCAGGCCGCGGCGCGGATCGAGCTCAAGGGGCACCTGTTCGTCACAGATGGATTCGCGGCTGTCAAGGAGCGGATCTCCGCGCCGATCGCCGTCCACGGGAAGCCATCCGGCTTGGTGGAAGTGGGCTATCTCGGCCAGGTGCCGGACCTGGGCGAGGGCCCGTTCCTGAAGGAGGAGCAGGCCCTGATCGACGCCGTGGCGGCCCAGATCGGCCTCTACTGGGAGCGGCGACAGGCGGAGGAGGAGAAGATATTCCTCCAGAACAAGCTGCACCACGCCGATCGCCTGGCCACCATCGGCCAGATGGCCGCGAGCGTCGCCCACGAGCTCAACGAGCCGCTGAGCAACATCCTCGGCTTCGCCCAGCTCGTCCAGAAGACGCCGCGCCTCCCGCAGCAGGTCATCGAGGACCTCTCGAAGATCAACGAGGCGGTCCTCCACTCGCGCGAGATCGTCAAGAAGCTCCTCGCCTTCGGCCGTCCCGTTCCCCAGAAGATCGCGCGCGTGGGGCTGAACAAGGTCGTCGAGGACGTCCTATGCCTCTTCGCCGGGCGCTGCACCAAGTCCTGCATCCAGATCGTGAAGCGGCTGGAGCCGGACATACACGATGTCGATGCGGACGCCGTGCAGATGAACCAGGTGCTATTGAACCTCCTGAGCAACGCCGTCCAGGCGATGCCCGGGGGCGGCGTTCTCACCGTCGGCACGGCTTGCGCCCCGGATGGCGTCGTTCTTTTTGTCGAGGACACGGGCGTCGGGATGGACGAGGAGGCGGTCGGGCGCATCTTCGAGCCCTTCTTCACGACGAAGAAGGGGGAGGGGACGGGGCTGGGGCTCTCCGTCGTGCGGGACATCGTGAAGGGGCACTGCGGGAGCATCGATGTCGAGAGCCGCGAGGGCGCGGGGACGCGCTTCGAGGTCCGCATACCTTTCGGAACGCAGACCGGAGGAACGAGTCCGTGAGCGTCACTTCCGATCGCGAGAGGATCCTCGTGGTGGACGATGCGACGGACACCCTCGAGGTCATCCGCCGCAACCTTGCCCTGGCCGGTTACCGCGTCTGGACCGCGGAGGGGGTGGAGGAGGCAGTGCGCATCCTTCAGGCCACGACCGTGGACCTGGTGATCACGGACAAGAAGATGCCGGCGGCCAACGGCCTGGACCTCGTTCGCCACGTCCGCGAGAACCTCGGGGATACCGAGGTGATGATGATCACGGGCTACGCCACCATCGAGGGCGCCGTCGAGGCGGTGAAGGCGGGGGCCGAGGAGTACCTGGCCAAGCCATTCACCGACGAGGAGCTGCTTGCGGCCGTGACCCGCGCGCTGCGGAAGTTGCATCTGAGGCGAGCCTCGATGAACCACGTCGCCCCTCCCGGCCTCGAAACCTACGGCATCATCGGTGAATCCGAGGCGATGGAGGAGGTGTTACGCGCCGTCTCGAAAGCGGCTGCCACTCACGCCACCGTGCTCATCACGGGGGAGAGCGGGACCGGCAAGGAGCTGATCGCTCGCGCCATCCACTACTCCGGCCCCCGCCGGGCCGGGCCCTTCGTCCCCGTGAACTGCGGGGGCATCCCCGAGGGTCTCCTCGAATCCGAGCTCTTCGGGCACGTGCGGGGCGCCTTCACGGGGGCCACCGAGTCGCGCGCCGGGTTCTTCCAGACGGCCGACGGCGGCACGATCTTCCTGGACGAGATCAGCGAGATCAGCCCCGCCATGCAGGTCAAGCTCCTCCGCGTCCTCCAGGACAAGGAGGTGTGCATGGTGGGGGCCGACCGGACCCGCAAGGTCGACGTCCGCATCCTCGCCGCCAGCAACAAGAACCTCGATGCCCTCATCCGCAAGGGACTCTTCCGCGAGGACCTCTTCTTCCGCCTCAACGTCCTGGCGATCGCCGCACCCCCACTGCGCGAGCGCGGAGACGACGTCCTGCTGCTGGCCAACCATTTCGCCGGCGAGTTCGCCGAGGACTTCGAGAAGCCCCCCATCCTGTTTACTGACCTCGCCCTCAATGCCCTCAAGGCCTACGACTGGCCCGGGAACATCCGCGAGCTCGAGAACCTCGTCCAGCGCCTCGTCGTCATGTCCGAGACCGGGCAGGTCGACGTCTGCGACCTGCCCTCCCTCATGCGGTTCACGGCGCCCTGCGGCCCTGGCCTCGACCGATCGCTGGTCGAGGTCGAGTCCGAGCACATCCGCAACGTCCTTGCCAGTGTCGAGGGCAACAAGACCCGCGCCGCCGAGATCCTCGGGATCGACCGCAAGACGCTGCGGGAGAAACTGCGCAAGTACGAGATCGAGCAGTGAACTGAGCAATCCGCGTTCTCCCCCGCTCACTCGTCCGAGCAGCACCCACGCCGGGGAGAAACGCCCCGCCGGTTCAGGATTCCCCGCCCCTTTTCGAATGACGCCGAGACAGGAGCCGCGGGTTTCGCCGTGCGTCTCGATGCGTCGAACGGGTCAATATCGAGTCTTTTCCGCACGGAAGTGCGTCATCGGACGCGATCCGGCTCCAGGCCGCGCCGCATTCGCGCCTTCGCGGCAGTGGCATGGGGCTTGCTCGGACCGAGGGTTCAGTTTCCAGGTCCGTGGCCGTGTTCGCTTGGAAAAGAGGTCGACGATGAAGATGCGTTCCTATCACGGGAAGAGGGGAGATAAAGCTGCGGTGGAGTCTTCGGGCGGGAAGGCGGCCGAGGCGGTATCTGGCCTGTGCGTGAACTGCGCGTTACGCGATACCTGCACGTTTCCGGGGCGCAGCTCGAAGCCGGTGTTCCACTGCGAGGAGTACCGCTGCGAGGGCGCATCCTGCGTCGAGGCGCCCCCGGCCCGCATCTCGAAGCCGAAATCGGATGCGCCGCGCGAGGCGGCGGACCTCAAGGGCTTGTGCATGAACTGCGAGAACCGTTTCGACTGCACGTTGCCCAGACCGCCGGGGGGTGTGTGGCACTGCGAGGAATACAAATAATAGGCGGGCGAGACGAACGTCGTTTTCCGCCAGCTCGGGGAGAAGCGAATCGCCATGACGAAGGCTGCACAACCCAAGGAGACACTCGGTCTCTGCTCGAACTGCATCCACCTGGCGACCTGCACGCTTCGCGGGGACGGCACACAGCCGATCCTGTTCTGCGAGGAGCACGAGTGCTTCACGCCGGACGAGATCCGGGAGATCGTCGAGGAGCACGACCTGGCGCTGGGCGGCATCATCTCGATCCTCGAGTCGATCCAGTCGAAGTACGGCTACCTCCCCCGCAAGGCGTTGGAAGCGGTCGCGAAGGAGACGGGCCGCTCCCTGGTCGACCTCTACGGTGTCGCGACGTTCTTCCGCGCCTTCAGCCTCGAGCCGAGGGGCCGTCACCTCGTCTCGGTCTGCCTGGGGACGGCGTGCCACGTCCGAGGTTCTCCGGATGTCCTGCGGGCCGTGGAGGCGGAACTCGGGGTCAAGGCCGGGTCGACCACGCAGGACATGGAGTTCAGCCTCGAGACGGTGAACTGCCTGGGGGCGTGCGCGCTGGGACCCATTGTCGTGGTCGACGGCCACTACTTCTCCCAGGTCAAGCCTGCGGACGTTCCCGGGATCGTGGAGAGGGTCCGGGCGGGGCTCAACGTGATCGACGTGAAGACGGACCAACGCCTCTTCCCGCTGACCTTGAGCTGCCCGCGCTGCAACCACTCGCTCATGGATTCGAGGGTCCAGGTGGACGGCCTTCCGGGAATCAGGGTGACCATGTCCTTTGGCGACAAGCACGGGTGGATGTGCCTGTCCTGCCTCTACGGAAGCCGCAACATCGTTTCGGAGTACGAGATCCCGGAACAGACGCTCGTTCATTTTTTCTGCCCCCACTGTCACACGGAATTGATCGGTTCTGTCCCGTGCCCTGAATGCGGCTCGGCGATGGTATCGATGATCGTCCGAGGAGGGGGCGTGGTTCAGATATGCTCACGCCACGGGTGCCCCGGCCACCTTCTCGACCTTTGACCCTGCGAGGACGATTCTGCGCGAAGCGCGAAAGGCATGCATCGATGGAGAGGTTGACGACACTTCGGGCTTTCAGAGATTTCCGGAAGAGGATCGCCGAACCCCCGCCGGAAAGCGGACCGACGCTCGTCATCTGTGCGGGAACCGGAGGCCAGGCGAGCGGATCGAACGACATCCTGCGCGTCATCAAGCGGACGATCGTCGAGAAAGGCCTCAGCGCGCGCATCTCGATCCGCGTCACGGGATGCCAGGGTTTCTGCGAGATGGACCCCTTCATCGTGGTAGAGCCTGGCGCCCGCCTCTACCCGAAGCTCCACATGGAGGATGTGCCCAGGATCATCGATGCCGCGGTCCGGGGAGAAGTGGTCGAGGAACTGCTCTACCGGTCGAGGGGGGAGGAGTCCATCCGCTACGATTCGCAGGGCGAGATTCCTTTCTTCAAGCACCAGAAGAGGCTGATCCTCGGGCGCAACGCGAAGATCGACCCGATCCGCATTTTCGATTACATCAAAAAGGGGGGGTATTCGGGCCTCGAGAAAGTCCTGGAACGCAACGAACCGGCCTGGATCGTCGAGGAGGTCCTCGCTTCCGGACTTCGCGGCAGGGGCGGCGGCGGTTTCCCGACGGGCCGCAAGTGGAAGCTCGCGAAGGCCTCGAGTGCGCCCGGAACCCAGAAGTACTTCATCTGCAACGCGGACGAGGGCGACCCCGGCGCCTATATGGACCGCAGCCTTCTCGAGGGCAATCCCCACGGAATCATCGAGGGCATGGCGATCGGCGGCATCGCCATCGGCGCGACCAGGGGGATCGTCTACGTCCGCACCGAGTATCCCCTGGCCATCAAGCACACGCTGATCGCCCTGAGGCAGGCGAGGGAGCTGGGTTTGCTGGGCGAGAACATCCTGGGATCCGGCCGGAGCTTCGACATCGAGATCGTGCGCGGAGCGGGGGCGTTCGTCTGCGGCGAGGAGACCGCGCTGATCGCGTCCATCGAGGGGCGTCCCGGCGAGCCGCGGCAGAGGCCCCCCTATCCCATCGAGAAGGGCCTCTGGGGGCGGCCGACCTGCATCAACAACGTCGAGACCATCGCCAACGTCCCGCTGATCTTCGCGATGGGGTCGGGGGAATACGCCAAGATCGGCGTCCCCGGGAACTCCGGGACCAAGATCTTCAGCCTGGTCGGAAAGGTGATGAACACGGGGCTGGTGGAGGTCCCGATGGGCACCACCATCCACCAGATCGTGCACGAGATCGGAGGCGGATCGAATACGGGCCTGCGGGTCAAGGCCGTCCAGACCGGCGGTCCGTCCGGCGGGTGCATTCCCGCCGATCGTTTCGACATGCCGATCGACTATGACACGCTCACCGCCGCCGGATCGATCATGGGCTCCGGCGGCATGATCGTCATGGACGAGAACACGTGCATGGTCGACGTGGCCAAGTACTTCATGGCCTTTCTGAAGGACGAATCATGCGGCAAGTGCTTCACGTGCCGAAAGGGCACGCAGCGCATGCACGAGATCCTCGACGACATCACCAAGGGGAAGGCCTCGTTAGACGATCTTGCGCTCCTCGAGGAGCTCGCCCTCGTCGTCAAGGACACGACGATGTGCGGGCTCGGTCAGACCGCTTCCAATCCCATCCTGTCTACGCTGCGTTACTTCCGCGAGGAGTACCTCGAGCATATCCTCCACAAGCGCTGCCCCGCCGGCGTGTGCAAGGAGCTGGTGGGCGCGCCGTGCCAGAACGCCTGTCCCGTCGGAACCGAGGCCTGGCGGTACGTCGCCCACATCGCCCGGAAGGAATACGACGAGGCCTACCGCGTGATCCGCGAGGCCAACCCCTTCCCCTCCGCCTGCGCCCGGGTCTGCCACCATCCCTGCGAATCCTTCTGCCGCGCCGGGAAGAGCGGGGGCGAGCCCGTCGCCATCCGCGCGCTCAAGCGTTTCGTGACCGACACCGCCGATCCCGGAGCCTTCCAGGCGAAGGTCCCGAAGGCATACAAGGACGCCCCGAAGGTCGCCGTGATCGGCGCCGGGCCGTCGGGATTGACCGCCGCGCATCTCCTGTCGCTGACCGGATGCCGCGTCACGATTCACGAGGCGGAATCGAAGCCCGGCGGTATGCTCATCTGCGGTATCCCGGCGTACAGGCTCCCCCGAGAAGTCCTCGCCCGGGAGATCGCGTCCCTCATGAACGAGAACATCGATGTGATCCTCGGATCCGCTCTCGGCAGGGACATCAGCGTCGACGGCCTCCTGAACGACGGCTTCGATGCCGTGTACGTCGCCATCGGGTCCCACCAGAGCCGGCGACTGCAAATCGAGGGCGAGGACGCGAAGGGCGTGCTCCCCGGCATTCGCTTTCTGAAGGCCTTCAACCTGGAGGGCGAGGAGCTGGCCGCGGGACGGGTCGGCGTGATCGGCGGGGGCAATTCCGCAGTCGACGCCGCGAGGGTGGCCCTCCGGCAGAACAAGGTCGAACGCGTGACGATCTTCTATCGCCGCACCATCGCGGAGATGCCCGCGTACCGCGAGGAGATCGAGGCGGCCCTCGAGGAGGGGATCGAGATCGTCCCCCTGGTCTCCCCGCTCGCCGTCGTGGTCCGGAACGGAAAGGTCGCCGGCGTGCGCTTCGCCCGCAACGCGCTGGGCGACTACGACCAGAGCGGGAGGAAGAGGCCGGTCCCCGTGGAGGGCTCGGAGTTCGAGGAGGAGATCGATACCCTGATCGCCGCCATCGGCGAGCAGCCGGGGACCTCTTGCCTTTCCGGCCTCGGCCTTTCGAAGTCCGGGACCCTGGCCGCGGACCGGCGCACGCTCGCCACGGACCGGCCTGGGGTCTTCGCCGGTGGGGACGTCGTGACGGGATCCAAGACCGTGATCGAGGCGATCGCCGCGGGCAAGAAAGCCGCGCGCGCGATCCGGCGATATCTCGACGGGGAGCCACTGGAAGAGCCCGCGACCGCCGTCCTTCCTGGCGTGTTCATCCCCGCGCATGAAGGGGCGAAGGACGAAGAACCGGCCGCACGGGTACGCCCGCCCGCGCTCTCCGTGAAAGAAAGGGCCTTTTGTTTCGATGAGGTCGACCGCTGCATCGGGGAGCAGGAGGCGATCCACGAGGCTCGCCGGTGCCTGAGATGCGACCTCGAGTTCACGCAGCCCGATGCCGAGCACGGCGGGGCGGCGGCGGCCGGGACGAAAGGGAACCGGGCATGATCAACCTGACGATCAACGGCCTGAACGTCAGCGTGGAGAAAGGCACGACGCTGCTCGAGGCGGCTCACTTTCTGGGTTTTCCTGTCCCCACGCTTTGCCACATGGAGGGGCTCTCGCCTTACGGTGCCTGCCGGCTGTGCGTGGTCGAGATCGGCGAGGGCCCGCGGGCGCGGCTGGTTTCCTCGTGCACCTACCCCGCAGAGGAAGGGCTGAAGGTCCGGACGGCCTCCGAGCGCGTCGTCAAGGCGCGCCGGATGATCATCGAGCTGCTGCTCGCGTCCTGCCCGCAGTCGAAGGTCATCCAGGACCTCGCCTCCGCCCACGGCGTGATGCGGCAGCGCTTCAAGCAGGAGTACGAGACCTGCATCCTGTGCGGGCTCTGCGTCCGGATGTGCGAGGAGCAGATGATGGCCAAGGCCATCGGCTTCCGGGGCCGCGGGGAAAAGCGCTCCATCGGCACGCCTTTCGACGCCGTCTCCGGTCAGTGCCGCCAATGCGGGGGCTGCATCTACGTCTGCCCCGCCTGCACGTTGCGCTGCACCTACACAGAGCCCGAGAAGGCCGTCTGCGGGGCCTGCGCCAACCTGCAGCCGCCCTGCATAGAGAAAGACAGGTTCCACGACATGATGTGCTACATGGACCCCTGCGTGGCGTGCGAGATCAAGAAGGATTGAAGGAACCGCCAAGAGGAGGACAACGCATGTTCACTTCGCTCTCCAGGGTCAACTCGTCGGCCGCGACCCTTACCAAGAACCGCACCGAGGGCTCGGTCGTCCCCGCCTCCGGCATGTGCGTCACGTGCGTGGACGGGTGCATCGGGATGTGCGAGATAGGCAAGTCGGCCTACCGGGGCCACGAGGTCATCTACCCCCAGCCCTTCGGGGTCATCACCACCGCCGCCGAGAAGACCTACCCCGTCGACTACTCGCACTTCAACGTGATGGGCACCTGCGTCGGCGCCCACGGCATCGAGGCCGACAGCGACAAGGCCATCTTCCCCGCCGTGAACATCGAGGTCCGCTTCGGCCACGACGGAGGCATCAAGTTCCGCTACCCGTGGCTCATTCCCGGCATCGGCTCGACCAACATCGCCAAGAACAACTGGGAGGGGCTCGCCGTCGGGTCCGCGCTGGCCGGCACCGGGCTCACCATCGGCGAGAACGTCGTCGGCATGGATCCCGAGACGAAGCTCGAGGCCGGCAAGGTCGTGGATACGGCCGACCTGAAGCGCCGCGTCAAGCTCTTCAAGGAGCACCAGCGCGACGGCTGGGGCGCCATCATCGTCCAGGCGAACGTCGAGGACACGCTGCTCGGCACCCAGGAGTATGCCCTGAGGGAGCTCGGCGTCGAGTGCGTCGAGCTCAAGTGGGGCCAGGGCGCAAAGGACATCGGCGGCGAGGTCAAGATTCGCGACCTCGAGAAGGCTCGGCTCCTCCACGAGCGCGGCTACGTGGTGCTGCCGGACCCCACGCTCCCCCACGTCGTCGAGGCCTTCAAGCGCGGCTCCTTCAAGGAGTTCGAGCGCCACTCGCGCGTGGGAATGGTCTCGGAGGAGTCCTTCGCGAAGCGCATCGGCGAGCTGCGCAAGGCGGGCGCGAAGTACGTCTTCCTCAAGACCGGCGCCTATCGCCCTGCGGACCTGGCGCTGGCGCTGCGCTTCGCCTCCAAGTACAAGCTCGATCTCCTCACGGTGGACGCGGCGGGCGGTGGCACCGGCATGAGCCCCTGGCGCATGATGAACGAGTGGGGCGTGCCGCCGGTCGAGCTGCACTCCCTCCTCTACCGCTTCGCCAGGCGCCTGGCCGACCGCGGCGAGCACCTGCCCGCCCTGGCGGTCGCGGGCGGCTTCACCTTCGAGGACCAGATCTTCAAGGGGCTGGCGATGGGCGCCCCCTTCGTGAAGCTCGTCGGCATGGCGCGCGGGCCCATCGCGGCCGCCATGGTGGGCAAGACGATCGGCATGGCCATCCAGGCGAACCAGCTGCCCGTCTACGTCGAGCGCTTCGGCTCCACCAAGGACGAGATCTTCGTCACGGCCGGCGAGCTCCGCAAGGAGCTCGGCGACGAGGAGTTCGAGGCCCTGCCTCCGGGCGCCATCGGCTTGTACACATACTACGAGCGGCTCGCCCAGGGTCTCAGGCAGCTCATGGCCGGGAGCCGCAAGTTCTCGCTGGCCCACATCGCGCGCTCAGACCTCGCGGCCCTCACCCTCGAGGCTGCCGAGATCAGCGGCATCCCCTACATCATGGACGTCGACAACGGCAGGGTGGAGGAGATCCTCAGCGGCTGAAAACGATAGAACAAGGAGATGGCGCGAGCGCGGTAGCGGATTTCACTGCGAACGCCGCAGGGAGCGCAGCCACTTCTCCCCGCCGACGACGAGAGACAAGGCCAGGCTCACTCCGGCGACGAGCAGCCAGGCGGCTGCGTCGAGCGGCGCGGAGCCGAAGACGGCATTCAGCGGCGGCAGGTAGGTGAACAGCAGCTGCATGGCGGTCATCAGCCCCACCCCGAGCCAGATCCAGGGATTGGTGAACGGACCCACCGACAGGAACGAGCGGGTGAGCGACCGTGAATTGAACAGGTAGAACGTCTCGCCGAACACCAGCGCCGCCACCGCCGAGGTGCGGGCCGCCGCCTCGCCCATCCCCCGGGCCAGCTCCCACTCGTAGACCGCGAACACGCCGGCGCACAGCAGGACGCTGACCAGGACGATGCGCCCGAGCAGGGTGGCGTTCAGCAGCGGAGCGCCCGGCGGGTTCGGCGGCCGGTCCATGATGCCCCGCTCCTTGGGCTCGAAGGCGAGCATCATGCCCAGGCAGACGGCGGTCATCATGTTGATCCACAGGATCTGCACCGGAAGGATGGGCAGGCCGAGGTTGAGCAGGATGGCCAGCAGCACCACCAGCGCCTCGGCGCCGTTCGTCGGCAGGGTCCAGGCGATGAACTTCTGCAGGTTGTCGAACACCCCGCGGCCCTCCTCGACCGCGGCCTCGATGGTGGCGAAGTTGTCGTCGGTCAGGATCAGGTCGGCGGCCTCGCGGGCCACCTCGGTGCCGCCCAGGCCCATGGCCACGCCGATGTCCGCCCGGCGCAGGGCCGGAGCGTCGTTGACGCCGTCTCCGGTCATGGCCACGACATCGCCCCGGACCTGCAGGGCCTCCACCAGGCGCAGCTTGTGCTCGGGCGACACCCGGGCGAAGACCGCCGTGTCCCCGGCGCGCGCGATCAGCTCGTCGTCGGAGAGCGCGGCGAGCTCCCGGCCGTCGAGGGCCGACTCGGCCCCGTCGATACCGATGCGCCCGGCGATGGACACGGCGGTGGCCAGGTGATCGCCGGTGATCATCTTCACCCGCACCCCGGCGCCCTGGCAGGCCGCCACGGCCGCGGCGGCCTCCGGGCGCGGCGGATCGAGCATGCCCTGCAGCCCGAGGAGGACCAGTCCGTCGGCCACGTCCCGCAACGGCAGCTCCCGCTGCTTCGGGCCCAGCTCCTTGCGGGCCAGGGCCAGCACCCTCAGGCCCTCCCCGGCCAGCGCCCGGGCCCCGGCCTGCACCGCGTCCGGCTCGAGGTCCTCTTCGCCCGCCGGGCCGAGCGCGGCCCGGCAGCGTGGCAGCAGGCTCTCCAGAGAGCCTTTCAAGTAGGCGACCCGCGGGCGGGCGGCGCCGGTATCGTGCAGCGTGGCCATGTACTGGCGGGCGGAGTCGAAGGGGATCTCGTCGAGCCGCGGAGCCGCTCGGCGCAGCTCGTTGAGATCCAGCCCGCCCTTGACGGCGGCGACCAGCAAGGCCCCCTCGGTCGGATCGCCCTGGACCGCCGGGCGGCCGTCGACCTCGATCAGCTCGGCGTCGTTGCACAGGATCCCGCAGCGCAGGATCTCGGCCAGCGGCGATCCGGGCTCGGGCGCGGCCGGCGCGCCGCCGAGGGTGATCGCCCCGTCCGATCCATAGCCCACCCCGCTCACCTCGAACCGCTGGCCGCCGGCCGCGAGGCGCTGGACGGTCATCTGGTTCTGGGTCAGGGTGCCGGTCTTGTCCGAGCAGATCACCGTGGTGCTGCCCAGGGTCTCGACCGCCGGCAGGCGGCGGATGATGGCCCGGCGCCTGGCCAGGCGGGAGACGCCGATGGCCATGATGATGGTCACCGCGGCCGGCAGGCCCTCGGGGATGGCTCCCACGGCCAGAGCCACCGAAGCCAGGAAGACCTCGCCGAGCGAGTGGCCGTGCCACAGACCGGCGGCGAGGGTCAGGCCGGCCAGGACCAGGATGGCCAGCAGCAGCCGATGGGAGAAAGCCCGGATCTTTCGGGTCAGGGGGGTCTGGAGCACGTCGGCCGAGGCGATCATCTGCGAGATGCGGCCGATCTCGGTGGCGTCCCCCGTGCCCACCACCACCCCGGTGCCGGTGCCCGAGCTCACCAGGGTGGAGGAGTAGGCCATGTTGTGGCGATCGCCCAGCGGCGTGTCTGGAGCTACCGGCGCGGGATCCTTGAGGGCCGGCAGGGCCTCGCCGGTCAGCGCCGACTCGTTCACCCGCAGCTCGCGGGCCTGCAGCAGGCGCAGATCGGCCGGCACGCGGTCCCCGGCCTGCAGCAGGACGACGTCGCCGGGCACGAGCTCGGCGGAAGGCAGGCGGGTCCGCTTGCCGGCGCGCAGCGCGGTCGTCTCGCTGCTGAGCCCCCGGGCCAGGGCCTGGATGGCCCGCACCGCCTTGGCCTCCTGGAGGAAGCCGACGATGGCGTTGACCAGCACCACCCCGAGGATCACGCCGGTCTCGACGACCTCGTTCAGCAGCGCCGTGACCAGGCCCGCACCGAGCAGGATGTAGACCAGGGGCTGATGGAACTGGAGCAGGAAGAGGACCCAGGCCGAGCGTTCCTTCTTCTCGGAGAGGACGTTGGGCCCGAATTGCTCACGCCGGTGCTCGATCTCGAAACGGTCGAGACCGACCACCGGGTCCACGCCCAGCAAGTCCAGGACGTCTCCGGCCTCGGCGTGGTGGCAGTGGCAGCGCAGCATACTGTCGCGAGTCGCTTGCACGGTCATAAGCTCCCTTCGGTGCATCTGTTACAGTCTCTAGCAGGACCCGGCGGATGGGGCAACCGCTGCGGTCTTCGGGATCATAGGATCATGCTGCGCGATCAGCCAGCGGCCCTCTCGGCGGTCCGATGGCGCTCGATGCGCTCACCTCGGCAGAACACGGCCTCGGGCTCATGGAAGCGGATTGAACTGCACCGTCAGATCGCTGTCCTCGACCCAGACGGAAGCCCACGCGTTGAGGGTCGTGGCGCACGCGCCGCTGCCCTCGACGCGGTAGTCGACCTCGATGCGGTTGCCGCAGTCCCGGACCTCCTCGATGCTCGCCGCGGCGCTGCAGCCGGTGGCCGTGCCGAAGACGTACACCAGCATGGATCCGGCCGGGGATCCCGGCGCGGCCGGGCAGGCGCCTGCCGAGCAGGCTTCGAGCGTCTCACAGTATGCGTCATTGAGGTCGTTCTGGCCGCCCGGATAACGGTAGACCCCGTTCTCAGCCACGCCCGCACATGCGTCGCTGCCTGTGAAGGCCTCTCCGCTCACCGGCGTCGCGGTCATCGGAGAGCAGTCTGACGGGTCCTGGCTGCCTTCGGAGCCGCAGTGGACTGTGCACAGCATGAGGCCCGTGAGCGCGAGCCCGGCCATCGCTGGCAATCGCATCGGTCGCATCGGTGAGCTCCAATCCGGTCGCGTTAAGGCGCGAATCATGTTCACGTTTCCGCGGGGGGATTTCAAGGGGGTTCCCGGTCGTGGTGAAGCTTCACCGTATTACGGACAAATGCAGCGGACTCGCCTTGTTTCCGTGCTAGGGTGGCGTTCATGTCAAGGCATCTTCTCGAGGAGCTGCAGCCAGCATGACTCGACGGATCAGGCCAAGGGGATTGCTCTGGGTTTGCGTCTTGTTGATCCTGCTCTGCTGTTCATGCACCAATCGGGCGAAGAGGTACTCCGCTTATGCGACGGCAGGCACGGGATTCATCGTCTTGTTGACGGGGATTCATGCTCTGGACCACTGTCCCGGCGGCAAGGTCTTTTGCCTGACGAGCGAAGAACGAAGCAATGATGGTCTCGCTCTGGGATTTATTGCCGGCGGCGCAGTTCTCACTGCAGTTGGGGTGTACCTGTTTAGCCAGGCGCAATGAAGATGCTTCTGGGGGAGCTCATGGACTCTGGAAGCGTACCCGGCGACGCGAGCGAGACGTCCCGTCCCTCAGGGCCCGAGGTGCCCGAGGAGAGCCCGGCCGAGCGCCGGGCCCGGCGCGGCTCGATCCTTCGCCAGGTGATCCAGACGGGCCGGACCGGAGACCAGTCCGGCAGCGGCAAGATCGGCCTGGTCCTGGTCGGCATGTGGATGGACTTCTGGCTGCTCTACGCCCTGGCTTTGTTCGCCCTGATGCGCGTGCCGACCAACTACCGCTTGCGCACCATCGCCGAGCAGCTCAAGGCCGAGGGGCTCGCCGACCCGGCCGAGCTCGACGAGCAGACCCTGCTGGCCATCGACGACCGCATCGAGCGCGTCTTCTCGATCGCCGAGGCCTACCGGCGCGACGCCCTCGTGCTACAGGTGGCCGAGATGATCGCCCTCAAGCCCCCCTCGGCCGGCGCCACGGCCGGCCTGATCATGGCCTACCTGTCGCCGCTGCTCGTCGGCTTCGTGCTGGTGGTCGTGTTGTTCGTCATGGGCGCTGTCGGGAGGGCCGCCTAGGCATGTAGGGAAAGGTAGTAATTAAGCGAAATTTAGATCAGCAAGTGGATAAAAGTGGTGACGAAACCGTGTCCCAACGCTACCGAGTCAGGATCCGGTTGCAACTCAAAATTGCCTGATGTATCAGTGAGTTGCGCGACACAGATCG
>JAFGRB010000053.1 GCA_016935365.1 Deltaproteobacteria bacterium
CGATCTGTGTCGCGCAACTCACTGATACATCAGGCAATTTTGAGTTGCAACCGGATCCTGACTCGGTAGCGTTGGGACACGGTTTCGCCGTGACAATCATCCACCTACCGATCTAAATTTCGCTTAATTACCACTTTTCCCTACATGCCCTCATCTGCCCATCCAATTCCAAGGTACAATGGTCCCCACCCAATACCGGAGGCCACCCATGCCCCAGAAGCCGCTCAAACCCCTGAGGCCAACCAAGCCCCTCAAGCCGCTGAAGCCCATCAAGGCCACCCCCCGCCCGCTCAAGCCCGCAAAGCCCCTCCAGCCCACTACCGAGCTCGCGAAGGAGACCGCCAAGATCCTCCGCCTCAAGGAGGAGATCGGCGAGCGCTTCTGGGAGCTGGGCCAGTGCCTGATCCGCGTCCACGACGGCGCTCTCTACACCCAGGAAGACTTCAAGTCCTTCGAGGAGTACATCGGGAAGAAAGGCGTCGACATCGGCCGCAGCACGGCCTACCGGCTCATGGATCTGGCCCGCAACTTCAGCCGCGCGACCGCCCGCAAGCACGGGCAGAGCAAGCTGATGGCCGCCATCGAGCTGGCCGTCGCCACCCCGGAGGAAGATCGCCCCGTGGACGTGCTGGCTTACCAGGTCGAGACCCGCAAGGACGGAAAGACCGTCGTCAAGCCGTTCAAGGACGCCACCGTCCGCGAGATCAAGGGCGCAGCCCAGCGTATCCAGATCCAGCGCGTGAAGCAGCAGCCCCATCCCTTCCCCGGAACCCAGGCCAAGCCCGCCTGGCAAGCAGAGGCCCTGCGCTCGCTTCGCGCCATCGCCCCCGAGGCGAAGCTCTCGGTCGAGACCGGCAAGGGCGCGGACCCCGAGATGGCGATCGAGATCGCGGGCATCCCCCGCTCCAGGCTTCGCGAGGCGCTCGCCAGGCTGGCGAGGGCCGTGCCCGCGGAATGACACGGTGATCTACCTGCTCCGCTTCGAGCCCGAGGTCGGCCGCGCCTGCGAGGAGGTCCTGGACCGGCTCGACGAGCTCGGGCTCTCCGACAAGTGCACGACGGTGGAGGAGCCCACGGAGGACGACGAGGACTGGGACGAAGAAGACGACGAGGACGAGTGAGCTCGCGCTTCACCCGCAGCGCACGAAGAAGGGCAGCATCATGGCCGCGGCGCCCAGCATGAAGGGCAGGGCATACCAGAAGATGCGCCCGAAGGCCCGCCGGTCGGAAAGGCGCGGCCAGTCGGGCCGGGTGAAGGCGAAGAACACACCTTGGCCCTCGCTCCAGTCCAGGCTCCACAGCAGACCGCCGCCGGCGTAGAGCATGGAGCTCAGCACGATGTTGGACCAGCAGGTCATGGGATACACACCGTCCCGCAGAAGAATGTACAGGTCATAGGACCAGCTCGTCGCGAACATCCACACCACCGCCGCCGGGAAGATCTGGCGCGCGGGCAGCCGCCCCAGGACTCCGCGGTACAGCGTGCCCACGGCCCAGGGCGCGGTGGTGAAGGTCAGGAGCGACATGAAAGCCGCGTCCCAGTAGTCCCAGGTGTGATCGCCGGTGTAGGGCGCGATGAGCACGAGCCCGGCCGCGGCCAGGCCGAAGGTGGCGAGCTTCCAGCCCGGGCAGAGGAATCGCCAGTAGGCTGCCTCGAAGAGCGCCAGGCGCCGCCGGTCCGCGACCAGGAAGACCAGACCGGCCGCGCACAGGCAGAGCCAGACGCCCAGGTACACGGACAGGAAAGGCGTCATCGCATCTCGAGACCTCGCCGGAGGCGTGTTTTCTCCAGGATGACACGGATGCATGCGCTCCGGCCATGGGTTTTTGGACCTGCCGGTCTCCATCTACGCCCTGGTGCTGCTCCACCGGCCCGGGGTCCGCAGGTATTCTCTGATTCTCTGATCCTGGATCTTGCATAAATTATAGCGGTTCCGCTACAATTCACGCAAAGGCACTCCGGAGGCGAAGATGCCTGCCGCGCCCCTGTCCGTCGCCGAAGCCGCTGCTCGCCTGGGAGTCAACCAGGCGCGGGTGCGGGCGATGATCGCCGCCGGCCTCCTCGATGCCGTGAAGGTGGGCGGTCGCTGGCTGGTCTCCCTGGAGAGCATCGACCGGCGCAAGGACGACGCCAGGCCGGCAGGCCGGCCGTTCAATCCGAACCAGGCCTGGGGGCTTCTCATGACAGCCGCGGGCGAGCGGCCGGACTGGCTGTCGCCGTGGGAGAGGTCCCGGATCCAGCGGCGAATGAGAGAGCGCGGGCTCGTTGCACTCGCCCCCAGGCTCCGGAGGCGCGCCGTCCTGCACCGCCTCCAGGCCCACCCCTCGGACCTGGAACGCATCGAGAACGACGGGAACGCGGTTCGAACCGGGATCAGCGCAGCCGCCGAGCTCGGCATCGACCTGATGGCACCAGGGCAGGCCGAGGTCTACGCGCAGGATGCGATCATGCAGCGCTTGACAAGGCGATACGCCCTCCAGCCCTCCCAGCGGCCCAACCTGCTCGTCCGCTGTGTCGCCGAGCTCTGGCCGTTCGAGAAGGGCTGTCGAGTAGCGCCGGCGCCGGTGGTCGGCGTCGACCTGCTCGACTCCGACGATGCCCGCACCCGCCGGGCCGGAGAGCGCTTGCTCGAGCAGGTGGAAGCGCAATGGTCGACCTGACCGCCATCGATCCAGCCTCGGGCGCGGTATGGGACGCCCTGCTCGACCTGGCATCCAGGCAGCCCGAGGCCTGGACCCTCATCGGCGCACAGATGGTGGCGCTTCACGCCTGGGAGCGGGGTCGGGTTCCGCCTCGCGGCACGGTGGACGCCGATGTCCTGGTCGACGTGAGGGTCGTACGAGATGGAACGGAGAGGCTGTCGAGGCTGCTTATCGATGGCGGGTACGAGCTCGAGGGTGTGAACGCATTCGGAGTCGGACACCGGTTCACCGATGGGCGGATCAGGATCGCGACATGCGAGCATGGCGAAATCTACCCAACAAAAATGCGGATATCGGACACATCGCATTCAGGATCATGACCGGACTGGGATAGAGCCTGTGGACCGCACTGAGAGGGGAGCGAGGACCGCGGGCGATGGAGGACGACAGGGCACAGAGGCACCTCCGGATCCTGGGCCTGCTGCTCGTGCTCCTCGGCGCCGTCGGGATGGCGCTCCACCTGCTGCTCGTCCTGTGGTGCGTGCCGCGCTTCACGGTCACCGTCGTGCAGGCGGACTCCCTGAGCGTGCTGCTCGGCTCCATGGGCCTGGTCGTCTCGACGATCGGGCGTCCGGCTCGACGGGATCTAGCCGACCGTCGTGGGGGATGTGATAGGATGGGCCTCGAGTTGACACGGGAGCGAGCAGCAGCATGAACCTCGTGGACATGGCCCGGCGCGGTGATGCGAACCTGGTCGTCGGAGAGAACGCCAGGATCTTCGGTCTCAAAGGGCTGATCGGGGGCAGCTCGCCCAGCGCGGCCGCCTACTCGAGAGGCGATACGCCCACCTACTCCGGGTTTCTGATCACGCCGAGCCACGGGATCGCCCTGGAGCTGCGCGATATCAATCGATGGTATCCGTTTCGCATGCGCCCTGCCTCCGTGGGCTGGCACGCCTGCCTCCATCCGCAAGGCGATGCGCAGCCGGCGCAGAGCGACTCCGTCTCCCTGGAGGTGTCGATCTTCGAGAAGTACGATCGGCTCGAGCCGGTCGGCTCGTGGCGGCACTGCCTCGATCGGAACCTGACGCCGGTCAGGATCCCGTGGCCTTCCCTGGACCGCCCTTTCCTCTCCGACCTCGATCTCCACATCCGCGTACCCGAGACCGCCGGCTGCCCCGTGTTCCTGGCGATCAACCAGATGCTCTACCGGGACTGGATCATCGGACTGGCGGTCGGAGAAGGCATCGAGCTCGGCCCGGGACACAGACCCCAGATCGCCCCGGGTCCCGAATGCCGAGTCCGCTACCTGGAGATGCGCAGCAGAGACGAGTGGGAGAGATGCTACAACGACGACCGGCGATACGAGGTCGACGGCTCGGAGTGGGAGAGGTACGAGCAAGGCTCGGCTCACGATCTGCCGGCGGCCGACGGCTCGCTGGACTTCGTCTTCTCCTCGCACCTCTTCGAGCACCTGGTCAATCCCCTGGGCCACCTCGAGCACTGGGGGAGGAAGCTCCGGCCACACGGCAAGGTCCTGGCGATCGTCCCGCACATCCAGGGATGTTTCGACTACCGGGCGCAGCCATCGTCTTTCGACTTTTTGATGAGCGAATACCGCCGCGGGGGCTTCGAGCTGCTCCGGGAGCACTTCGAGACCTGGGTCTCCTATCACGGCGGCAACCTGGACGGTCTCATGGCAACGCGTTTCTCGCCCCACGTGAGCTTCTTCAACGAGCGTAACATCTGCGATGTGCTGCAGTATGCCGTCGACCACCTGGGCTACGCCTGGTTTCACATGATCTACCAGGACAACAACGTCGATTTCTATTTTGTCCTCTCCAGGTGAGGAGACTGTCTGGCTCGGTGAACCGATGCGTCGCAGGATCGGCGCCGGGCGGCCCTCGAGCTCCTGTGCGATCAGATCGCAGCCTGCAGGATTCGCGCCAGCTCGTCGCGGGTGAGCTCTACCGGGTTGGCCTTCATGGAGCTCGCTCTCTCGGCCCGGTCCACCACGCTGTCGAGATCGTCCTCGGAGAGTCCGTAGGCGGACAGCGGCGGCACGGCCAGCGCCTCGCAGAGCGCACGCACGAGGTCGATCCCGTCGGCTGCCCGGGCGCCGGGGCGACCGGTCAGCAAACGGCCGAGCTCGTCGAAGCGGTCGATGGCCGGCGAGCCGGGCGCCCGGGCGCAGAGCGCGGCCAGGTTGGCCTCGAGCACGTGCGGCAGGAGGCGGGCGCAGACGGCCCCGTGGGGCGCGCCCGGGAACATCCCGCCGATCGGCCCGGCGAAGCCGTGGGCCGCGCCCAGGCCGGCGTTGGCCAGGGCCAGGCCGCCGCACAGGCTGGCGAGCGACATGTCGCAGCGCGCCTCCAGGTCGCGGCCGTCCTCGAAGGCCCGGCGCAGCGAGCGGGCCGCGAGCTGGATGCCCTGACGGCAGATCGCGTCGCAAAGCGGGTTGGCCCGCTTCGACAGGAAGGGCTCGATGCACTGGGTCAGCGCGTCGAGGCCGGTCGCGGCGGTGACGGACGGCGGGACGCTCAGGCAGAGCGAGGGATCCACCAGCGCCAGCCGTGGCAGCAGCCGCGCGTGGCGCATGCTCACCTTGACCCGCTCGGCCGGGCTCGCGAGCACCGCGTTGCGGGTGACCTCGGAGCCAGTGCCGGCCGTGGTGGGCACGGCGATCACCGGCAGGGGATCATGCGGGAGCGCTCGGCCGCGGCCGACGACCTCGAGGTAGTCGAGCGCCTCGCCCGGATTGGCGGCCAGGGCCGCCGCGGCCTTGCCGGCGTCCAGGGCGCTGCCCCCACCCATGGCGATGACCAGGTCGCAGCCGGCATGCCTGGCCGCGGCCGCTACGCGCTCGGCCGCGGCGATGTCCGGCTCGTTGCTCACCGACAGGACCTCGAGCGCCAGGCCCGCGCGTCGCAAGGCGTCCTGCTGCTCGGCGCTGCGATCCGGCCGGCTGCCGGTCACGAAGAGCGCCCGCGATCCCAGCTCGGCGGCCAGTGACGGCAGCTCGGCCGAGCAGCCGGGCCCGAACACGATCCGGGCGGCGGTGGCGAGCTCGAAGCGCTTCATCCGGCCGAGTCCCAGCCGTCCTCGCCCGGGAAGACGTTCTCGTACTGGATGCTGGATCGGGGCTCGGCCATCATCTCGGCCACCGCGTCCCGCCAGCGGGCGTAGTGCGCGGTCTGCTTGTGCAGGGCCGGATCGTCCGCCGTGCGGTAGACCTCGACCAGCACGAAGCGGCTCGGGTCGTCGCGCTGCTGGATGACGTCGAAGCGGGCCACGCCCGGCTCCTGGACGCTGTGGCGGGCGTTGTCCAGGCTGGCCTCCTTGAAGGCCGAGACCTTCTCTGGCTTGACGCGGACGAAGACGTGGGCGATGAACATGGGCTCTCCTCTCCTTATCAAGGCCCCGCTTTCTTCGATCTCGATTGCAGGTCGTCGAAGAGCTGCGGCAAGCGCTCGAGGAAGAGCTGGCGCTCGCGCGCGGGGAGCTTGTCGTCCGCGGCCAGGCTCGACTCGATGGCCTGCCAGTCGAGCCGGGCCAGGGCGTAGAGGCTGCCGTCTGCGGGGTCCATCCAGTGATCGACGATCTGGGCGCCGTGCAGCGTGCCCGCGATCACCTGCCTGCGGACTTGGGTGGCGCCGAGCTGCGAGATCGGCTCGGGCGGGCTCTCGTTCCAGCGGTCCACGAGGAGCTCGATCTGCCGCAGCAGCTCCCGCCGGGCGCGGTTGTCCGCGGTCGTGCGGGCGAGGGCGACATTGCGGATCCCGGAGACCAATCCCACGCCGTACAGGGCCGGCTCGCCGCCGGAGGCGAACAAGCCGCTGCCGCGAAGCACCCACTCGGGGTACGAGACCGCCGGCGGTCTGGGGGGATCGCAGGTGCCGCCCCGGGACACGAGGAAGTCGCGCATCTTCGAGTGGCCCTCGCGCTCGGCGAGGCTGGCCGGCGTTCGCCCGTGAGCGTCGCGGGCGTTGATCTCGGCGCCGCGCTGGAGCAGCTCGGCGGCGAGCTCCTCGTCGTCCAGGAGCGCGGCCCAGTGAAGGGGCGTGTGCTTGTCCGGGCCGTCGACCGCCCCGACCTGCATGGCCGTGATCAAGGCCCGGGCAGCCGCCCGCTCCTGGCGCTGCACGGCCCGGCCGAGCGGTGTCTGGCCCTTCCGGTCGGGGCTGTGGATCGCGGCGCCGCGCTCGGCGAGCAGCGCGACGAGCCCAGCCGAGCCGGCGTGCGCGGCCCAGTGCAGGGGCGTACAGCCGGCCTCGCTCGATGTGTCGACCTCGGCGCCGTGATCCATGAGCAGGCGGGCGCAGTCGATGCTGCCCGCGGCCGCGGCCGCGTGCAGGGGCGTCCAGCCGTCCAGGTCGCGGGCGTTCGGATCGGCGCCCTGGGCGAGCAGGTAGGCGGCCAGGGAGAGGTCTGCGCGATCGGCGGCCAGGTGCAGGGGCGAGCGGCCGAGGCGATCCCGCGTGTCGGCGTCGGTCCCCCAGTAGAAGTGGGCCTTGACCTTTTCCAGATCGCCCGAGGCCACGGCCGCCATCAAGGAGATGCCCGGCCGCTTCGGGCCGCAGGCGGACAGGAGCAACAAGAGCATACAGGAGCAGAAAGAGAGTCGCATGAGCTGAGCCTAGCAGGCTCGGCCGTGGCCCGCCAGACGGATCGTCTACCAGAAGCGCGGTTGGAATTGACATGCAGGCCGGTCTGGGCGAGCGTGAAGAGGTGGATCCACGCTTGAGGAGAGCGACATGCGGACAATCGCGGTGGTGACCCTGTTCGCCCTGCTGGGCCTGGGCGCGGCATGCGGCTCGGACGGCTCGGGCTCGGTGGAGGCCTGCAGGCAGACTTTGACCAAGCTCTGCGACCGGGCCTGCGGGTGCACGGACGGCGAGGCCTGCGACCTCTACTATCAAGGGGTGACCATGCAGTTCGACACCCGCCAGGAGTGTCTGGACTGGTACGTGGAGACGGGCTGCCGCTCGTCCGACCTGCCGGAGGTGGCCTTCTTCGACACCTGCTCGGCCGCGCTGGATCAGGCCGCCTGCTTGGAGGAGGAGGAGGGCGCCCTGATCATGCCCGAGGACTGCATCTACAGCGAGGGAGGCTGAGCGCTTCTGATCAGGGACGCCAGATCGTCGTGCAAATCAAGGAGCTGCGCCGAAGTCGAGCGGAGGCGTGGTTCTCCACGTCGAGCATCGACTTCGGCGTTGCGACGCTGAGTTGCGCGACGAGGTGGCGGACCGGGGCCTACAGGCGCCGCTCCTCGCCCCATGCCTGGAAGTCCCAGGACAGGCCGAGGATCACCGACAGGTCCACCCCGGCGTCCGGGCCGTGGACCGGCACGCGGACGAGCAGCAGGGGGCTCAGGTCGAGGCGGTAGAACTCCAGGTAGACGAGCGCCTTGACGCTCAGCAGGTGGGCCTGGTCGCGGGTCCACTCGGCCAGGCCCTCGAGACCCAGGTTGAAGCCGATCTCGGCCCTGCGGGTGCGCGCGCCGTAGATGATCGCCAGGTCGTAGTCCAGCGCGCCCAGGTAGTCGTAGGGCTGCGGGTCGAAGATCGGCACGGCCAGCGCCGGACCCAGGCGGATGCCCAGCTGGAAGGCGTGGGTCACCAGGGCGAAGTCCAGCCGGGGCGCGATCGCGAGGTGCTCGGCCAGGAAGTCCGGCCAGGACATCATGGCGACCGTGCTCCAGGACGCGGCCCGGCCCCCGCCGTCGTCCAGGTCCGCGATCCCGAAGCCGAGATCGAGCCCCAGGCCGCCCGCGATGTAGTAGCCCTTCTTCGGGTCCTCGTGATCGATGCCGATCCAGTTGGAGAGGACGAGGTTGCCCGGCACCGTGTGCCCGTCCGGATCGCCGGCCAGGCCCATGCGCAGGCCCAGCGCCTCGTAGGACTCGAGCCAGACGGTGCCGGAGAATTGGGTCAACCAGCCCACGCCGTCCTGGCTGTGGAACGGCATGCCCACGAGCGCGTCGAAGCGGGTCAGCCCCTGGCTGGGCAGGATCTCGCCCGGCGACTTGCTGCGCGCCCGGGCCGCGCCCGGCAGGCAGGCGAGCGCAACGAGGGCCAGAGCGCACGCGCGCCTCATCCGCGCTCCTCCTCGCCCCAGGCCTGGAAGACCCAGCCGATGCCGAAGAGCAGGGCCACGTCCATGCCGGCGTCCGGGCCGTCGATCGGGATGCGCACCCGGATGAAAGGACTGAGGTCGGGCTGGCTCAGGCGCAGGAAGGTACCGGCCTCGAAGGCATAGGTGTGGGGCTCGTCGCCTGTCCACTCGGCCAGGCCCGCGAAGCCGATCTGGAAGCCGAACAGGCCCTGCTTGTTGCCCCAGCCGTAGAGAAAGCCGATCGAGTAGGTCAGGGCTCCGCGGTAGGCCGGCGCGTCGGACGTGTCCCACGGCAAGGCCAGATCGACGCCCACGTGCCCCGCGATGCACAGCGTATAGAGCGCCAGCGCGAAGTCGAGGCTCGGCGCGAAGACGACTCTGGCCGGCAGGAAGGGGCTCCAGTCGAGCAGGCTTGCCCAGCCCGACTCGGCGGCCAGGGCTCCTTCGGCGCCGACCTCGGCCAAGCCGACCCCGACGTCCAGATTGCATCCGATCGAGCTGCCGTAGTAGTCCTTCTTGTTCCACGAGCTGTAGCCCGAGTATGCACTGAAGCGGAGGTTGCCGGGCACGCTGTGGCCGTCCGGATCCACCGAAAGCCCCACGCCGAGGCCGAGCGAGAGAAAGTCGATCGGCTGGACAGAGCCCTCGACGTCGAGCAGATAACCCGTGCCGCCGTCGAAGGGCAGACCCATCAGGGTGCCGAGCGAGACCACGCCCTCGCCGGCGTGCAGGAAGCCCTTCTTCTTGCTCTTGGCCTGCGACGGGCACGGCGCGCAGAGGGCGAGGATCCATGCGAGCAGTGCGATCGAGACCGTTCCGGGTGCATGTCGGCGCAAGCTCCTCCCCCTTTCGTCCTTGGATTTGCTGTCCGAGCTCGTTAGCTCGATAGCACGCCCGCGGGTATCGCGCAAGCACGTGAGGCATCCGCGCTGTCGCGTTTTCACCCCCACCCGGGCTCCGCCCGACCTCCCCCATCAGGGGGAGGTGGATTTTCAAATGTGCACAGAGTGTTATCCGTCCCTCCCCTGGTGGGAGGGACCGGCCGAAGGCCGAGGGAGGGGGAACGTATAGCTTGGTCAATCATCGTGATTACGTGCCATTTCACGGCCAAATCATGGGGTATTTCCTTCTCCTGACTTGCGCAAGCCCGCACAGCAAGCGCATTTGCGAACAGCGCGGATTGCTCCACGTCGGCGTCAGGGCCTCCGGCGGCAACGGGCCAGGGCGACGAAGAGCAGGGCCGCGAGCCAGGTCGGATCCGGTGCGGCGCCCGGGCTGCAGCCGCAGCCGTCCTCGTCCGGAGCGGGCTCACCGGCGTCGGGCTGGCTCCTGTCCCCGGTGGCCGGGTCGCCGCCGTCTGCCGAGCCGCTGTCGCCGGCACTGCCGTCGTCGAGGCCACCTCCGTCGCTGCCGCTGTCGGCGCCGCCGCCATCCACACCGGCGTCGATACCGCCACCGTCGCTGCCGCCGTCGGTCGGGCCTCCATCGGGCTCGGGCTGATCGAGCTCGGCCAGCAAGGCGATCTCGCCGAAGAGCTCGGGCTCCTTGCGCATGCCGATGCCCGGGGTCCACTCCTTCCAGCCCACCCGGCCCTGGCCGTCGGCGTCGTTGACCAGGAAGGAAAAGCCGGCCACGGTGCCAGCGCGCAGAGAGAGCGCGGGCAGGCTGCGGCCCGCCAGGCGCAGCTCGTAGCGGGTGATGGGGCCTGCTCTGCGGACCTGCATCTCCCAGTCATCCGCGACCCCGTCCGGGCCGTGATAGCGGTAGGCGCGCTGCTCGCCCGCGGCCAGGGCGAAGTTGATCTCGTGATCGTCTACCGCGTCGTAGCCGCTGCCGCCGGACTGGCCGACGTCGAAGGCGAGCTGTAGGCTGTCGCCCACCCAGAGCTCGGCGGGCGCGTGCACGTTGTCGTGGATATCGTCTTCGACCTCGACGGCCGCGAAGAGCCCCTGGGGCGTCCAGCGCAGCGCGGCCCGCACCTCCAGGTCGCCCGTCCCGAGCGCCTCGGCGCCCACCCAGCTCTCGGGCCCCAGCGCGATCCAGCCCTCCGGGCCCCAGTCGGCGAGCTCGCCGTCCACCTCGATCCCGGCGCTGCGGTAGACGGACAGGCGCAGCCTCGGCGGATCGTCGGACTCGTCGTCGTCCAGCCCGTCCGCGCAGCCGCGGTCATCCATGTCGGTCCGGCCGTCCGCGTCGTTGTCCTGCCCGTCCCCGCAGGCCGGCGGCGGCTCGATGCCGGTGATCTCCGGGTGCGCGGCGATGAAGTCGCGCAGGGCCCAGTAGGCCGGCTTGCGGTCGTAGTCGTCCGGGAAGACGCGGTCCGGCGGAAGGCCGCTCGTGGGCCGCATCAGGCCGAAGCCGTCGATGGTGCACTCCGGCTGATCGATGCCGCAGTCGAGCATCTCGTAGATGAAGGAGTGGGTGTACCAGGCCCGGGCGAGCTGCTCCTCGAGCACGCGCACGACGTAGGTCGCCTGCAGGTCCTCCTCGGCGGCGTCGCCCGGGGGGTAGGCCCGGTAGCCGGTCTCGGTGATCCAGACCTCGCCGGTGTAGCCGTGCAGGTCGAGGATCTGGCGCAGCGGCTCCCGGGTCCAGGGCAGGCGCTGCCGGTCGAGGACGTTGATGAAGGAGTCGCCGTCCCAGATGTGCCAGCCGGTCTCGGCGAAGTCCTGGTAGATGTGGTGGGCGATGATGTCGAAGGTCCCGGCCGGGATGCGCGCCAGCACGCCGTCGAGGTACTCGTCCACGTCGCCCACGTTGGCCAGGTCCGGGCCGAGCACCTTGCAGCCGCTGCAGCCGGCCGCCTGGCAGGCGTCGCGCACGGCCTGGGCGCCGGGCAGCAGGACCGTGCTCACGTACTCGTCCAGCGTGCCCTCGTAGAAGCCGCCCAGGTTGGGCTCGTTCCAGATGCCGTAGTGGGTCACGCCGAGCGGGCAGAGCTCGCGGACCGCGTCGTCGACGAAGTCCGTCCAGTCCGCCGGGTCGCTGAAGGGATCGTTGATGAACTCGCCGTCCGTGTCCCCGTGGCGCGCGACCCACTCGGGCGTGTAGCCCAGGGTGAGAAAGACCTTGAGCCCGGCGGTGCGGGCCCTGTCGATCCAGGTCCGCAGGCTCTCCCACGCGTACTGGTCGCGGGCGGGCTCGAGGACGAACCAGTTGGCGTCCATGCGCACCCAGCCCACGCCCAGGTCGCGACAGGCGTCGATGAAGCCCTGCCGGCCCACGTGGATGTTCATGCCCACGCCGTTGTCGCCCACGTCCGAAGTTGCCTTCGCGCTGGAGAGCAGCAGCCCTGCGAGGATCACCCTGGCCATGCAGTGCATGTCGAGAGCTCCTTTCCCAGCCTCCCATATTAGCCCGAACCGGTACTTCTTCTCCAGACAGACCTTGATATGCCCATCCATATGCTGTATACTCATACTAATATGTATACTGAGGGGTAATGCAAATGCCGCGTAGCAAGCGAGCCCAGATCCTTATGGAGCCCAGCGAATACGAGCACTTGGAGCAGATCGCGGCCTCGCGGGGCGTCTCGGTCGCAGAGCTCATCCGATACGCCATCCGGCAGGTCTACCCGCTGGCAAGGGAGGATCGGTATCAGCTCGTGGAGAGTATCTGCTCGATGCAGGTGGACCTGCCAGAGAGCTGGGATCGCCTCGAAGAGGAAATCGAGGAGGCGCACCTTGACGGTCTTTCTTGACAGCAACGTCTTCATCTACGCGATAGGGTCCAAGCACCCGCTGCGCGAGCCTTGCCAGTCGACTTTGAAGAAAGTGGCCGACGGATCGCTGAAGGCCACGACGAGCACAGAGGTCGTGCAGGAGGTCATCCACGTGCTTCGACGTCGGGATCGACACGACGAGGCGATCCGTCTCGCATCCGCCATCCTAGACCTATTCCCCGATCTCTTGCCTGTCACCCGCGAGGTGATGCTCCGATCTGTCGCCACGCTCCGAGATAAGCCGGGCCTTTCGACCCGCGATTCGATACACGCAGCGACCATGCTCGCACATGGATTGACCACCATCGTCAGCGCAGATCGTCACTTCGACAGCCTCGATGGTCTCTCTCGGATCGATCCGAGTGACGCGGCCCGAGGGTGATGATCCCCGCCATCGACGAGATCCGCAGGGCCGCAGCCCGCATCGCGCCCCACGCCCACCGCACCCCGGTGATGCGCTGCCGCAGCCTGGACGCGATGAGCGGCGCGGAGCTGTTCTTCAAGTGCGAGAACCTGCAGAGGGCTGGGGCGTTCAAGTTCCGCGGGGCGGTCAACGCGGTCCTGTCGCTGCCGGCCGAGCGAGCGGCCCGCGGCGTGGCCAGCCACTCGTCGGGCAACCACGCCGCCGCCCTGGCGCTGGCCGCTCGCGTGTGCGGCGTGCCCTGCCGGGTGGTCATGCCTCGAGGCGCGCCCGCGGTCAAGCAGGCCGCGGTGCGCGGCTACGGCGCCGAGATCCGCTTCTGCGAGCCGAGCCTGCAGGCCCGCGAGCAAGGGCTGGCCGAGCTGGTCGCGGACAGCGGCGCGGCGGTGATCCATCCCTACGACGACGAGGCGGTCATCGCCGGCCAGGGCACGGCCGCGCTCGAGCTGGTCGAGGAGGTGGCGGATCTCGATCTGCTGCTCTGCCCGGTGGGCGGCGGGGGCCTGGCCTCGGGCACGGCCATCGCGGCCCACGGCGCGAGCCCGCGCACCCGGGTCGTCGCCGTCGAGCCGGCCGGCGCGGACGACGCCCGGCGCTCCTTCCGCCAGGGGCGGCTGCTGCTGTCGGTGGCGCCGGACACGATCGCCGACGGCCTGCTGACCTCGCTCTCGGAGCGCACTTTCGGCATCATCCGCGCCCTGGTGCACGACGTCGTCTGTGTGGACGACGCGGCCATCGCGCGCGCCATGCGCCTGGTGTTCGAGCGCATGAAGCTCGTCATCGAGCCCTCCGCGGCCGTGCCCCTGGCCGCGCTGCTGGAGGGCCGGCTGCGCTGCGCGGGCCAGCGGGTGGGGATCATCCTGTCCGGCGGCAACGTCGATCTCGGCAGGCTGGCCACGCTGGATATGGATCGATGATCGATGCGTGAAGACGGACCCGGCATCGACCTCCACGTGGTCGCCATCCTGGTGCTGCTCCTGCCGGGCTCGATCCTGCTCTGGTACCGAAGCGGCTGGTTCTGGCCCCAGCTCGCCCTGCTCGTTTCGATCCCCCAGGCTCGCATTGTCGTGCGCCTGCAGGACCTGAGAAGGGCCGGCCGGACGTCAGGGGTGGACTACGTGCTGTCCACGGAGCTCGTCGTGGTGTTGGCAGCGATGGTATTCGCGTTCGCGGCTGGCTGAGCATAGAATGGAGCCCGGCGAGACCCGATGCGCTTTTCGAAGGGAGCGAGCATGCGATCGCTTTTCGTGACCTGCCTGGCCGGTCTGCTGTTTCTGGCCGCCTGCAGCGACTCGACCTCCTCCGATTGCGAGACAGACGCCGAGCTCTGCGCGCGGCTTGGCGCCGAGTGCGGGCAGCTCGAGGCGGAGGACGACTGCGGCCAGCTGCGAAGCGCAGACTGCGGGGCTTGCACGCCGCCCGAGACCTGCGGCGGGGCCGGGACGCCCAACGTCTGCGGCCAGCCGGGCTGCGAGCCGGAGAGCGACGCCGAGCTCTGCGCGCGGCGGGGCGCCGAGTGCGGGCAGCTCGAGGCGGACGACAACTGCGGCCAGCCGCGAGGCGCAGACTGCGGGACCTGTACGGCGCCGGAGACCTGCGGCGGGGCCGGGACGCCCAACGTCTGCGGCCAGCCGGGCTGCGAGCCGGAGAGCGACGCCGAGCTCTGCGCCCGGCTTCGCGCCGACTGCGGGCAGCTCGAGGCCGAGGATGACTGCGGCCAGCCGCGGACTGTGGACTGCGGAGATTGCACGCCGCCCGAGACCTGCGGCGGCGGCGGGATCGGACATGTCTGCGGCTACCAGGTCTGCAATGCCGACGGCTGGTGCTGGGAGAACCCGAAGCCCCAGGGCGGCCAGATCCGCGCCATCTCGGCCGCGGCCGCAGACGAGGTCTGGGCCGTGGGCGAGGCCGGACTCAGCCTGCGCTTCGACGGGCAGCGCTGGCTCTTCGAGGACAGCGGCACCGAGGTGCGGCTCGAGGACGTCTGGGCCCCGCAGCCCGGGGAGGCATGGGCCGTGGGCTGGGAGAGCACCGTGCTGCGCTGGGACGGGACGGGCTGGGCTGCGATCGACACCGGCGCCGAGTCCCAGATCCTCGAGGCGGTCAGCGGCAGCGGGCCCGGCGACGTCTGGATCCTGGGCGTGGGCCTGGGCGGCAGCACCTACCTGCACTTCGACGGCCAGGGCTGGAGCAGCGGGCAGCTGGCGGACGAGCTCCGCGACATCCACGCGCCCGCTCCCGGAGAGGTCTGGGGCGTGGGCTGGAGCAGCGTGCAGCGCTTTGCGGGCTCGGGCTGGAGCGCGCTCGATCCGGGCATCGAGGGGCTGGGCGGGCTGGCGAGCGTCTGGGAGGCGGCGCCCGGCGCGGTCTACCTCGTCGGCGACTACGCCAGCGCTTTCGATCAGAGCACGGTCCTGCTGTACGACGGCAGCGAGTTCGCGCTCCAGACGGTCGACTGCGGCGCGGGCCTGAACGCCGTCTGGGCCAGCGGGCCCGGCGACGTCTGGGCCGTGGGCTACGGCCGCTCGATCGTGCACTTCGACGGCAGCGCCTGGCAGAGCTTCGAGATCGTACCCGGCGGCCACCTCTACGCGGTCGGCGGCGTGGCGGGCGACGTCTGGATGGCGGGCGCCGGCGGCAGGATGTACCGCTCTCGCGGACAGGGGATCGAGGCCGGCAGCATCGTGACGCTGAACTCGGTCCAGGACATCTGGGGCACGAGCGCGACCGATCTCTGGGCCGCGAGCTCGGACGGTATCTTCCACCGCACGCAAGCCGGCTGGAGCCAGAGTCTGCGCTTCACGGGCGTGCTGTATGCGATCTGGGGGCTGGGGCCGTCTGCGGTCTGGGCCGGCGGCGGCGGGCGGATCTTCGCCTTCGACGGCCGCGACTGGTTCCTCACCGAGCTCGAGGGCTCGATCACCGTCATGGACATCTGGGGCAGCGGACCGGACGACGTCTGGGCCGTGGGTCACGGGGACATCCACCCGGGCATTGCCCACTTCGACGGCAGCAGCTGGCAGCAGGTGTCCGTCGATGCCTGGAGCCACCTCAACGCGGTCTGGGGCAGCGCCGCGGACGACGTCTGGGCGGCGGGCGGGATCCTGATGCACTACGACGGCCAGGAGTGGAGCGAGGTCGAGGGGCCGGACGGCGGGACGTTCACGGGTCTGTGGGGTACCGGGCCCGACGATGTCTGGCTGTGCGGCGATCGCGGCGGGCTGTGGCGCTACGACGGCGTATCGTGGTCGGCGGTCCCGATCGACAGCAGCGGCACGCTGCGCGGGCTGGACGGCACCGGGCCGGACGACGTCTGGATCGTGGAGCAGACCGGCCGGATCTGGCGGTTCGACGGCCAGGACATGCAGGTCACCCGCGCGCCCGGCGCACCCGAGCTGCTGGCCATCTGCGCCCTGCCAGACGAGGTCTGGGTCTGCGGCTCCTGGGGCGCGCTGCTGCACCTGGCCAGATGAGGTCCATCGAGGTGTGAAGAACTCCGAGAGCCCCGAAGGGGCGGCAATATGATAGCCCAGGGCGAAGCCCTGAGCCGTATACACATCTTTTCCGTCGCAAGGTTTTCCGCTGCGAAGCAGCGGGGGGATAAAGCCTGGGGCTTCAGCCCC
>JAFGRB010000054.1 GCA_016935365.1 Deltaproteobacteria bacterium
TCGCAGCACCGCGAGTGCGACGGCTCGGGCGAGGTGGCGGTCTGCGGGGCGTGCCTTCCGGGCTATCACGAGGACGGCGGCGCCTGCGTGGAGGACGGCGTCGAGATCGAGCTGAGCGTCCAGACGCCGGCCGACGCCCACGGCATGGTCGAGCTCTCCTTCTCGATCGCCGATCCGCTGTCGCGGCCTGCGGACGCCGTCGTCTACTTCCGCGTCGGCGGGGGCGAGCTCGAGCCCGCCTCCCCGCCCCTCTCGGGCACTTCACCCTTGACGGGGCTCTCCACCTCGCCGCAGGGCACGCAGCACGCTTTCACCTGGGCGACGGTGGCCGACCTGGGCAAGGGCTCCTGGCAGAGCGTCCGCGTCAGCGTGGAGGTTACCTCGCCCATTAGCGCGTCCGCGGAGAGCGGACCCTTCGCCGTCGTCAACGGCACCTTTCTCCGGGCTCGCTCCCTGCTCGAGGACGGGCAGGCCCGCGACGCGGTCTTTTCCGACGTGGACGCCGACGGCGATCTCGATCTGGCCGTGGCCTGCGTCGGGCAGAGCCGTCTGCTCCTCAACGACGGCGGCGGCCAGTACGGCGCGGCGCCCGATGGCTGTTTCCCCTCGCTGGAGGGCGAGGTGTTCTCGGTGGCGGCCGGCGATCTGGACGGTGACGCGGACCCCGACCTGGTCTTCGCCGTGGGCCGGCAGGCGAGCGCGCCCGCCCGCAACCGCGTCTTCATCAACCGCGGAGACGGCTGCTTCGACGACGCCACCGAGACGGTCTTCCCGGACGTGGCCGATCAGAGCGAGAAGGTCGTCCTGGTGGACATCGACGGCGACGGCGATCTGGACATCTGGGTGGTCAACTCGGGCTCCCAGCAGGACCGCCTGCACCGCAACGACGGGGGTGTGTTCGCGGACATCACCGGCAGCGCGCTTCCGGCCGAGACGCTGATGGGAGCCGATGGCGCGGCCGTCGACCTCGACGGAGAGGGCGACCAGGACCTGGTCTTCGTCAACTTCATCACCAGCCAGGGCGTGCACCTGCTGCGCAACGCGGACGGGTCGTTCGCGGACGTGACAGACAGCTGGCTGCCCGGCGGGCAGCCGTCGCAGATGCTGATGGGCGTGAGCTCGCTCGACGCCGACGGAGACGACGACCTCGACCTGTACCTGGTCGACTCCCTGGCCCAGGACGTGCTGCTGATCAACGACGGCAGCGGCGTGCTGCAGCCCGGCGGGAGCTTGCCCTCCGACGTGGGCATCGGCGGCTGGAAGGCGGCCGCTCTCGACGTCGATCTCGACGGGGATCAGGACGTCTTCGTGGTGACGACCTCGGCCGCCGACATCTTGCTGCTCAACGACTCGCAGGCCCTGTTCGGCAAGGCCGATGCCGCGATCTTCTCCGGCGGGGCGACAGCCGCCAGAAACGTCGCCGTGGGCGACGCCGACGGCGACGGCGATCCCGATCTCTTTGTCGCGGTCGAGGGCGATCCCTCCATTCTTTGGATCAACGCCGAGCAGTAGGCGTCCATCGGGGCTGCGTCTGCCAGGCCAGCTCTGCGCGTCACAGCAACCCGGCTTTCTTTAAATGCCTTGCCAGGTGGCGCTCCACGTCGTTGAAATGAGGAAGATCACCGGGCACGTGCTCGCCGAGCTCAGCCTCCCATCGCTTTTGGTACTCCCTGATTCGCTCGCGGTATCGATCGGCAAACGAGTCGGGATCGAAACCGCGATGCCTAGCCTTTTGTCCGAACACATTGGCTGCTTCCTCAGGGTCTATCGCCACTTCCTCGAATAGCAGGTGGAGGTCAAACAGATCGCGACATTGTAGACGCTGAAGCACACACCGCAGCTTCTCCCCGGCGACTTCCAATAAAGTGTAGACACGTACAGACAGGTCCTTGGGCAGATCGGGCCATCTTGGAATGAGTCCCCGGAGTTCGCTGTTGAAAACCAGCTCATCATCAGCCAGATCGAGCTTGATGGTTCTCTGCCGGCCGAGCGGGCCGGTGTAGGCAATGCGTGGAGGGTTGTCGCTGGTGAGGTGGAGGCTCTTGATGGATCCGCTTTGCGTCGCGCAGTCCTCGACCAATGGTCCCAAGGGCATCTTCGAGCGATCCGTCGACTACGGAGAAATCGAGGTCCGCCGAGTATCGATAGTCACCGAAGTAGCACAATCGCAATGCCGTGCCACCCTTAAAAACAAGTTCCGATTCCTCGCCTTGTGCGGCAACTCCAGCCACGATGTGAGCCAACACATAGTCCCTCTCCACCGTTTTCGCCGCAACATCCTGCCGAGAGGCAAGACGTGTGATGTGGGCTCTGGTGATCATTGTCGGACAACATTGGCGAGCTCGGCGGGTGACTGCGCCCAGCGAACTCGCCATCTTGAATCCCTCCACACGGATGAAGTGCCGGAGCCTGGCTCGAGCTCCAGGTCTGCTACGGGAGGCTTCAGGGGAGCCAGTTTTCCGTCAAGACCCTCGACACCCATCGCATCGGCCACGGTTCCAATGCGGCGAAGGGCGGCTCCCCATCGCAGCTGTTCCGCATACAGGGTCAGGTTGCCAGGATTGATCTTGCTGGCTGCGGCCGCGATCGCTGCTGCCAGCACCGCAGCACCCCCTGAGAGATCGGGACGGGCAGCCGCGTCCAGCAGGGTGCGCTCGAGGCCGGAAATCCAGGATGGGCCATGAGACACGGCACCTATCCGTATGACCTCCTCTGGCTCGAAGACGGTGCGCAGGGGTCTTCCAGACAGGTTTTTCACACGCATGCGTCTGGTGCTTGCCACGTAGATAGTACGCACCGGATGGGCGACAAGGTCATGTTCGTCCAGGGCGGTCCGATAGGCCAGCCGGTGGGAATAACCGGAGAAGACGGGTGCCACGATGGTCGCCAGATCCTCGGCTGCGGCACGAGTCCCTAGCACGCCGAGCCTGCGGATCATGTAGTGCCCTCTCCTGACACGGTCGACAAAACCATGGGCCATCATGCGGCGAAGCAGGTTGGCAGTCGCAGAGGGCGATCGTCCGAGGCGCTGCTTCGCCTCTTCGAACGTGAAGTGAGTCGAGCCATCAGCTACCAGATCGTCTATTAGCCGAAGCCCCAAGCTATGTGAAATATCTTTCATCGCGTTCAGCAACGATATGAATTACTGCCATCATGCCACATGAAAATTGTGTTGTCAAGTGGCAAATATTCATCAATTTGGTGAATAATCGCCTTAGAATAACCTTACGTACTGAGTGCAGCCCGGATCTTCTCCTCGATCTCGGCCGAGAGCCTCTCTGCCTCATCCTCGGTGGGCGCCTCGGCGAGGTAGCGCAGCACGGGCTCGGTGTTGGAGCGGCGGACGTGGATCCAGCTCTCGCCGAGGTCGACGTAGACGCCGTCGCGAAGATCCGGCTGCCGGTCCGCGTACGCGCGCCGCAGGGCCCGCAGCACCTCGACCGACCTGCCGGCCGGCACGGGCAGCTTGCGCTTGACGACGGCGTAGCGCGGGATCGACTCGCGAAGCGCAGACAGGCTTCGGCCGGTCTGCGCCATGCGCTCGAGCACCAGGGCCATGCCGATGAAGCTGTCCCGGCAGGGGTGGACCGCGGGCACGATCACGCCGCCCGAGCTCTCCCCGCCCACCACGGCCCCCGACTCCCGCATCGACTTGACCACGTGGGTCTCGCCGGTCATCGCGAGCTGACACGCTGCGCCGAGGCGCTCGCAGATGCGCTGGATGGCCTTGGACGCCGACTGGTTCACGACCACCGGGCCCCGCTCGTGACGCTCGAGCACCTGCTCGACCGCCAGGGCCACCGACAGGTCCTCGCCGATCGGCCGCCCGTGCTCGTCCACCACGGCCAGGCGGTCGGCGTCCGGATCCTGGGCGAAGCCGACCTGGCACTGCCCGTCCACGACCGCCTCGCAGAGCGCGCCGATGTGCTGCGGGAGCGGCTCGGGATCGCGCTCGAAGACACCGTCCGGCCTCTCGAAAACGGCCCGCACCTCGCAGCCGAGCGACTCCAGAAAGCCGCGCGTGCAGGTGGCGCCCGCGCCGTTGCAGCAGTCCACGGCCACCCGGAATCGGGCCCGACGGACGGCCTCGGCGTCCACGTAGGCCAGCACCTTGCGGAGGTGCCCCTCGCAAGGAGAGGGGATCGCCTCCGCGGCCCGGATCGCCTCCTCGGGCACGCACGCGAAGTCGCCCTGGTGGTAGACGTCGAGGAACTCCTCGCAGCCCACAGCGTCCAGGAAGATCCCCCGGCGATCGGCGAACTTGAGCGCGTTGTAGGCCGCCGGGTTGTGGCTGGCAGTCACCGCGATGCCGCCCGCGGCGCCGAGCTCCCGGACCAGGTGCAGCAGCGTCGGCGTGGGCACCACGCCGGCGCACAGGACCCTGCAGCCCGCGGCCTGCAGGCCGGCCACCACCGCGAGCTCGAGCATCCTGCCGGTCGGCCGGGTGTCGCGCCCGACCACCACGCTGCCAGCGCGGACGAAGAGCCCGAAGGCCTGGGCGAAGGAGCAGGCGATCCGGGGTCCGAGGGAGCCGCCCACCACGCCGCGCACACCTGAAACGCCCACCTTGAGCGCCTCGCGCATCTCAGATCTCCCTCTCCAGCAGGCGCAGGACCTCCAGGGCGCGCTGCTCGGCGAGCCGGGTGTCCCTCGACTCGGACAGCACCCTGAGCACCTGCTCGGTCCTCGACATGCGCGCGTGCACCCAGCCGTCCTGCCAGTCCACGCGGAGACCGTCCGTCATGTCGAGCCGACCCTGGGAGCCCGCGTAGTGCTCGGCGAGCGCATCCAGGGCCTGGTAGGCCTCGACCGAGCTGCACGCCAGGCTTCGCTTGACAATCGCATAGCGGGGCACGGCCTGCAGCAGCTCGGACGCCCGGCAAGGCCGAGCGGCCATGGCCTCGAGCACCAGGCCCATCATCAGAAAGCCGTCGAAGGCCCGGCTGAAGGCGGGCAGGGCCGCGCTGCCGCTGCCCTCCCCGGCCAGCACCGCGCCCTCGTCTGCCACCGCGGCCATGATCCACGCCTGGCCCACCTCGGTCTTGACCACCCTGGCCCCGCGGCACCGGGCGATCTCGTCCAGGCTCATCGTGGTGCAGGTATTGGTCACCAGCACGGGCTCGTCCCGACCGCGACATCGAGAGCCGAGCGCGTGATCGGCCACCACGGCGATGCCGTACTCCTCGGAGATCGGCTCGGCGGCCTCGGTCACAATGGACATCCGGCCCATGTCCGAGCTCAGCACGAAGCCCACGTCGCCCCCCGCGTGGCGAATGAGCGAGGCCATGGGCTCGGCGCTCCTGGGTCGCGGCTCCGGCTCGCGGGCCAGGTAGCCCGACTTGCGGGCGTTCATCGGCACGAGCTGCAGGCCGAGCGTGCGGGCGAAGGGCTCGAGGTAGTCGCAGCCCGCGCCGCCGACCGGATCGACGAGGACCGTGAGGCCCGCGCCGCGGATTCGCTCGACGTCGAGCTGCGCCTCCAGCGCCTTCCAGTAGGGCGCCTGGAAGTCGGCCGGAGCCGAGAGCGAGCCCATGCCGAGGAAGTCCCGCCGGATGAAGTCCCGGGCATGGAAGAAGTCCAGCACGGCCTCGCCGCCGACCGGGTCCAGGTAGGCCCCATCCGAGCCCACGAGGGTCACCGCGTTCCAGCCCATGCTGTTGTGACCGCCCGAGATGCACACGGCGCCCGCGGCGCCGAAGTGCGGCACGAGGAACTGCGCCACGGGCGTCGGGCAGATGCCCAGGTCCAGCACCTCGCAGCCCGCGCCGACAAGCGCGGAGCAGACCGCGGCCTGCAGCATGGGGCTCGAGTGCCGCGTGTCGCGCGCCAGCAGCACCCGGTCGCCATCGACGTAGGTGGCGAAGGCGGAGGTGAAGTCGATCGCCAGCTGCGGCGAGAGGGACTCGCCCACGAAGCCCCGGATACCGAAAGGTGCGATGCGCAGACGTCTCACGGTGATGACGATGGGCTCAGCGCTTCTCGAGGATGGTCCCGTAGCTGCCCACGGCGAAGATCCGCGAGCCCGCGCCCGAGATGCCCCTCAGCGTGGCCGGGCAGCCCGAGCTCTCCATACGCCAGCTGCTGCCGTTGAAGTGCAGGATAGTGCCCCGGCTGCCCGAGATCCAGACCTCGTCACCCGGCGTTCGCCAGATGGAGCGCAGGCTGGCGGTTGCGCCGATGCTCACCGGTTCATAGTACGATCCGTTGTACTCGTAGAGCGCACCGTTCGATCCCGCCAGGTACTCGCCCCCGATCGCCCACAGGTCTTCCGTGCCGATTGTGGTGGGGCTCCAGTCCAAGCCGTCCCAGTGGGAGATCTGCCCGGCCGCGCCCGCGACCAGGATCACGTCGGGGCTGTAGATCCGCACCGCGTTGAGATCGCTCGTGGTCAGGACATCGACCTCGGACCAGGAGTCCAGGGCATTTCGCGAGAGCACCGACCCTCCCTCGCCGGCTGCGTAGACCAGCACGTCCGAGCCGTCGGTCCAGGCGTCGATATCCCGGAAGCCGGCCGCGATCCCGCCGGTGCTCTCCCGGTGCCAGCTCTGGCCGTTCCAGAACAGGATGGTCCCACCCTCGCCCGCGGCCCAGACCCGGCTCGCGTCCAGGGCGTCCACGCCGAACAGCGTCTCGCTCGCGCCGGTCGCGACCCTGGTCCAGGCGCTCCCGTCCCAGTGCAGGCAGAGCCCGCCATCTCCCACCGCCCAGGCGTCGTCCTCGTCGATCACGATCACGTCGCGCAGATAGCCGCTCTCGCCGCGGCTGTATGGCTGCCAGACCTGCCCGTCGAAGCGCAGGATCCTGCCGGATCCGCCCACGGCCCAGACATCGTCGCGGGCCAGGCCCGAGATGAAGCGGATGTCCTCGGCCTCGGCCTGCCACAGGTCCTTGGAGCCGTACGGCGTCCAGCCCTGTCCGTCGTAGTGAATCAGCGTGAGATCGGCCCCGCCGGCCCAGACGTCGTCCGCAGCGCTCGCCCAGACCGCGTAGAGGTTCTTGGCCGTGCCGCTGCCGGCGGGCGCCCAGCCGGTGGCTGTCCTGTGCCTCAGCAGGCCGTTCTCGCCCACGGCCCATGCTTCCTCCCAGCTGATCGCCGTGACCGACTGGAGGTTCCCCGAGGTGTGGCTGTCCTCGGTGTTCCACTGGCTCCCGTCCCAGAGGCGGATCGTCCCGTTCTCGCCCACGACCCAGACCCGTTCGGATGCCACACCGTCGACTGCCAGCAATCGGTTCGAGGTGTTGCTCGTCGTGCTGGCCCAGCTTCCGGTGAAATGCACGGCCATACCGCCCACACCCACGGCCCAGATGTCGTTCGCCGCGATGCCGCCCATGCCATAGTACCAGTTGCCACCAGCTGGATTTCCCACGGTGTGCCATCCGCTGCCCGTGTTATGCAGGATGTTCCCGTCGCCTCCGACCGCCCAGAGATTGGACGCCGAAGCGCTCCAGATGCCGTAGATTGTGATCGTGACCGGTGAGGGTGTGCGGGTCCAGCCGCTGCCGTCGTAGTGCAGGATGGTCCCATTCCAGCCCGCGAACCAGACATCGTCCGCTGCCGCGGCCCAGATCGCCCCCAGATCGCTCCCCTGCGGGACGGGGTTGACCATGCACCAGTTGTCCGAGCTGCAGATCGGTGCCCAGCAGTCCATCTCGGTCCCGTCCACTCGGCCGTTGCAGTCGTTGTCCAGCCCGTCCGTGCAGCGCGCACCTCCCGGCGGCCACTCCCGCGTGCCCGGGTTCACATCCACCTGGTCGTCGTCGCAGTCGGTCCCGCCGCAGAGGTGGTCCGCGTAGCCGTCCATGTCGGCATCCTTGGGCACGCCTCGGCAGGTGATCCCGCTGCAGCGGTCCTGCATTGTGCACGGATCGCCGTCGTTGCAGGTCGTGCCATCCGGCTCGGGCGTGTACGCGCAGCGCTGATCCGTGCAGGCGTCTATCGTGCAGTCGTTGTTGTCGTTGCAGTCCTCCGGCCCCTGACAGTCGAAGCAGTCGCCGTCGTCCGTATCGGTCAGGCCGTCGCAGTCGTCGTCCTGATCGTTCTCGCAGGTCTCGTCACCGGTGGGCCCCTCAGCGCCCTCTCGCGGCACGAGCAGGTAGTCGCAGCGGTTGAACTCCTCGTCGCAGGTGTCCACGGTGCAGAAGTCGCTGTCGTCGCAGTCTCGATCGCCCGTCGGCACGCACTCGCCGCTCGCGCAGCGGTCGCCGACCGTGCAGTAGAGGCCGTCGTCGCACGGGTAGTCATCCGGCCTCTCCATCGCGATGCAGCGCCGTTCGGTCTCGTTGCATACTCCCGCATGGCAGGCGTCCGCGAGCGCCGAGCAGTCTCGCTGCGCGTGATTGCAGTTGCCCTCCTGGCACTGGCCGTCCACGGTGCAGTAGAGATCGTCCTCGCACTCGGTCCCGTCCTCGACCAGCTCGACCACGCACGCGTTGTCCTCGCAGCGCTCGTCGGTGCAGGGGTTGTCGTCCTCGCAGTCGTCGTCGATCGTACAGGCCCCGCAGTTCGGATCGGCGCTGTCCGTCTTGCCGTCGCAGTCGTCGTCGACGCCGTTGATGCAGGTGCCGTTGCCGCGCGGCCCCTCGGCACCGGGGACCTCCACCACGACATGCACGCAGTCCTGCTCGAGCTCGCTGCAGCTGTCCTGGGTGCAGGGATCGGGATCGGAGCAGTCCATGGCCGTGCCCTGACAGACGCCCGCCTGGCAGGCATCGTCCTCGGTGCAGAACTGGCCGTCGTCGCAGCCCGTGCCGTTCTCGCGCGGCTCCGTGCTGCACTCGCCCGTCTCCGGATCGCACACCCCCCGTAAGCACTCCGTGTCGTAGTCGCTGCAGTCGCGCTCCTGGCCCACGCAGACACCCTGGGCGCAAATGTCCCCCACGGTGCAGGGATTCTCGTCGTTGCAGTCGTTCCCTTCGTTGATGGGGATGTTCTGGCACTCCTTGTCCATGCACAGGTCCGCAGTACACGGGCTCCGGTCGTCGCAGTCCGCCTGGACCTCGCAGTCGTCCGTCAAGCCGTCGCAGTCGTCGTCCACCCCGTTGAGCGGGATCTCCTCGACGGGGTGGCAGGACCACTCGAGCAGCAGCCGGACCTCGCCGGATCCGCCGCCGCTCGCGACGCAGCCGTGGAGGATCCGGGCATCGTCCGCGGTCCAGCCCACGGCGAAGAAGAGCAGATCTTCGTCCGGGACGTCCTCCAGCGCCGGTCCGTCCGCCTGCCCGGGATGCAGGACCAGCTGGGTCCGGATGGTCATGGCCTCGGGGCTCGCGCTCCCGCCCGTCAGGTCCTGGCAAGTGTAGCCTCCCGGCACCAGGGCCCAGACATGCACGCTGTCGGTCAGCTCGCGGGCCTCCTGGTCGGGAAAGACGATCACCAGCTGATGGGAGCCCTCCGAGCAGGCCGCGAGAAGCAGTCCCAGCGCGAGCACCCGTCCGATTGGATAGCAATGACACCTCATCTAGAGCTCCGGATTCGATGCGTAGAAGCGATCTCCACGTACAAGAGGATCTCCACCATCATGCTACAGGTCGGCCTCGGGAGCAAGAAGCTGCGGTTGCGTTCAGGAGGCGAGGCTACAAGCGATCCAGAAGGTGCTCGGTCACCCGCCGCTCCTCCAGGGGCCGCATGTCGCAGTCGGTCGCATACAGGACGGGCAGGGGCGCGGTCTCGGGCCAGGGCTCGACGCCCTCGGTCCGCAGGCCGCAGAAATCCCCTATCGGCGCATCGAAGAGCACGGCGAAGTCCCGGGAGAAGTGGTGGTGCTCCGGGTTGTAGATGAGCTGGTAGTAGTCGAGCTGCTCGAATCCCTGGCCGTCGAGCTGGCCCTCCGACCACAGGAAGATGCCCGGCTCGGTAGAGGCCATGCTGTAGCCCAGCACCAGGTGGAGGTCCACCCAGCCGCCGTCGAAGGCGATCTGGTGGTGGTTGTCGGTGTAGCCCTCGAAGGTGCAGGAGTCGAACCACAGGTCGTCGGTCTGCCAGCACTCGCCCTGGCAGAGCGAGAAGCTCGCATAGCCCGTGGACTCGAAGCCCGGATGCGTACCGTCGAGCCCGGCGATGACGCTCTCGCCCGAGCCGAGCTGGTCGTGGACGTCCATCTGGAACGTCCAGGCCGTGCCCCCGGCATCCTCCATGGGCAGCGCGATCGTGTAGCGCGCCGTCGTCCCCCCTCCGCTCGAGCTGTGGTTGGCGCTGATCGTGCCCTCGCCCACCACGGCGGGCTGGCTGCCGGGCTCGCGCATCTCGATGCAGATCGGAAGCACGAAGGGCCAGGAGCCGTTGGTCTCCGGCACCGGGTAGTCGCCGGGGACGAGCCGCAGGCGCGCCTTGCCGCCATACTCCTCCTCCAGCGTGCGCATCTCGTTGAAGGTGGCGCAGTAGAGCGCCTCCTCGCTCACCCGCAAGGTCCAGGCCCAGGCCGCATCGCCCACGTAGGCGTCGGGCCCCGGGCACCAGGGCCAGCTGCCCGAAGGCCTGCACCTGTCCTCGAAGCAGACGCCGCTCTCGCAGTCGGTGCCGATCCGGCAGGCCAGCCCGTCCGCGCACGGAGGGCAGACCGCGCCGCCGCAGTCCTCGTCGCTCTCGTCCCCGTTGATCGCGCCGTCCGCACACGACGGCGGCTGGCAGACGCCCTGCTCGCAGACGCCGCTCGCGCAGTCGGAGTCATCCAGGCAAGCCTGGCCGTCCCGGCATGCCGGGCAGGCCGGCCCGCCGCAGTCCACGTCCGTCTCGCCGTGGTTCTGGACCTCGTCGCCGCAGCTGGCCGGAGCGCAGACGCCATCGGCGCACACCCAGGAGATGCAGTCCGTGCCCGACGCGCAGGACCGTCCATCGCCACAGGCCGGGCAGTCGGGCCCGCCGCAGTCGAGGTCGGTCTCATCGCCGTTTACGACCTCGTCCTCGCAGCTGGCGGCCTGGCAGATACCCAGCTCGCACACGCCGCTCGCGCAGTCGCCATCGCCCTCGCACTCCGCACCGTCCGGACAGGTGGGACAGATCCCGCCTCCGCAGTCCGTCCCGGTCTCGTCCTGGTTCTGCACGCCGTCCGCGCAGCTCGCCGCCGCGCAGGCGCCCGAATCGCACACCCCGGAGGCACAGTCCGTCCCCCCCTCGCAGCGGAGACCCTGGCCGCATGCCGGGCAGTCCGGTCCCCCGCAGTCGGCATCCGTCTCCTCGCCGTTGGCCACCGAGTCCGTGCAGCAGGGCTCCCGGCAGACGCCGTCCGCACAGACTCCGCTCGTGCAATCCCGATCGAGCAGGCAGGGGTCGAGCGGCAGACAGGGCTGGCAGTCGGGCCCGCCGCAGTCCACGCCGGTCTCCTGTCCGTTCTTCTCGCCGTCGTCGCAACTCGGCGCCGCGCCCGAGCAGGACAGGCTCAGCAGGCCAGCCAGCCCGATCACCGCCGAGCTCATCCAAGCGCGCATCGCCATGTCTGACCCTCCGTATTCCGCTAGCATAGCACGACATGGGAGATCATTGTGCTGGCGGCCGCATCGCGGATATCATCGCCGCATGGACCTCGGCTGGAGCCACGCGTGAGCAAGACCATCTTGCTGATCGATGCGGACGAGCGCACCGAGCGCTTCGTGACCGGTGTGCTGGAGTCCGGGGGGAACACGGTGATCAGCGAACCCGACAGCGACTGGGCCTTGCGGATCTTCGAGAAGCGCTTCTTCGATCTGGTCATCCTCGGCGACGCCGCCCAGGCCGGCCGGGATGCCTTTGCCCTGGCCCAGGCCATTCGTGGGACGATCCGCGGCAAGCTCACACCCCTGCTGGTCCTCCAGAGCCGGCGCCGCCACACGGACGTGCGCCATGCGGCCCGAGACAAGCTCGGCCTGGTCGACGTGCTGGACAAGCCCTTTCGACCCGAGAGGCTGCTGCGGGCACTCCGGGATGCATCCGGCGGTCTGCCAGCCCCGGTCCCGTCCCCGGAGTGCAAGCAGAAGCTCGTCGCGCCGGCCGCCCGGATCGAGAGCCGGGAAGTCGAGCGAGATGCCCGCGCATTCGAGGGGAGCTGGGAAGACGAGCTCGACCGGATCCCCTTCCCCGAGGTCCTGGCCCGCCTGCGCCGCCAGCGCGCGAACGGATCGCTTCTGCTCCGCTCCGGCAAGCGCAAGAAGATCGTCAGCCTGCGAGACGGCGAGCCGATCCAGGTCCGCTCCAACCGCCTCCAGGACTGCCTGGGCCAGCTCCTGGTGCGCGCCAGGATGATCTCCGAGTCGGATTGCGCGCGCTCCCTCGCCCTGATGGAAGAGAGCGGGCGCCGTCAGGGGAGCGTGCTCCTGGAGATGGGCTGCATCTCGCCCAACACGCTCAAGCGCGCCTTGGAGAAGCAGTTCCTGCTCAAGCTGCTGGATGTCTTCACCTGGAAGGACGGAGCCTTCAAGTTCAAACCGTCCGACCAGCCTCCCGCCCAGCACGTCCCGGGCGAGTCCTCCCTGGTGTCCGTGCTGCGGGCCGGCATCCGCAAGGGCTTCAGCCGGGCACGGATCGAGTCCCTGCTCGGCGAACGGCTGGATCACTACCCGACACCCCACCCCGATCCCTTGCTGCGCTTCCAGGACACGCAGCTGGATCCGGAGGAAGAAGCGCTGGTCGAGCGTCTCGACGGTCGCAGGTCGCTCCGCCAGATCGCAGCCGAGTCCCCGGATCCCGAGCGGGTGCTCCAGCTGGTCTACGCGCTCGTCTGCACGTCGATGTTCGAGCTCCGGGCGCAGGCGGCCGAGGCGATCTTCGAGGAGGAGGGGACCGAAGACGCGGTGCCCGACCTGAGCGGCGAGGACGAGGAGCCGCTCCGGCCGACCAGCGGATTGACCGAGGTCCGGGAGTCGCTGGCGCTCAAGATCCAGCAGCTCGAGGATCAGGACTACTTCCAGCGCCTGGGAGTCGAGCGGGACGCATCTCACACCCGCATCACCAAGGCCTTCTTCGAGATGGCCCGGCGCTACCACCCGGACCGACAGGGACACCGGGAATCGACCCAGGTGCGCCGGCTCTCCAAGCAGCTCTTCCACAAGGTCTGCGAGGCCCACGCGACGCTGAGCGACGCACAGGAGCGCGAGAAGTACGAGCGCTGCCAGATCGGTCCGGGCGCTCCGCAAGCGGTGTCCGGGCCAGACGAGTCCGCGGACGAGGCTCGCCGCACCTTGAGCGCCGAGCTGCTCTTCCGAAAAGGACAGCAGGCCATGCAGCGGCGAGAGTACACCCGCGCCTGCGGCTTGCTGGGCGAGGCGCTCGCCCTCTGCCCCGACGAGGCCGAGTACCTCTCCGAGCACGCCTACGCCAGCATGCGCGCCCGGCCCGATCACCCGGAGACGCTCGAGCAGGCCCGCGACCAGCTGATGCGGGCCTCGGCCATCAGCCCCAAGCTCGACAGGCCCCACCTCTACCTCGGCCACGTCTACCGCGCCATGGATCAGGGCATGCTGGCCATCGGCGAGTTCGAGAAAGCCATCGAATGCAACCCCTACTGCACGGAGGCGCTTCGCGAGCTGCGGCTGATCAAGATGCGTCACAAGGCACGCCGAAAGGGCAAGGGCCTGTTTCGGCGTTGAGAGGAGCGGGACAGCTGGCCGATGCGCCGGCCTGGCAATCTGCGAGGAGCACGGAGATGAAGAAGAAGCGCGAGGATCGGCGCCGGAAGATGCGCCTGGCCCTGGCCGCCTGGGAGATCGGCCGGGTGCGCAGCGGACTGGGCGCCAAGGTGGGCGGACTGGGCGTCATCGTGGAGGAGCTGCCCGCCGAGCTGATCAAGGCGGCGGCCGCGCAGGACATCGATCTGGAGATCCAGATCCTCAGCCCGTGCTTCGCCCATTACGACAGGCGCCGCCTCGAGAAGACCGGCCTGTACCTGCCCGCGCAGGTCGAGGGCCACGCTTTCCGTTTCGAGGTCTACGAGCACGTCTTCGAGGACGGTCAAAAATCGATCTACTTCTGGGATCCGGGCCAGCTGCACTGGACGCACGCCGGGGCCATCTACCCGGACGACCCTTTCCTGGCGCTCAAGCTCTTCGCCTCGGTCTGCCAGGCGATGGCGGGCTACATCGCCCACACGGGATTCGACACCGTCCACCTGCACGACTACCACGTCGGCCTGATACCCTTCTACCTCGGCGACGAGCTGCTCGAGCGGCTCCCGGTGCACCTGACCATCCACAACGCGAGCTACCAGGGCATCGTGCCGCTGCTCGGCGGCGGATACTCCTCTCTGGATCGCATCGGGCTGCCGGGCGAGGAGCTGTTCCACAAGTACTTCGACTTCTTCGACAATTTGAACATGATGAAGGCCTGCATGCTCAAGGTCCACGAGACCGGCGGCCGGATCACGACCGTCAGCGGCGATCTCGCCGGCACCTGGGGCTATGCCGCCGAGCTACGCGAGGGCCATGCGGCGGTCTGGTCCAGGGCCTACGCCCAGAAAGGCGCTCCGCCCGGCGAGGTCTTCGTGCCCAACCGGCACCTGGATCTCTTCGAGAAGCTCCCCGTGGCGGGCATCACCAACGGGATGAGCGTGAACAACCGGCCGGAGAACCTGCCCGAGCTCCGGGCGAGCACGCTCCAGCAGATGCAGGCGCAGCAGGGCCCTGCACCGCTGTTCAGAAACCCCATCGCGCACAACGAGATGATCGCCGCCGATCACGACTTCGACGTCGAGCGCCTCGAGGTCAAGGCCGGGCTGAAGAGGCTGCTGCACCTCGAGGCCTTCGACAGCGAGCCCGCCATGGATCCGATCCTGCTGACCGCCGTGGGCCGGCTGGTGGCCCAGAAGAACCTGGGGCTGGTGGTGGACATCGCGGATCGGACCCTGGCCTACGATCCGGGCGTCAAGTTCGTCATCCTGGCCTCGGCGCCGGAGTCGGAGCGCTCGGCCGAGGATGCCTTCCGCAGCCTGGCGTTCCGCCATCCGGGACGGGTCTTCTACGACAGCACCTTCAACCTGCCGCTCTCGAAGCTCATCCTGGCGGGCGGAGACTTCTGCTTGATCCCGTCGCGCTTCGAGCCCTGCGGCCTGGTGGACTTCGAGGCCAGCCTGCTGGGCAACGTGGTCATCGGCAGGCGCACGGGCGGGCTGGCCAAGGTGGCCCACTGCGCCTATCTCTACGACTGGCTCGACATCCGCGACCGGGCCGGAGAGGCGAGCGCCTTCTTCGGCCAGATCCGCGCGGCCATCGATACCTACCGGCGAGACCCCGGACGTCACCAGCGCATCCTGCGGGAGGCCATGGCCATCGACGCTTCCTGGGACCGCTCCGCGAGCCAGTATGTCGATCTGTATCGCTTCGGCTTCCTGAGCCAGCGCTGGCTGGCACACCGCAGGGAGCTCATCGATACGTTCCGCCGCTCTCTGGGCCGCGAGCGGGCGCTGTTCGTCGACTTCCTCCGCCCCGCCCAGGATGAGTACAGCGATCCGCTCGACTGGCAGCTCCGCAGGACCCTGGACGAGATCTAGCCCGAGCGGCTAGCGCCTTCTCAACCTGAACGCGAGCTGCCGGTAGGTCCGCAGCAACCAGCGCTTCGCGAGCTCGAAGGGGCTCGGCTCCTTGAGCGGCCGCCGGGGGGCGTCGTGCACCGTCTCCTCGAAGTCCGCTCGCTCGGGGTTGGCGACATCGGATATCCGCTGGAAGCAGCGCCCGCAGATGTTGCTGCCCTGTCGGTTGAGCTCCCCGCAAAAAGGACAGGCGATATGGCCTTTCTCCTCACGCTCCATCGTCCCGACCGTCTTCCTCGTCGGGGTGGGCAAACCACTCACGGATATGACCGACGAGCTTCTTGCTTCCAGTCTTGGCGTCCTTGCCGAAATCCCTGAAGAACTGCACCAGCGGATCGGCCGACTCCCGGTACGACTCCCGGTACGAGCGGGCCGAGGCGGCGAACTCCTTGTAGACGGAGGCCTTCTCGTCCCCGGTCCGCCGCGCGTACTCGCCTTCCAGGATCGCGTCGTAGTCGCCCGCCTCCACCCAGCGGCGAAGCTCCGCCACCCGCAGCACCGGGAAGGGGTGGCTGCGGCCGAGCAGGTTCAGGAACTTGTAGAAGCTATCCAGCTTGTCCCCCCCGCTCTCGTACTCCTCTGCCTGGGCGATGAACTCATCCAGGCTCATCTGCTCGACCCGCCGGCCGCCGGCCAGCTTCATGAACACGCCGTAGGCATCGTCCGGGCTCTGCAGGCAGAGCATGCCGGCCCGGTCCGAGGTCAGCTCGCTCTTGCGGTCCCACTCGATGAGCGCGGCGATGATGGCGGTCAGCACGAGCCAGCCCCAGGGCACGCCGAAGCGCAGAACGGTCATCCGGAGCAGCAGCTTGAGCATGGTCTTGTACAGGACGTGATCGGCCATGATGTGGCCGAGCTCGTGGCCGAGGATGAAGCGCAGCTCCGGCTCCTCGAGCACCTCCAGCGCTCCGGAGTTGAGCACGATGAAGGGCTTGTCGGTGCCGATCGCGCCCGCGTTGACGAAGGGCGTCTGGGAGATGAAGAGCTCCGGCTGCTCCTCGAAGTCCAGCACATCCAGGCACTCCCGGTAGACGCGGTACAGGTCGGGGAACTGCTTCTCGTTGACCCGCACGGCGCTGGCCAGGTAGATGACGTGCAGCGACTTCTCGCCGATCAGGCCGATCAGCTTCTTGAGCGCCGTGTCGAAGCCCGGCACCTTGCGCAGGGCCGTCAGCGCCGCACGGTCCGCCGGGTGCTCGAAGGCGCGGGATGAGATCTGGGGTAATCGGACTCGTTCGGCCATTTGCGTGCCTCCCTGTGCTTCTCGATCGGATGCCTCCCGGGGACCCTACCCCGGGATCGCCCCGCGATGGAATCCGATAATGCCACGAAGCGCACCCGGATGCCAGGCCGAACAGCCCGGCCTGGGAGACGTCAGGATCCGTCGTATGCGCTGCGCTTCACGAGCGCCGTCCCGCCAGCGCCGGCGGTCCAGATGACGCCACCAGCTCCCCAGACGGACCTCAGCGCCGCCTTGGTGCCGCTGCGCTCGACCCAGCACTGCTCGCCGTCCGAGTACAGCACCCGGGTCTGCTCGCCAGACCCGGGAGCGCCCACGGCCCAGACCTCACCGCTCCGGCTGCTTCCCCAGATGGACTCGAGCCCCTGATCGAAGGTGATCGGAAGAAGCACTTCCTCCCAGACGCGAGCCCCGCTCTCCTGCCTCCGCATCAGCACCGCCATGGACTGGTTCGTCCGGGCTCCCACCACCCAGGCATCGCCCTGGCCATCCGCCCAGATGCCCAACAAGTTCACAGTCGCATCTTCGACGTCGGCGTGCTCCCAGTTCCCTCCCTTGCGGTGCAGGACCACGCCTCCATCGCCCGCGACCCAGACCTCCGTGCCGACGGCCCAGACCGATCTCAGGTTGCAGTTCTCGGGCAGCTCCGAGACGTTCGCATCCTCGGTCCAGGACGATCCGTCGCCGTGAAAGACTTTACCGCCCGCACCCACGGCCCAGACATCGCTCCCGGACGAACCGTGGACGTCGAAGAGATCCACGTTCGCAGGCGAGTTCTCGTAGGGCACGAAGCGCCCGCCGTCGTCGATGTGCCCGATACGGCCGAAGCCTCCCACGACCCAGATCGGCCCGTTGCCGCTGCCCCAGATCGCGTGGAGGTCGGGACTGCTGGGGACCGCAGCGACGGAGGTCTGCCAGCCGTGCGGGGTCTTGCGCAGCACGGCGCCCTGCCGGCCCACCGCCCAGACCTCGCTGCCGTGGCTCCAGATGTCGTTCAGATCGTCCCGCGGACCCAGGTCGTAACGCCGCCAGCGAGCGCCGTCAAAACGCTGGATCGCACCTCCGACCCCTGCGGCCCAGGCGCTGTCCGGACCCAGCGACCACAGGCCGCGCAGGTCCGGATTGGCGTAGCCGGTGATCTGGGGAGCCCAGGCCGGGCTGCCGGCCTGCCTGAGCCAGATGCCGCTCGTGCCGGCGATCCAGACCTCGCCCTGCCCGGAGCCGTGGACCGCGTAGAGATCGGCTGCCGAGTCGAAGTCGTCGTCCTGCGACCAGGTGGATCCATTCCAGCTCCACAGCACGCCGCCAAGCCCCACGGCCCAGGCCTCGTCGATCGAGGCCGCCCAGCAGCCCCGCAGCTCGGCGCTCTCGTTGGGCACCTCCATCGCAGACCATCCCGAGCCCGCATAGCGCTCGATGCGGCCCCTGTCGCCCACGGCCAGCAAGTGGCCACCCAGGCCCCAGATGGCGTGCATGTCCTGCGAGAGGCTGTAATAATCGAAATTGCCCTCCAGCACCATCCGCGCGGCGAAGCCCTCGCCCACGATCCAGTTCTCGCTCGCAGACGAGCTCCAGGCGTCGTAGATGGTGGCCGCCGGGCCCGTTTCGAACTGCTGCCAGGTCCCATCGATCCGGTGCCATGCGCAGCCTTCCTGCCCGAAGACGAAGACCGCATCCGGACCGCTCCAGATCGCGTACAGATCCCGATCGATGCAGCAGGACTCGGAGACAAGCACCTCCTCGCAGCTCTTCCATGCCAGGACGGTGCCCAGCTCGCCCGCCATCCAGATCTCGTCGCATCCCTGGGATGCCTGGAAGAGCCACAGGTCGTGGATCGTGTTGCCCGTCGGCCGGGGGTTGTCCCAGCACCAGCCGTCCGGGCTGCAGTGGCCATCCGGCAGCGCGCAGCCGGGATCGTCGTCGGTGAGCCCGTCGCAGTCGTTGTCCTCGCCATCGCTGCAGCTGCGGTCTCCGCAGGGGCCCTCCCACGCTCCGGGGTGGACGGCCGCGTCCTCGTCGTTGCAGTCGCAATCCCACGCGACGCAGGGGCAGGCGGAGAAGCCGTCCCCGTCCTCATCCGGCGGCTGCCCCCCGGTGCAGATGCCGTCCTCGCAGGCCTCGCCGACGGTGCAGTCGTCATTGTCGTCGCACGGCGTCCCGTCCTGCACGGCGACGAACGCGCAGCTCCCCGCGTTGCAGGAGCCGTCGCAGCACTGCCTCTGGCAGTCTGCGTCTGTCCGGCAAGCGCAGACCCATTCCTCTCCCGGCTGGCACGTCCCGTTCTCGTCGCAGGAGTCGCCCTGCGTGCAGTCGTCGCCGTCATCGCAAGGCGCGCCCGTCGCGATCGTGTAGCTGCAGGACCCGTCCTGGCACTTTCCGTCCGTGCAGGGATCGCCGTCCTCGCAGTCGATATCCTGCACGCATTCGCAGACCAACCCTCCCGGCACGCAGGCTCCATCACGGCACTCGTCGTCCGGCGTGCACTGCGGATCGCCGTCGCAGTCCTCGACCGGTCCATCGAGCTTCTCGCGAATGCACGCGCTCCGCTCGCAGCGCTCCCGGGTGCAGACCTCGCCGTCGTCGCAGTCCGCGTCGACCTCGCACTCGAGCTCGCAGACCGACGGGTCGGCGCCCGGCTCGTCGGGCACACAGACGCCGCCCAGGCAGGAGCAGCCCGTCTTGCAGCCCCCGGCCGGGCAGGGCATGTAGTCCTCGTTGTCGCCCAGCACCGGGTCGAAGGTGCAGCCCGGCGCAGCCAGCCCGAAGGCGAGCAGGCAGACCGCGGATCGCATCCGGTATTTCTCTCTCATACCGATATACTAACCGATGTCGAGCCCTGCGATCCATCCGCATCGGGGCGGCGCATCGGGGCCTGCGAGGCGGGACAGGAGTCTACAGGGAGATCCGCGTCTGGCCCGCGGGCAGGACCTGCTCGGCCAGCTCGACCTTGAACTCCTTGCCGTCCCAGGAGATGTCATGGCGCTGGAGCTTGAGCGCCTGCCTGCGGGCAGGTCCGCGCAGGCGGGCCTCGAAGTCCACCTTCGCCCGGTCGCCGGCCGAGAGCAGCACCGCGCTCATGCCCACGGTGGCTGCGTCGGTCCGCTCGCCCACCGCGGCGGGCTTCTCGCCCTCCAGCGTGTCGAGCATCACGTCCGTGCTCAGGTCCTCCCAGGACAGCAGCACCAGGGATCCCTGGCCGCGGAAGAGCTGCAGCTCCTTGAGCCTGGAGATCAGGCTCTCGCGGAGCCGCTCCGAGCCGGACTCCGGCGGGTGAGCCAGCATGCGCGCCAGCCGGGCCGCCGACCACAGCCGCGCGAAGCGCCGCGGATCGTCGGGCCCGGGCCGGCCGGTCGCGCGGGCCACCTTGCGCTCGATGCGCAGCGCCTCGTCCACGCGGCCGGCTCCGGCAGCGGCGGCGGCCAGCCGGAGCCAGAACAGCGACTCCCCGGGCGCCGCCTCGGTCAGGGTCCTGTACTGCCGGTAGGCGGAGTCGTACCAGCCGTGAGCCAGGTAGATGTCGCCCAGCAGCTTCCGGGAGGGCAGCGAGTCGGGGTCGAACTCGACGATCTCCGAGTAGGTGCGCACCGCCTCGGCGTCCAGCTTCTGCCGGGCCAGCACGTCGCCCAGCTCCCTGGCCAGCAGCGGGGTGGCGAGCCCCGAGTCGCGCAGGCGCCTGGCCTGGATGATGGCCTCGTCCATCTTGCCCGTCTCCACCAGCAGGTGGATGAGGCGGATGATGCCGTTGGGATCGTCCGGCGCCCGCGAGCGGATCTGGCCCAGCCTGGCGAGCCGCTCCTGGGGCGTCTTCAGCTCCGCGAGCTCGATGTCCACGTTGGCCCAGTTGATCCGCGCCCCGAACAGCGTCTGCTCGACCACCGCCACGATCTGCTCGTCGACCGTGCGCCGGAGGATCAGCCTGGCCAGGTAGCGCTGCACGTCCGGCCTGGAGGAGAAGTAGCGCAGCACGTAGGAGGCCGTGCCGGCGTCCCGGATCGCGGGCTGCATCGCCCGCAGGAAGGTGGCCTCGCTGCGCCAGTCGGGCAGCTCGCAGGCCTGCCTGGCGGTCTGGTAGCGCTCGATGAGCTCCTGGGCGTTGCCGGCCGTCCGGATGCGCTTGCGCCACAGGATGACCCGCTCTCGCAGGCCCCGCCGGGCGGCGTCCGAGCACGCCTGCAGCACCTGGCTGGGACGCCGCGGCGCCGGCCGGGATGCCAGCATGCCCTCGACGGCGCCCCCCTTGCCGGAGGCCATGTCGTCCGCTGGCGGCGCGGCCTCCATCTCCGTCTTCGCCATCCCCGGTCGCGGTCGTTTCGCCATCCGCCTCGCCTTGTCCGCATACTTGGCCCCCTCTGCGGTCGACGCCGGTGCCCCGCCCACCGCCTGAGGGGATCCGGCCGCCGGGTACGCGACGCGCTCCTCCTCGATGCCGGAGACCGAGACCGGGCTCGGCGGGGCCGACTGGAGCCCGGGCTCCGACTCGAACTTGGCGCAGCCCAGGCCCAGCGGCGCGAGGCCCAGCGCGGCCAGCTCGCTCGCCGGCCCCGCCCTCGGGCTCAGCTCGGTCAGCCGCAACCCTCTCAGACCCGATTGCCGCCTGGGGATGCCCTGCTGCATGTAGGCCTGCTCGCTCTCGAGCGCCAGGATGGAGGTGTAAGGGGTCATCAGGCCGTAGGTGATCCCCAGCTGCATGGCCTTGCCGCGGTGCTGCTCGGGATCGCTCGCCGAGCCGAGCAGGCGCTGCAGGTAGGCGGCGGCCCACAAGCGGGGCACGAAGGACGCCAGCACGCTGCGCTCCCTCGACAGGCTGTATTCCCGCTCGACTTCCTTGCCCCCCAGCCTCCCCTTGACCTTGATCCGGCCGGGCAGATCGTGGTGCGAGCGGGCCAGCACGATAACCTGCTCGCCGCTGGTCACCTTGCCGTTGGCGCTCATGAAGACCTCGTCCAGCCCGGCGCCCAGATCCATGTCGAAGTCGGTCAAGGTCGGCGTCTTCAGGGCGGCCACGAGGCTCAGCGCGCGCTCGGTCGCGGCGCTGTTCGTGTCGACGTAGAAGGCCTGGCCGCCGCCGGCGGCCGCCAGGTTCTGGAGCAGGCCCCGGTTGGCGTCGGGTCCGACGCCCACCGTGAAGAAGCGGGCCCGCGAGGTGGACAGCGCCCGCCGCAGCCTCTCGGCCAGGCGCTGGCCCTCCATCTCGCCCGAGGTCGCCACCCCGTCGCCCACGTAGATGACGGCCGGCTGCTCGGCGCCGTGCAGCCGGGCCAGGGATACGTCGAAGAGCGCCGCCAGGTCGGTGGCCCCGCCGCTGGCATGCTCGGAGAGCCTGGTGAGCGCCTTGCCGATCTCGTCCTCGGAGGCCGGAGCGAGGCCTTCTGTCGGGTAGAGCACGACCGGCGCCACGTCCAGCGAGACCAGGGCGAATCGATCGCCCGCCGACAGCGCCCGCAGGATGGCCTCGGCCGTGCTCGCCTTCACCGCCCGGCCGCTCTCGTCGCTCGCGGCCGAGGTGTCGACCACCACCACGACCTCTCCCTGCAGGCCCTCCACCTTGTCGAAGTCGAAGTCGGGCGCGTAGCGCACCATCACGTAGTCCGCCGACTCCCCGCCGGCGCTCATGCGGTAGACCCGCATGGGGGCCCCGGCGTCCGTGCGCCGGGCCTCGAGCATGAAGTCCGCACGCGGCGTGTAGCCGGACCGCCGCATCGTGACCCGCTGGCCTCGCGCCTCGACGCGCGCGCCGGCCAGGGTCGTGATCTCCATCTCCTCGCCCTCGGGCCCCAGGTCCACCACCAGCGAGAACTCGCCGATCCGGGCCGGATTGGCGGACTGCATCGGGTAGACATAGCGAAGCGTATCGCCTCGAAGCGGCAGCATCTGCAAGTAGCGCAGCACGACCCGGCGCGAGCCCGCGGCCGGAACCGGATAGATACGCGCCCGGAAGGTCCGGCTGTCGATCCACTCGAGCAGCGCGGGAGCGTGCCCCGTATGGACCGCCCGCTCGTACTGGGCAGCCGCCTCGCGCCGCTCGATGAACTCGCCGTCGACGAGCACGCCGTTCGTCTCCACCGCGAAGCCGGTCACGCTCGCGCCGGCGGGCACCTTGAACCAGTACCATCCCTCCAGGGGACGCGACTCGGCGTTGAAGAAGGTCTGGTCCACCAGGGTCTCTGCCAGCCCGTCCCGGATGACCGCTCTGACCGCCATCCGGCTCGTCTCCAGCACGCGGGCCGGCAGACCCGGAGCCTGGCGATCGACGCCGTAGATCTGGCCGGCGCCCGAGCCGGCCATGGCGCCGACCACGTGGCTGTCGGCCATGCCGCCGGTCCAGTCCTCCCAGAAGGCCACCGGAACGACCTCGGGGGTGCCGCTGCTCCCGACCGTGGCCTGCTCGCCGGCCTGGATCTCCACGCGCCCCTTGGGAGCGGTCACGGTGACCTCGCCGCGGGCGGCGTAGATCACGGAGCCCTCGGCGCTCTTGCGGATCGAAAGCCCGGCGTCCGCGGCGAACACGCTGACCGGACCGATCCGCTGGACCGCCGCTTCCCGCTCGGTCGGCGGTGCGTCCAGCCAGATCTCGCCGCGCACCAGATCGATGGCCTCGGCATCGATCCGGACCGAGCTCTCATCTCGCATGAACAGGGCCGAGCCGTCCGAGAGCCGGACGAGCGCCCTGGCGCCTTTGCCCGTGCTCACCTCGGATCCCGGCAGCAGGGCCAGCCCGGAGAAGGCCGGCCCTTTCGCATCCGCCTGCTCGACGCGCACGTCGCCGGCCGCCAGCTCCAGCCTGGCCTGCAAAGGCCGCGTCCGGGCCACGTCGGGCTTGTCGGACGCGTACAGCACCACCAGCGCGATCCCGCCCCCCAGCACGACCAAGATCAACACGATCCGCAGCCACCAGCTGCTGAGGAAGCCCCGCCTGCTCTTGTCTTCTGTGCTCATGATGATCTCCCATGCGATCCCGCGCCGCCGCAGCCCAGCCGGGCGCCATCTCGCGGCAGCGCATTCTAGCCCGTGTGCGATCCTACCCCCAAGACGTACGAGAGACGAAAACGGTCCCTCGCTCAATCATCTATCAGCTTCGAGAGCGACTCCCGGGAGCGCCGGGCACCGGTCCGGGCGATGCGCTTCTCGAAGTCCGCGTTCTTCTCGGCGAGCGCGAGCACGTCGCGCGAGCCGAGCTCGAGCAGAACCGTCTCGCCCACAGCGGTGACCGTGGCCGTGCGGTGTGCCCGCGTCAACATGGCGATCTCGCCGAAAAAATCGCCCGCTTCCAGAATCGAGACGTCCTGGTGCCCCTTGGGCCCCTCGAGCGTGATGCGGGCCTTGCCCCTGGCGATGATGAAAAGGGAGCTGCCCGCCTCGCCGCGCTGCAGGATGAGCTCGTTCGGCGAGTACGAGCGCAGCCTCGCCTTCCCGACGAGCGCCGTTCTGTCCTCTGCTCTCAGATCGGAGAAGAGCTCCAGGTTCTCGATGAACTCCTTCGTGTCCTTGTCGGTCCATTCGCTCATCGCATCCTCGCGAGCAGGCGGTCTCCGAGCGCCTCGCGCTGCTGCTGACAGCCCGCCAAGTGGTTCACCGGCCAGAGCATCCTACAAATGGCCGCCCAGTGCAACCGATGCAGATGTGGCGAACGGCTTGTTGAAACGGGCGAGATTGGGGTAGACTCTGGCCTTCGGAGGGCGAGATGCCCTGCTGCTCTCGGGAGGTCAGATGAAAGGGTTCCATTGGACAATCGCGCTCGTGACCGCCGCATTCGCCTCGGCGTCGGGCTGCGACGGGGACAAGACGCATTACGAGCTCACGGTGCTGCACACCAACGACCGGCACTCGCACTGGCTCGGCCTTTCCAACTCGGACTACTTCCACGGCGAGGGCGAGACCGTCGGAGGGGCCGAGCGCTGGATGGGCTTCGTGGAGCAGACCCGCCAGGCGGGCGGAGACGTGCTGCTGCTGGACTCCGGCGACTTCACGATGGGCACGCTCTTCGTGGCCGCCCAGGAGATGGCCGCCGATCTCAACGGCATGCACGAGATGGGCTTCGATGCGGCCTGTCTGGGAAACCACGAGTTCGACTGGGGCCCGGCCGCCCTGGCGAGGATGATCGGCAATGCGGCCGAGCCCCGCGTGCCGCTCGTGTGCGCCAACATCCAGTTCGACCCGGGCAGCCCGGCCGACGACGCCCTGGAGGCCCTCTACGGACCGGAGGGCGAGTCGGGCAAGGCCATCCACGAGTACATCGTGCGCAGCATGCCGAGCGGGCTCAAGGTCGGCATCTTCGGACTGATGGGGCTGGATGCCGCCGAGGTCGTTCCCCAGAAAGCGCCGGTCGCGTTCTCCAAGAACATGACCGCCATGGTCGAGACGGCCCAGGCCGTGGCCGACAAGCTGCGCGAGGAGGAGAAAGTCGATCTGGTGCTGGTGCTGGCCCATCTCGGCATCTTGGAGAACGATCAAGGCGAGTGGGTGGGTGAGACGATCGACCTGGCCAGGCGCACGACGGGCATCGACGCCATCCTCAGCGGTCATGCCCACACGCCGGTGGACGGAGGCGTGCAGGTCGCCAGCGAGGTCGAGGGCTCCGACTGGTCCACGCTCGTCATGGAAGCGGGCTCCTTCGGGCGTCAGATCGGCCGCTGGCACTTCACCCTCGACGGAGATGCACGCTCCGCCGAGGCCGAGCTGGTGGAGGTCGACAGCACGCTGCCGGATGAGATGCCGGCGGTGACGGAGTTCGTCAGCTCGCTCATCCAGGACCTGGAGGAGCACTTCCTCGCCCTCTACCCGATCGTGCCCGATCCGGACGCCTTCCTGACGGGCACGATCTTCCAGCCGCTGGCCATCTCGAGCTGCGACATCATCCGACACAGGAACGAGTGCAACAACCTCGGCAACCTGGTGGCCGACGCGGCCCGCCGGGTGACGGGATCCGAGGTCTGCGCCATCTCCAACGGCGGGGACATCCGCGAGTCGCTCATGCGAGACGCCAGGGGCGAGTTCAGCCTGAGCGACGCCTTCATCACCACGCCGCTCGGCATCGGCCCGGACGGCCTGCTGGGCTATCCGCTGGTCTGCTTCTATCTGAACTGGTCCGACTTCAAGTTCGTGCTCGAGGGCACGACCTGCGACATGGGCCAGGGGAACAACGACTACTTGCTCAACCTCTCGGGGGTCCGGATCGCCTTCGACATGGATCAGCCGAGCTTCATCCGCATCGACGAGATCGATCAGTACACCGCCATCGACGAGTCGGACCAGGCCGTGCCCATCTTCAGACGCGGCGAGGGCGACATGGGCTGGCTGGTGGACGACACGCAGCTGGTCCACATCTGCTCGAGCCTCTACATCGCCTCCTTCGCGTCGAGCATGGGCATCGAGCTGCTGGACGAGACCGGCCAAGTCCAGAGCGATCTCAGCTCCCTGATCGCCCTCGACGGCGAAGGCCACGAGATCAAGCTGTGGTATGCGTTCACATCCTATCTGGCCAGCTTCGCCGACGGTGTGCCGGATCTCTACTGCGACGGCGTGAGCTCCTCGCATCGACGCTGCGTGGAGCGCAACCCGGACTAGGCCTGAAACAACCGCCCTTCGGGCGGCCAGCCCTGAAAACAAACGCGGTTTGGAAACCGCGCTTGTTTTAGGCCTAGGCCGCCAACACCCCGCGTTACGAATCCATGACCTGGATGGCCTTGCCCCTCAGAAGGGATCCGCGCATCCCCTCGCCCAGGAAGCCCACGCGGATCATGAGCAGGCCCTCGCCCCCGTGATCGGACTTGCCCCGGACCCACAAGGTGACGCGCGTGTCACCGGGCGCCTCGGCGAGCCTCTCCTTGGCCTTCTTGCTATCCGGCCAGGCCACGCCGGCCGCCAGATCCACCCCCGGCAGCTCCGCCCGCCCCTCGAGAAACGGAGCCCGCTTGGTGTCCGATTCCACCGTCATGGGTACGATCAAGCCCTGATCCATGGCCTGCCCGGACATCTCCACGAACAGCCCCTGCGCCGGCCCGCCCATGTTGATGAGCGGCAGCTCGATCGCGAAGGGTTTTCCGCGCGCGAAATCCCATCCGTTCGAGGGGCTCGCCAGGCTGAGGTTCGGCGGCCCGGCCAGGCGCTCGTGCTCGACCTCCAGCTCGTCTTCCTCCTCCGGCTCCTCGGGCGGCTCGAGCGAATCGGCGATCCAGGTGTCATCCTCCCCACGGCGGCACAGAATCGCGGTCTTTCCGAGCCCCAGCGCGGCAATCTCGCCATCGGAGGTCGCGAAGATGGACACCTCCCCGTCGCCGTGGCGACCGATGCTCACCGCCGAGCTCGCGTCCAGGTCCGAGAGCCGGATCTCCCGCAGCTCGTTCTCGGTGCGCGAAAAAACCAAGGCCCGGTCTGCGTCCAGGACCCGCATCGCCTCCAGCCCCTCGAACGCACAGCTCGCCAGACAGTTGCCTGCCGTGTCGAAATGACCCACGGCCGATTCGCCGCCGTCCAGTCGAATCCCGACCAGAACCCCCTCGGCCGTCGAGCAGACGTGGATGCGGGCGTCCTTCTGGGCAGGTGCCCTGAGCACGCACCTGTACTTGCGATCTCCCTTGCCCAGCACGGCCAGCACGCCGCTGTCCGAGTCGGCCACGGCCGCGCCAAAAGGTCCGTCGGTCAGGAGCAGGCGATCCGCATCGCCGCTCCAGTCGGACCTGCGACTCCACGGCGGGTTGCCCGACCACAGCAGACCGTCCGGCCACTTCAACCTCTTCGGCTTGCCCAGCGCGATCCCGGTCTTGCGACCGCGGTTGCCGCGCCTCGGCACCGGCGCCAGGCCCACCTTGACCACGGTCCGGGAGCCCGTCTTGCCCCGCCAGGCAGCCAGCATGTGGCGGTCGTCCATGGAAGCCATCGCGATGATCTCGCCCGACAGCTCCGCCAGCTCTCCTCCCCGCAGCGGCATCGAAAAGGCGCGATCCTGGGCGTCGACCAGGAACGCCGTCTGTGAGCCGGGATCGACGGACAGCGCATGGCGTCGGCCCGGATCGGGATCGTCCTGCCGACCCAGGACCTGCCCCGAGACCAGCACCTCGGCCAGCTCGCCTTCATGGCGCACCAGGCCGGTCGAGCAGTGCAGCAACACGCATCTCCCGTCGGTCCAGATTCCCATGACGCCTCCTCTTCCCAAGGTACCACAGCAGTCGAAGGAGTCCAACCGCCGGCGGCCTGGGCCCGCCCGCCCGTTCACCTGCACGCTTGCACGCCAGGGCCATCTGACCTATCCTATCTATCTGCAAGGAAGGCCATGTCCCAGGTCTTCGGAAAGTACAGGCTCGAGAGACGTATCGCCGTGGGCGGGATGGCCGAGATCTTCCTCGCCACCCACGCGGGTCCGGAGGGATTCCGGAAGAAGGTCGCCATCAAGCGCGTCCTGGCACCCTTCGCTCAGAACGAGCATTTCGTGACCATGTTTCTCGACGAGGCGCGCCTGGCAGCCCGCTTCTCCCACCCCAACATCGTCCAGATCTTCGACCTGGGCGAGGTTCACGGGGAGTACTACCTGGCCATGGAGTACGTCCACGGCGCCAGCCTGTCGATGCTCCTGAAGGCCTGCAGTCAGACCCAGGTCAAGATCCCTGCCGAGATCGCGGTCAAGACGATCAGCATGGCATGCGAGGGGCTCCACTATGCCCACAACTTCGCCGACGAGGACGGCGTCCCGCTGAACCTCATCCACCGCGACATCAGCCCGCAGAACATCATGCTGAGCTACACCGGCGCGGTGAAGCTGCTCGACTTCGGAGTGGCCAAGGCGGCCATCAACGTCTACCGCACCCAGGCCACGTCCATGAAGGGCAAGATCGCCTACATGTCGCCCGAGCAGATCTCGCAGAAGGCCCCCCTGGATCACCGCTCGGACATCTTCTCTCTCGGCTGCGTGCTCTTCGAGCTCCTCTCGGGCGCAAGGCCCTTCCCGGGCGAGAGCGAGCTCGAGATGATGCGAGCCATCGTCGACAGTCCGCCCCAGGACATCCGCCGTCTCACCCCCGAGATCCCCGAGCTCCTGGTCCCCGTGCTCCTCAGGTCCCTGGAAAAGGACCGCGAAGCGCGCTACGGGTCGGCCCGGGAGCTCAGGAACGAGCTGGAGCAGTTCCTGGTCACGCAGCCGGCCATGGTGGACTCGTACGCACTGGGAGATTTCCTGGCCCGGCAGATGCCGCCCGCGGATGCCTCCCCGGGCAAGGCACCGCCCGAAGGGCTTCAAAGGGTGCTGTCTCCACCGATGGAGGCGGTGCAGGAGGCCGCAAGCCTGGACGTCCAGGCGGCCGTGGCGGCAGGCGCCGAGCAATCGGAGAGGACGCATCCCGAGAAGCCGTCCGCTGCGCGGCCGGCCGACTCGTCCGGGGACATCGATCGGGCTTTCGAGGAGGACCCCACACCCCCCGACACGACCTCACCCTCGCTCGAGGCGGAGCGAGCGCCCCGCAGGAGCTGGAGCCGGTCGTGGCTGTTCCTCGGGATCGCGAGCACGGTCTTCATCGCCACCGCAGCCGCCTACGTCAACACGATGATGGACGACACGCCCGCCCCGAGCTCCCCGCCCGTCGACGCGCTGGAGCCAGCCCCCCTGGCGCCTGCCGGGTCGCACGAGGCCCTCGCCAAGGCCGCGGAGGATCCGGCCCCCGACCGCAGAAAGAAGCGCCCGCCGGCTGCGAAACGGCGCAGGCGCAATACCGGCAACCGCTCTCAAGAGCAGGTCGACCAGCTGCAGGCCAGTGCCGAGAAGCTCATGCAGAGCACGATCGCGAACCAGCCGAAGCCCGCGGGAAAAGACGAGCAGGCCGGCGCGGACAGGCCCGCTCCACCCAAACCCGCCGCCGAGGATCCGCCCCTGGCCGAGGATCCGGGCAGCGTGAGCAAGGTGGACGGCCTGTTCAAGGTGAAGAAAGCCGTCAGCCTCCGGCGCGCCAGCCAGGCCGCCATGCAGAAGAAACAGTACCGGAAGGCCATCCAGATGCTCAACCAGGCGGTCAAGCTCAACCCGAAGGATCACGAGCTCTTCCGCCTGATGGCGGAAGCCTATGAGCAGACCGGCCACAAAGATCTGGCAGCCGTGCTCTATCAGCGCTATATTACCATCTGCCCGAAATGCTCGAAGGTCGATCAAGTGCGCAAGAAGCTCGAGGCCTATCGCTGAGCGCTGCGAGGGATCGACCCGTCAAGGAGGAATGAGCCGTATGAACACAGCGCTTCTGAGTATCCTTCGCAGCCCGATCGATCACCGGCCCCTGAGCTGGTTCGTCGAGGACCGGAGCTGTCTCGAGACCCAGGACGTCCTCCTGAGCCAGACCGGCTACAGCTTCCCCGTACAGGACGGCATTCCCACCTTCGCCGAGCCGCGCGAAGGCCAGCTCCTGCGCGACGAGCTGCTGTCGGCGCTGACCAACCGCGTCCGGGACGAGTTCTGGGACACGGCTCGAGGAGAGCTGCTCTCCGAGCTGGAGATCCGTCCCGGCGAGCGGGTTCTCGAGGTGACCGTGGGCTCCGGCGTGAACCTGCGCCAGCTGCCGCGCGATGCTCACTGCGTGGGCCTGGATCTCTCCGCCCGGACGCTCCTCCAATGCCAGAAGAACCTGGCCCGCTGGTCGGTGAACGCCGACCTCGTCCAGGGGAGAGCCGACCGGCTCCCCTTCCGGTCCGACAGCTTCGACATCGCCTTCTGCCTGGGCGGTGTCCAGCTCTCGGAGAACGGCCCGGGCGCGGTGCTGGAGATGCTGCGCGTGACTCGCCCCGGCGGCCGGGTCCTGGTCATCGACGCCACCGACTGGCGCGAGGTCGATCTCCACCAGCGCATGCTGAACTGGCTGCAGGCCCTCCGCGGCGGACAGGACGACTGCGCGGATCCGAGCGACCTGGTTCCACCCGAGGGCGTCGCCGACGTCGAGACCCGGACACTGCACGGCGGCAGGCACTTCCTGATCCGCATCCGCAAGCAAGCTGCCGGCTGAGGATCCGGAGATTCGAGCTGGCATCCGCTCCGCCATGCGGGAGATAGAACGCCCCCATCTGCGCATCCCCACCCCTCGGGAGATCTACACCGAGCTGGATCGCTACGTGATCGGCCAGGAGGTCGCCAAGAAGACCGTCGCCACCGCCGCCTACAACCACTACAAGCGCGTCCTCCAGCGGCGTTCGGGGCTGGACAGGCTGATCAAGAAGTCGAACATGCTGCTCGTCGGTCCCACCGGCTGCGGCAAGACCCACATCGCCCGCCAGCTGGCGCGCATCCTGGACGTGCCCTTCACGGTCTGCGATGCCACCGAGTACACCGAGGCCGGCTACTACGGCAAGGACGTGGAAGTCATGGTCGCCGAGCTGCTCTTCAAGAGCGACCAGGACGTGGAAGCCACCAGCCGCGGCATCGTCTTCGTGGACGAGATCGACAAGATCGCGCGGCGCTCTCACGGCGCGCGGACCGGCGCCGGCAGCCGGGACATCGGGGGCGAGGGAGTCCAGCAGGCCCTGCTGAAGCTCCTCGAAGGCCGCGAGGTCTTCGTGCCGCTCAACGTGACCCAGCACTGGAACAAGCACGACTTCGTGCTGGTCGACACGTCGGACATCCTGTTCCTGTGCGCCGGCACCTTCTCGGATCTGCCGATCCACGATCCCGATCGCAGCATCGGTTTCTCGAGCTCGAGCGCCAGGGAGCGCGCCCGGCGCCGGCGCGTCTCCCAGAAGGCGCTCCTCGACTACGGCATGACGCCGGAGCTGCTGGGCCGCCTGGCCGTGACCGTCCAGCTCCATTCGCTGTCCGAAGGCGATCTCTGCCGGATCCTGTCCGAGCCGCCCGACAGCCTGCTCCGGGAGTACACCGCGCTGCTGGCCGCCGACGACGTGGAGCTGGAGTTCCCGCCCGACGGCTGCCTGGCCATGGTGCGCCATGCGATCGAGAAGAAAATGGGTGCCAGGGGTTTGCGAAGCATCATGGAGGTGGTCATGCGCGACATCATGTTCCGGGCTCCGGAGATCGCCGGCACGCAGTGCCGCATCGATGCCGCCTTCGTCGAAGAGCGCCTGGAAGCGGCCGACATGGAGCTGGAGCCCGGGGAGGACCGCTAGATGGATCCGAGACACAAGCGCAAGATCGGCGTCATGGGCTCCGCCTCGGGGCCCACAGCGCGCGATCCCGACGGCCAGCAGCTGGCTCTCGAGCTCGGCCGCCAGATCGCCCGCGCGGGCTGCATCCTCATCAACGGCGCCTGCCCGGGCCTGCCGGACAGGGCCGCCGAGGGCGCCAAGCGCGAGGGCGGCTTCGTGTTCGGCGTCTCGCCCGCGTTCAGCCTCGAGGAGCACGTGCAGGTCTACGCGTCGCCCATCGAGCACTACGACATGATCCTATACTCCGGCATGGGCTTGATGGAGCGCGACATCGTCAACATCCGCTCCGCGGATGCGGTGGTCATCGTCGGCGGCGGCGTGGGCACGCTCAACGAGTTCACCGTGGCCTACGAGGAGCGCAAGCCCGTCGGCGTGCTGACCGGCACGGGAGGCATCTCCGACCACCTGGACGAAATCCTCCAGTTCGCCCACCGCAAGGCGGGCCCCGATCGGGTGATCTACGACGGCGACCCGGCTCGTCTGGTCGAGCGCCTTCTCGCTCTGGTCGAGCGGAGCAAGCCGCCCATGCGCGAGAGCGAGGTCGGCGGCGTCGCCGAGACGATGCAGGGCTCCGAGGCGCTCCAGGCGGCCCATCACGCCCAGCGCCGGGCTCGCGACGCGGACAAGCAGCGATCGGCCGAGGAGGAGTCAGGCGGAGGCGAGCCCGAGTAGCCCTTGCCCGGCTCGACCGAGGGCGAAGCCCTGGGGATCGGACGAGAGGAGTGAGCCCTAGCCCCGACGGGGCGAAATAGAAATGCCTGCCGCAAGCTCATTGCGCCCCGCTGGGGCTGTTCGCGACTGTCGGTCCTCTTTCCCGGGGCTTCGCCGGCAGAGCCGGCTTCGCCCTGGGCTATCGTATCTCGCCCCCTTGGGGCTTGAATCCGAATGACGGCGTTCTGAGCCCGGGTCATGTCCGATCTCCTGTGTACCTGCAGAGACGTGGGCCGCACCTTCGGAGGGGAGTACCTCTTCCAGGGGGTGACGATCCACGTCCGGGCCGGCGATCGGATCGGCCTGATCGGCGCCAACGGGGCGGGCAAGACCACCTTGCTCAGGCTCCTGGCCGGGCTGGAGGAGCCGGACCGGGGCGAGCGGACGCAGCGCAAGGGCCTGCGCGCCGCCCTGGTCCCCCAGCAGCCCGCCCTCGATCCCGATCAGACCGTCCGCGAGGCGATCTCGTCGGCTGCCCGCGATGGGGAGCTCCGCGCCCAGCAGCTGCTCACCCAGCTGGGCTTCGACGATCCGGCCAGGCGCTGCGGTGAGCTCAGCGGCGGCTGGCTGCGCCGGCTGTCGATCGCCGCCGCCCTGGCGACCGAACCCGATCTGCTGCTCCTCGACGAGCCGACCAACCACCTGGATCTGGAAGGCATCGCCTGGCTGGAATCCACGCTGGCCAGCGCGAGCTTCGCCCTCGTGGTGGTGAGCCACGACCGGGCCTTCCTCCAGAACACGGTCACGCGCATGGCCGAGCTGGACCGCCGGCATCCGGACGGGCTCTTCTGCGCCGACGGAGGCTACGCAGCATTCCTGGAGCGCAAGCAGGCCTGGCTCGCGGCCCGGACCAAGGCCGAGCGATCCCTGGCCGGCCGGGTTCGCCGAGAGCTCGAGTGGCTGCAGCGGGGCCCCAAGGCGCGCACAGCCAAAGCCCACAGCCGTCGTCAAGAGGCGGAGCGCCTCAAAGCCGAGCTCGACGAGATGCGTTACCGTGACGGCACGATCAAGACCGAGATCGACTTCAGCTCCACCGGACGCCGCACCCGTCGATTGCTCGTGTCCCGCGAGATCGGCAAGTCGCTGGGCGGGAACAAGCTCTTCGAGGATCTCGACCTGCTGCTCAGCCCCGGGCTGCGCGTCGGCCTGGTCGGCGAGAACGGCGCCGGCAAGACCAGCCTGCTCAAGGTCCTGGCCGGCGAGCTCGCGCCCGACGCGGGTTCGATCCGCAGGGCGGCCGGGCTCAGGACCGTGCTCTTCGACCAGCACCGCGAGCAGCTTCCGGCGGACCTTCCGCTCCGCAGGGCCCTGGCGCCGATGGGCGACCAGGTCCAGGTGGCGGGCCGGAGCGTGCACGTGGTCAGCTGGGCGAAGCGCTTCGGCTTCTCGCCCGAGCAGCTCGACACCCCCGCGCACAGGCTCTCGGGCGGAGAGCAGGCCAAGGTGCTCATCGCCCGTCTGGTGCAGACGCCCGCGGACGTGCTGCTGCTGGACGAGCCCACCAACGACCTGGATATCCCCACGCTCGAGGTGCTCGAGGAGAGCCTGCTCGCCTTTCCGGGCGCGGTCGTGCTGGTGACCCACGACCGCTACCTGCTCGATCGGGTCTCCACGGTCCTGCTGGGCCTGCGCGACGGCCGGGCCGTGTTCCTGGCCGATTACGAGCAGTGGCGCGACTTGCGGCGCGCAGAGGCGAGCGCACCACCGCCCGCGGACCGCGCCCGCCAGAAGCCCAGGCGAGCCGCCCGCAAGCTCTCCTACCTCGAGCAGCGCGAGCTGGACGCGATCGAGGATGCCATCCTGGAGGCGGAGGACGCCCAGGCGCGCGCCCGGCAGCGGGCCGAGGACCCGGCCATCGCCAGCGACGCCGAGGCCCTGGCCGAGGCCTGCGCGGAGCTCCGGTCGGCCGAGGCGGAGGTCTCGGCGCTCTACGACCGCTGGTCCGAGCTCGACGAGAAGCGCAGGTCGCTCGAGGGCGAGGAGCCCTGAGCCGCATACATACATGTCTTTTCCGTCGCAAGGTTTTCCGCTGCGAAGCAGCTGGGGGGTCGGGTAGAAACACGGCGCGCGCACTTTAGGGTCCGGTGGCTATTCCCTGGATTTCCCCAGCGGCCTCAGTCCGGCTCCCA
>JAFGRB010000055.1 GCA_016935365.1 Deltaproteobacteria bacterium
CACGCCGTCCTTGGTGATCGTGGGCGAGCCCCAGGACTTCTCCAGCAGGGCGTTGCGACCCTTGGGACCCAGGGTCACCTTGACCGCGTCGGCCAGCTTGTTCACCCCCGCCAGCAGGGCGGCCCGGGCTTTCTCGTCGTACTTGATCAGCTTGGGTGCCATTTCCAAATCTCCTTGCTCGGTGGTCCGCGCCTGCGCGGGCCACGTTCACGTTTTGCTCGCTTGCGGATGATCCGACTCTCGGGCTTCATCCCTCGATGACGGCCAGGATCTCGTCCTCGCGCAGGAAGACGTGCTCCTTGCCATCCAGCTTGACCTCGTTGCCCGCGTACTTGCCGAACAGGACGCGGTCGCCTTTCTTCACGTCGAAATCGAATCTCGCGCCGCCTTCGGGATCGCGGCCGTCGCCCGTTGAGATCACCCGGCCCTCGGCCGGCTTCTCCTTGGCGGTCTCGGGAATGATGATTCCGCCTTTGGACTTCTCCTGCGCCTCGATGCGCTCGACCAGCACTCGCCTGTACAAAGGTTTGATCTTCATCGAAGAATTCCTCCTCCTGGCCGGCCTCTTTCGGCCGGGGCATAAGGAATAATCACCCCGGCCCCGCTTGTCAAGCCCGGTGGAACGCACCCCGTGCTGTGCGGTGCTTGACGGGAAGGTGCGATTCCGCCTAACGTGCCTGTCGCTCGCTGGAGTGGAATGGCCGGAATGGTGAGGTTGCAGGACATCCTCGACGAGATGCGCGCCCGCAGGTCGGACGTGGATGTCGACCTGATCAAGAAAGCCTACGTCTACTCGGCGAAGGTCCATCAGGGACAGCTTCGAAGAAGCGGCGAGCCGTATCTGGTCCACCCTCTGAGCGTGGCGCTGATCATCGCCGAGCTCAACCTGGACGAGGCCAGCGTGGTGTCCGCCCTGCTGCACGATACCCTCGAGGACACGCTGGCCACCCCCGAGGAGGTCGAGGCGCTGTTCGGCGAGAAAGTGCGCATGCTCGTCGAGGGTGTGACCAAGCTCTCGAGCCTGTCGTTCAACACCGGCCAGGAGAAGCAGGCCGAGAACTTCCGCAAGATGCTCGTGGCCATGTCGCAGGACCTGCGGGTCATCATGGTCAAGCTCGCGGATCGGTTGAGCAACGCGCGCACGCTCGAGTTCGTCGATCCCGAGGAGCGCAAGCTCTTCAGCCAGGAGACGCTGGACATCTTCGCTCCGCTCGCGAATCGCCTCGGTATCCAGTGGATTCGATCCGAGCTCGAGGACTGCGCTTTTCGATGGCTGCATCCGCAGCAGCACGAGGAGATCGAGCAGCGTCTGGCCCAGGTGCGCACCGAGCGCAAGCAGTACATCGAAAAGGTGGTCGACTTTCTCGAGTCCACGGCGGAGAAGAACGAGATCGAGGTTCGCGTCTCGGGCCGCATCAAGCATCCGTACAGCATCTATCGGAAGATGCTCCAGAAGCACATCGACTTCGAGCAGATCTACGACATCATCGCCTTCCGGATCATCACCGGGAACGTGGGTGACTGTTACCGGGTCCTCGGTCTGATGCACTCGCTCTGGAAGCCGGTCGCGGGTCGTTTCAAAGACTACATCGCCATGCCCAAGATCAATCACTACCAGTCCCTGCACACGACGGTCCTGGGCGGGGAGGGGGAGCGAGTCGAGATCCAGATTCGGACCGAGGAGATGCACCGGATCGCCGAGCAGGGCGTGGCCGCCCACTGGGCTTACAAGGAAGGCGTGTCGGACCGATCGCCCGACAAGGACCGCTCGCAGTTCGCCTGGCTGCGGGAGCTGCTGGAGCAGCACAAGGAGATGAAGGACCCGGCCGAGTTCCTCGATACGGTGCGGGTCGATCTCTTCAGCGACGAGGTCTTCGTCTTCACGCCGCGCGGAGACGTCAAGGCGATGCCCAGAGGGGCGACGGCTCTCGACTTCGCATACGCCGTGCACACCGAGGTGGGCCATCGCTGCTCGGGCGCGAAGATCAACGGCAAGATCGCGCCCTTGCGTCATCGGCTGAAGAACGGGGACACGGTCGAGATCCTGACCAGCAAGAAGCAGAAGCCGTCGAAGGACTGGCTGTCCTTCGTCAAGACCTCGCGGGCCAGGAACAAGATACGCTCGGTCATCCGGGCGGAGCAGCGCCGTCGGTCAAGGGAGATCGGCCGGGAGGTGCTGGAGAAGGAGTGCAAGCGCCACGGCATCAACCTCAGCCGGAGCTGGCGCTCGGGCCTGGTCCACCAGTCCGCCGAGGCGCTCGGATACGGCAGCGCGGAAGAGATGCTCGTCGCGCTCGGCTACGGCAAGATCAGCACGACGCGGGTCATCGAGCAGCTCCTGCCCGAGAGCAAGCGCAAGGAGCAGCAGGAGGCGCTCGAGAGGCTCAAGCCCTCGCGCATCGGCCAGCTCTTCAAGCGACCGGCTCGCAAGACCGGGTCCGGCATTCTGGTCCAGGGCCTGGAAGACGTGATGATCCGTTTCGGCAAGTGCTGCAATCCGATCCCGGGAGATCCGCTCGTGGGCGTCATCACCCGCGGCAGAGGGGTGACCGTGCATACGCGCTCCTGCCGGCGCGTGCTGGAGGCGGACTCGGATCGCCTCATCGACGTGAAGTGGAATGTCGCCCAGGACGTGGTGAGGACGGTCTCCGTCCGGGTCCTGTGCGAGGACCGGCCGGGCATGCTGGCGAACCTGTCGAACATCCTGTCCGAGTCGGACATCAACATCAGCCAGGTCAGCGCCCGGGTGGAGGACGTCGGCCGCGCCATCTGTCACTTCAAGCTCGCGATCGGCTCTCTCGATCAGCTCCAGGCGGTCATCGGCAAGATGGAGCGGATCAAGGGCGTGCTGTCGGTCGAGCGGATTCAGAGCTGAGGCCGAGCGGCGGCCTGGGATATTCCGCCTCGAATTCCTTGCATTCTTGGCACGCCTTGCCTAACATAGCCCGGGATTCTATCCATTGATGGGAGAGGCTCATGAACAGGTACTCGAAGTCGATCTGTCTGTCGCTCGGGCTCGCGGTGCTGGGAACCCTGGCGGGCTGCGGGGGCGAATCGTGCAAAGATGACTGCGTCCTGGGCGAGAAGATGTGCCAGGGGAATCAGCTCCTGACCTGCGGCAACTTCGATGCGGACAGCTGCAGTGAATGGGGTGATGCATTCACCTGCCCGGATGAATGCCTCGTCAACCAGTGCGTGACCAGCTGCGAGAACGATTGCCAGAACGGCGCCCGGCGTTGTCAGGGCGATCGATACCAGATCTGCTCGGATGTGGATGGAGATACCTGCACCGAGTGGGGCAGCCCGCAGTCCTGTCCCCCGGGCCAGGTCTGCCGGGGCAACGGCGATTGCGTCGAGGAGTGCGAGGACCACTGCGAGGCGGGGGAGCGCCAGTGCGTCTCCGGGCAGCCCACCCAGTACCAGGAGTGCGAGTGTCCGGCGACGGGCTGCTGCGACTGGGGTGCGCCGCAGAACTGCGCTGCGGGCCAGTCCTGCTCCAACGGCCAGTGCGTCACCTGCACGAACGACTGCAGCCCGGCCGGCAAGAAGGAGTGCGTCGACGAGACCCACTATCGCACCTGCGGCGACGTCGACGAGGATCCGTGCAACGAGTGGTCCGATTCGACCGAGTGCACGGGCGGGCAGATCTGCTACAAGGGCTCCTGCATCGCGCCCTGTGACGACGAGTGCGAGGAGATGGGTACTCGGGTCTGCTCTGCGAACGGGCGGGGCTTTCTGACCTGCGGCGACTACGACAGCGATCCCTGCCTGGAGTACGGCAACACCACCGCCTGCGGGGCAAACGAGCGCTGCGAGAACGGCTCTTGCGTCTTCGACTGCGCCGACGAGTGCTCGGTGGGCCAGCGGCGCTGTCTCGGCAACGGCTACCAGGTCTGCGGCCAGCACGACCAGGATCCCTGCACGGACTGGGGCGAGGTGACCGCGTGCAAGTACAACGAGACCTGCTCGAACGGGTTCTGCTCCACGGTCTGCGAGGACGAGTGCGAGCGGGGGGAGAGCGAGTGCTCGGGCTTCCAGAGCTATCGCAACTGCGGCGAGTTCGACGAGGATCCGTGCGCGGACTGGGGCCCGCCCGTGGATTGCGCCATCTGGGAGCGCTGTCTCGACGTGACCGGGGACGCCGGCTGCCACATCATCTGCTTCAACGAGTGCGATGTGCTGGGCGCGACCCAGTGCGTCGGAGACGGGGTCCAGGAGTGCGGGGACTACGACTGGGACGCCTGCCTCGAGTGGGGCGAGGTGGTGCCCTGCGGCGCGGACGAGCTGTGCTCCAACGGCCAGTGCACGACCCGGCCTTGCGAGGACGACTGCGGAACCGCCGGCGAGACGGCCTGCTACAACACGAGCGGCTACCGGGTCTGCGGCCAGTACGACTCGGACGTCTGCCTGGACTGGAGCTCGGTGGTGCCCTGCGGCGCGAACAGGCGCTGCGAGGGCGGGCAGTGCGTGGACTTCTGCACCGACGAGTGCCAGGCGGAAGAGGTCGGCTGCAAGGCCGGCGACGACACGGTCGCCTGGTTCTGCTCGGACTCCGACGGGGACGGCTGTCTGGACATCGTCGAGTCGCCCTGCCCGAACGGCCAGATCTGCTACCAGGGGGCCTGCTACGTGTCCTGCGGCACCGGCGCGGACTGCCCCTCGGGCTACGACTGCCAGAGCGGGCGCTGCGTGCCCGTCCAGTGCGATGACGACTTCTTCGAGGACAACGACGATGCCGCCTCCGCCGCGGTGGTGAGCGGAGACGAGATCGACCTGCAGATCTGTCCGCGCGACGAGGACTGGTTCCAGATCCACGTCCCCGCAGGCGAGGGGCTCCGGGTCACGATCTACTTCACGCACGCGGACGGCGATCTGGACATCGAGATCTTCGACCTGCTCAACCCCTCGGTGGTGATCGACGGCAGCTACGGCATCGACGACTCGGAGACGGTCGTGGCCCCCGCGGTCTGGGGCGAGGCGGACTACTTGGTGCGGGTCTACGGCTACGCCGCGGCGGTCAATGCCTACGACATGCAGGTCGACTTCGTCACCAGCAACGAGTGCATGGATGACGGCTTCGAGCCCAACGACTCCCTGGACGAGGCCGAGTTCGTGCTCGATGGCGTCTACGAGTACCTCATGCTCTGCGAGGGCAACGAGGACTGGTACGAGAACTACATGTTCGCCGGCGAGGATTTGATCGTCGATCTGCTCTTCACGCATGCGAACGGCGACATCGACGTGGCGATCACGGACGATACAGGCGCGACCCTGGCCTCCGGGGTCAGCGTGTCGGACGACGAGCACGTCTCGTACACCGTCTCCGAGGCCGGATTCTACTACGTCCGGGTCTACCTGGATGAGAACGACTACGACATGATCATCGCCTACGGAGCCCCTTGCGAGGACGATATGCTCGAGCCAAACGACAGCATGGGCGATGCGTTCGGTATCCAGGCGAGCCAGTACTCGGACCTGGTCCTGTGCTCGGGCAACGTGGATTGGTACGCGATGACGGTGGACGAGGGCGGCGAGATCCTGGCCTCGATCGATTTTGCGCACGCCGATGGGGATCTGGATCTGGAGCTCTACGATGCCACGGGTTTGCGGCTCGACGGCTCCTACTCGTCGACCGACGGCGAGACGGTCGGGGCCTCGGGGCTCTCGGCGGGCGAGTACTACCTGCTGGTCTACGGCTGGCAGGGCGCAGAGAACACCTACGACATGGACGTCGTGTTCTGAGCCCGCTCCCGGACGGAGGTGGATCCAGGTGGAGGATCTCGGCAGGCTTGGAAAATACGAGCTGCTGAAGCGTCTGGCCACGGGCGGCATGGCGGAGATTTTTCTCGCCCGCCAGACCGGGGTGGAGGGCTTCGAGAAGCTGGTCGTCATCAAGCGGATCCTGCCCCATCTCGCGGACCAGGATCGCTTCGTCACGATGTTTCTGGACGAGGCGCGCCTGGCAGCCCGCTTCAACCACTCGAATGTCGTGCAGATCTACGATCTCGGCCACGAGAGCGGCTTCTACTTCATCGCGATGGAGTACGTGCACGGGGAGGACATCAAGTCGGTGGTTCGACGCTGCGCGAAGCAGAAGCAGCGCATCCCGATCGAGCATGTCATCAAGATCTTCTCGGGCGTGCTGGCGGGTCTGCACTACGCCCACAACCAGAAGGACCTGGAGGGCAGGCAGCACGGTGTAGTGCACCGAGACGTCAGCCCCCACAACATCATCCTGTCTTTCCAGGGCGACGTGAAGCTGGTGGACTTCGGGATCGCCAAGGCGCGCAGCGAGATCTCGACCACGATTCCCGGCCGGGTCAAGGGCAAGCACGCGTACATGTCGCCGGAGCAGATCCACGGCGACCAGGAGCTCGACGGCCGCTCGGACGTCTTCTCGGTCGGCATCGTGATGTACGAGCTGCTGACATGGACCCGTCTGTTCAAGCGCAAGACGGATCTCGACACCCTCAAGGCTGCCGTCGGCGCGCCCATCCGTCCCTTGCGCGAGCTCAACCCCGATCTCGATCCCGAGCTGGATGACATCGTGCTCAAGGCGCTGGAGCGAGACCGCGATCGGCGATACCAGAGCGCCCAGGAGATGCAGGCGCAGTGCGAGGACTTCCTGTTGAGGAAGGGCCTGCGGTCGAACCAGATCCTCCTCAGCCAGTTCATGTCGGATCTCTTCGCCGAGAAGCTGGCCGCGATGAACAGGGCCCTCGACTCGGCCCAGGCCGCCAGCCTCGAGACCGCGGTGCTCAAGGCCCGCAACGAAGGACCGGACCTGGTCGCCTTTCTGGACATGTTCTTTGCCGACACGGGCTCCACGGGCGGGTCCGGTCTGATGGGCCCTGACGGGCCCTCGGCCCCGGAGTTCACGCCCTCGGGCGAGTACACCCCGGCCAGCCAGGCCTTCGAGTTTCAGCGCAAGCGAAGCGAGATCCCGGCGCGGGTGCGAGGCGAGTACATGCCCCGCAAGGCACCGCCGCCCCGGGTGCCGGATAGCATGGACCTGTTCGAGAGCCAGCTGAGAGGAGCGGCTTCTCAGGCCCCCGGCGAGCCGATGGTCGACCCTGGAATGGCTCCGGGATTCGGGGACGAGCAGGCGCCGCAGCCCTTTCCACCGTCGGACTTCGCAGACGAGTACGAGTACGTGGACTGCGAGAAGTACTCGGACGTGATCGAGCCGATGGGCAAGAAGCGGGGCAAGGGCTTCATCATCTTCGTGCTCCTCGTGCTCGTGGCGGTCGGAGGCGGGCTGCTACTCAAGTACAAGGACGAGCTCAGCACGGAGCACAAGCCGGAGTTCGGTGTGGTCAAGGTGAGCAGCGTGCCGGGCGGTGCGGACGTGTACTTCGACGATGTGCTGCTACCCTCGCGCACGCCGACCGACATCGGCAAGATCGAGCCTGGCAAGGAGCACAGCTTGAAGGTGAGCCTGCCGGGTCTGCCGGCCTGGGAGGAGAAGTTCACGCTCACCGACACGACCAAGCCTATGGAGTTTCACGCCGTCCTGAGCGCCTCCGAGGCCCAGAAGGCCCGCATGAAGGGCAAGCCGATCGTGGCCGGGGCCGAGGGCAAGGGCACGGGCAGCATCCGGGTGACGAGCCAGCCGGCCAGGGCGATGATCTACCTGGACGGGATCGAGACGCGGCACAAGACACCCCACAAGCTCACCGGCGTGCCCGCGGGCCTCGATCACGTGGTCATGGTCGCGCTGGAGGGAAAGCCGCCGGCTTTCGAGCGCTTGCATCTCGAGGACGGCAAGACCGCCGAGCTGAGCCTGAAGCTGGACGGAGAGGTGGACCTGCCGGACCGCGTCACCGTGCACATCGAGTCGGAGCCGGAGGGGGCCAAGGTGACCGTCAACGGCTTCACGACCGAGAGGTACCGGACACCGATGGCCGTCAAGCTCCTGGCCTCCAGCCCCTCCGAGCTCCTGATCGAGGCGGATGGCCACCAGAAGTGGACCCGCAACGTCCGGCCCATCCCGGATGTGGATCTCACCTTCTACGCGCAGCTTAAAAAGGGCCGCTGAGGCGAACGATCTCGATGTAGCGGATTCGCAGCGACGGCGCGGAGATCGCGGCGGAGGCGGGAGAGCTACTGGCTCTGCTTCTGCTTGTGCGCCTTGACCAGCGCCTGGGCCTGCTTGACGGCCTCCATCATCTTGCGCTCGCGGACGCGCAGGCGCTGCTCTTCTTTCTTGGCCAGCTCGAGCTTGTTCTTCTGATCGAGCAGCTTCTCCTTGGCCTGCTCCACGGCTTCCTTGAGCTTGTCGAGCTTCTTCTCGTTGATGGCCTTGAACTTCTCCAGGGCGGTCCTCTTGTCCGCCTCCGCGACCTGCAAGGCCTGGGCGTGCTCCTTGCTGAGCTTCTCCAGCTCGGCGCTCTTGGCGGCCTCGATCTTCTGGAGCCGCTCCTCGTGCTCCTGGCGGAGCTGCTCGATCTCCCTGGCGTGATCCTGGATCAGCTTCTCCCGGGAGGATCGCTGCTCTGCATGCGCGCGCTCGATATCCTGTAGCTTGCCGGTGAGCGACTTGAACTGCTGTTCCCTGTCCGCCAGGGCGCCCTCTGCAGTGGACAGGGCCTCCTGGGTCTGGTCGAGCTGGCCGCGCAGCTGGGTGGAGTCGTCCTCGGACTTGGTGAGCACCTCCTCCTTGACGTCGAGGGTCTCCTTGAGCCGCTTGATCTCCGAGTCCCGGTTGCCGAGCGTCTCGCTGGTCTCCTGGAGCTGCTGCTGCATCTCGCGGCCCGATTTCTCGAGCTCGGACACGTGTCCGCGGAGCTGCTCCACTTTCTGCTTGAGATCGGCCTCCGAGGCCTGAGAGGCCTCGAGCTGGGAGCCGAGGGAGCTCGCCCGCTCGGTCTGCTGCTCGAGCTGGCCGCTCAGGTCCTGGCCGCGCGCCTCGGCCGCCTTGAGCCGCTCCGCCATCTTGCCGGTCTTTTCCACCAGGGCTTCCAGCTTGCCCTCGAGCTTGGCGATCTTGTCCCGCGCCTCGGTGTGGGATCTGTCCAGCTCGGCGTGGTCGGCGCGCAGCTGCTCGAGCTCCTTCTGGGTGTCCTCGAGGCGCGCGGAGAGATCCTGCTCGATCCGGGCGTGCTCGTCGGCGGCCGAATCGGCCGAGGTGCGCAGCGCCTCGTAGCGCTGCTTCTGCTCCTCGATCATGGAGGCCTGGCTCTGGATCTCCTCCCGGGATGACTTCTCGAGCTGGGCGAGATCCGTGCGGACCCCGTCGAGCTTGGTCTCCAGATCCGCGACCTGCTCCTGGAGCCCGCCGCGCTCGGCCTCGAAGTCGGAGATGGTCTTCGAGAGCTTGTCCGCCGTCTCCTGGAGCCGGGTCTCCAGATCCTGCTTTGCGTTCTGGAGCCCCTCGATCGTCTCGCCCATCTCGCTGCGGGTCTTCTCCAGCGTCTCCTCGAGCAAGGCGATGTTGCGCTCGCGGTCCTGGATCCGGGCATTCAGCTCCTGCTCGCGCACCTGGGACGCCTGGGCGAGATCGTCGAGCTGCCCCTGCATCGTCGCGCGGGTCTGCTCCAGGTTCTTCTCCGCGGTCTCGAGCGCATCGCTGCTCTGGTTTTCGAGCTGGGCGTACATCTCGGCCGCTTCCTTCAGCGCCGCCTCCAGCTCGGCGACCCGCTTCTCGAGCGAGTCCCTCTCCTGGGTCATCGCGTCCAGGGAGTCCTGCAGGAGATCCGCTCGTCCGCGCTCGACCTCGACCTCCTGGGTCAGCTCCTCCTCGCGGCTCTCCTTCTCCTGGGTGATCTCGTCCAGGGACTCCTGGAGCAGGGTGATCTTCTTCTGGTTCTCGTCGACCTGCTCCTGGAAGTCGGCGCTCTCCTCCTCCTTCTTCTGGCTGAGAAGCTGCAGGGTCTCCTGCAGGACCTTGCACTTGTTGAGCTGCTCGTCCAGGGAGGTCTGGAGCGCGCCCTTCTCGTGCTCGAGGCGCTGGTGGGTCTCCTCGAGCTGCTTGCCGGACTGCTCCGCCCGGGTGCGGGCCTGCTCGAGCTCGGATGCCAGCTTGGCGTTCTCGCCTTCGAGCCTGGAGATCTCCTTGGCCTGGGAGCGGGCCTGCTCGCCGAGCTTCTTGCTCTCCTGACTCAGCTCCTGCATCTTGGTCTTGAGCTTGGTCTGATCCTTGCGCGACGTCTCGAGGGCCTTCTCGCGCTTCTTGAGGGTCTTGCGCAGGAAGTTGAGCTTGTTGTCGAAGCTGTAGTCGTCGTCGAGATCGGCCTTGCGCTTGCGGGGCACCGGCGGCGGCGCCGAGCCGGAGGCGCTCGGCTTCTCCTCGGCCGGCGGGGGGGTGTCCTCGGTGAGCTGCTCGAAGGCGAAGTCGAGCTCGCCGCTGGGCTGGGCCTCCTCGATCGGCTCGAGCTCCTCGATCTCCTCCGCTTCCTCCGCCTCCTCGGCCGGCTCGGTCAGCGAGTCCAGCGCGCCGTCCAGCTCGCCGTCGGGCTGGCCGGCGCCCTGGGCGGTCATGCCCAGCATGCCGGCGACCCTCTCGACCACGCTCCGTCCGTCGGGGCCCTTGATCAAGTAGGCGTCCGCCGGCGTGCGGTGGCTCTGGTGCTGCTCGAAGGTGTCGGGCGTCTCGCCCGTCGAGACGATCACCACCGGTACGCCCTGGAGCTCGTCGGCCTTCTTGAGCCGGTTGCAGACCGAGTAACCGCTCATGCCCGACAGCTCGGCCGCCAGCACGATGCAGTCGGGCGGGTGGCTCTTGGCGCGCTCGATGCCCTCGGCCCCGTCCGTCACGGAGGTCACCATGAGCTGGAGCTGCTCCAGGCGGGAGCGGATGTCTGCTTCGAAGACGGGATCGTTTTCGACGAGGAGGATGTTCTTCGTTTCCATTGTGTCGTCGCACTCTACGTGGTCGGGGAGCGTCTGCTAGATAGGTTTTGTACTACGGAGGTGGGAGATTTTCAAGAAAAAGTAGGGTATTACTCCGTGGCGTAGACCAGCTCGATGTGGATCTCGCCCTCCTCGATCAGCTCGCAGGGGTCGTAGTGGGAGGCGAAGGCGATGCGGGCGGCCTCGTCCGCTTCGGCCGCGAAGTAGCTCCACGTCTCGACGCATTCGGCCCCGCCGGAGCAGGACGCGTCGCCGGGCCCCGCGCAGGGGATCGCCTCCGCGCCCGTCAGCGCGCAGGAGTGGCGCGGCACGGCCTCGCCGTTTACGAAGATGTTGGCCAGGCCGGGGTCGAGAATGGGCTCGGAGAGGTAGAATGTGCGCGGGCAGGCGACGAAGGTGGCGATGTCCTCCAGGGTCTCGGAGAAGTCGTGGCAGATGCTGCCGACGAAGCCGTCGCCGCCCTGCTCGAGGCCGAAGAGCCGGGCCAGCTCGATATAGCGCGTGCCGGGGTAGGCCTCGCAGTGCTGGCCGGTGCAGCCCGGCGTCGCGCAGACCGTCGACGGCAGGTAGTGCCCGTGCTCGTCGGCCTCGTAGCGGATGCGGGTGTTGTCCAAGTCGGCGATGGTCACGCCGGGTGTCGCCTCGTCGACCTTGTCCACGCCCACGATGGCCGCGAACTTGACCATGCCCGGCCGGTCGCCCTTGAGGCCGGTCAGCAAGCGGTGGTACTCCTCGACGGGTGTCAGGGCGTAGGGCCGCTCGACGCCCTCGTCGAGGTAGCTCGTGCGGCCCTCGCCGTCCACGCCGGCCGCGGCGTAGTAGCACATGTCTCCGCCCTCCATCACGTCGCCCACCTCGCCGCAGTCCTCCTCGTCGCTGACCACGACCACCGCCAGGATGGCTTCGTCGCGCAGGAAGCCCGCGTTCCACATCCCCGAGCCTGCAAGCCGCTCGCGGTCGAGCGCGGCGCGCACGGCCGCAAGGCCCCGCTCGATGCCGCAGCCCTCGACGCCCACCAGGGCCACGCCCTCGGGCGGCTCGGTCTCGGTGTCGTAGAAGCAGACCTGGTTGTCCGAGCCGATGATCCGGCATGCCCCCTGCGTGTCCCGGAAGTCGAAGACGGGCGGATCGCTCTCCCAGTCCACGATCCGGCCCAGCCGGTCCTGGAGACGGCCCGACTCGCCGCTCGCATTGATCTTGCAGGCCGACTCGAAGGGGCAGCACATCTCCGAGAACATGCCCGTGGTGATCACACCCACCTGGTACTTGCCGGGCCCGAAGAGCAGGTCGAGACGCTCGGCGAAGCTCGAGAAGGACTCGGCCAGGGCGACCTGCTCGCCGGCCATCGAGCCCGAGTTGTCGATCACGAAGAGGATGTCGACCGTGGAGTAGACGTTGACGACGAAGCTGTGGCGCTTGTTGTGGAGCACGGACGGCGAGAGCTCCTCGTAGGAATAGTCGTTGCAGCCAGAGACGATGGACAGCAAGGCGGCCGCGAGGCCGGCGAGGCGCGCGCGCATCGTACACCTCCGGGGCATGGGCTCCGATCACATGACCCCGCCGGAGGCGCTCCGGTCTCGGAAATATCGAGTTCCCCGTGCTATTGACGAGCGATGCGAAGCGAGTGAAGATGGGTATCGGTACAGGAGAGATACCTTGAAGCAGACCAGGAGCCTCACGGGCATCATCGAGCGCGAAGGGGACGGCTACGTGGCTCTATGTCCAGAGCTGGACATCGCGAGCCAGGGAGATACGGTCGAGGAGGCGCGGCAAAACCTCATCGAGGCGCTGGAGCTGTTCTTCGAGACCGCAGATCCCACCGAGGTGAAGAGCCGGCTGCGATCCGAGGTCTTTGTCACACACCTCGAGGTGGGCGTTGGGTAAGCTCAGGGTGCTTTCGGGTCGAGAAGCCTGTCGAATCCTCTCTCAGCACGGTTTCATCGAGGTGCGAAGGCGTGGAAGCCATGTCGTGATGCAGAAGCAACTGGAGAGCACAACTGTCACGGTGCCCGTCTCAGATCACGCCGAGCTCCGCATTGGAACACTCCAGTCCATTATCCGACAATCCGGACTCCCCCGAGACCTATTCGAACAGGGATAGACTTCCCTTCAGATTGTCCAGTTCGGAGAGTGGCCGGTGAGCGGTTGTATCACTCGGTCACGTAGACGAGCTCGATGTGCACCTCGCCGACCTCGATGAGCTCGCAGGGGTCGTAGTGCTCGGCGAAGCGGATCACGCCGCCAGGAGCGTTCGGGTCGGGCGGGTCGAGGTCCTCGGGTGGGATGAACCACCAGGTCTCCACGCAGTTCGAGCCCGACGGGCAGGTGTTGTCGTTCGGCCTGCACTCCTGGACTTCGGCGCCGGTCTGGTTTGTCGTGCAGGAGTAACGCGGCACGGGCTCGTCGTTGATCAGGATGTTGGCGAGGCCGGGGTCGAGGATCTTCTCGGTGAGATTGAAATGGTCCGGGCAGGCCACGAAGGTGCCGAGCTTCTCCATGGTATCCGAGAAACGTTCCTGGCAGAGGGTGTCCAGGAATCCGTTCCGGCCGATGCCAAACTTCTGGGCCAGGCGGATGTAGCGCGTACCGGGGTAGGCATAACAAGAAATATCACCAGTGCACCCTGGGGTCTGGCAGGCATACTCAATGTCTGATGAGGGATCGGTGGGATTGGTGTACTCGATTGTCGTGGTGGACAAATCGTCGATGTCCTCGATGCCTACGATGGCTGCGAACTTGACCATACCCTCTCGGTTGTCCTTGAGCCCCATGAGGAAATCGTAGTACTCCTCGACCGGCGTGAGAGTGTATGGCTTGCTGGCCGGATCCTGCGGGTGGGAGTAAGTGTTGGCAGGCCCGATTCCCTTGGCCGCATAGTAGCAGACATGTGCCCCGGTACCATAAATATCCTCGGTCACTTCTCCTACCTTGCCGCAGTCATCCTCGTCCGATACCACCACGATGGCCAGGGTGGCATCGTCGCGCAGGAAGCCGGCGTTGGACGTGTCGGCGTGCCCGTTTTCGCTCGAAGGAGACAGCGCGAGGCGCACCGGCTCCAGGCCCTTCTCGTAGCCGCAGCCGTTGACACCTACCAGGACCGTGCCGGACTGATCGGCCTCGTTGTAGAAGCAGGTCTTCTTGGCGCTCGAGTCGATGATCTTGCAGCTCGGGTCGGTGATGAACTCGAAGGTCGGAGGGTTGGTGTTCGGATCGACGATGCGCCCCCGACGGTCCTGGAAGCGGCCGGTCTCGCCGGTGTCGTTGATGCAGGATGAAATCCTACCGCCTCCGCATTCCTGGCAACCGGGGTTTGAGTATACACCTGTGGTCACGATGGCGATGTGGTACTTGTCCTGTCCGAACTTCTCGTCCAGCACGTCCGCGAAGTCGGAGAAGCTCTGGGCGAGCTGCTGCTGCTCGCCGACCATGGATCCCGAGTTGTCTACCACGAAGAGGATGTCCACTTCGGACGAGACCGAGATGGTCTGGTTGAATCGCTTCTCGCGGATCACCGAGCTGGGCAGTTCCTCGAAGCCGTAGTCCTGGCAGCCGGACAGGCCGAGCGCAAGCAACCCGCATCCGAGGCATGACCAGATCTTCATCTGCCAACCTCCAAGAAGAACCCAAATCATCTCATGATAGCACTGCTTGAAGTTCAGAGGTCAAGCACGGGGCCAGCCTTTGATATGTGGCACTGGCTCACTCGGTGACATAGACGAGCTCGATGTGCACCTCGCCGACCTCGATGAGCTCGCAGGGGTCGTAGTGCTCGGCGAAACTGATCACGCCTCCGGGGGCGTCCGATGCGGGCGGGTCGGTGGGCGGTGTGTACATCCAGGTCTCCACGCAGTTCGAGCCCGACGGGCAGGTGTTGTCGTTCGGCCTGCACTCCTGGACCTCGGCGCCGGTCTGGTTTGTCGTGCAGGAGTAACGCGGCACGGGCACGTTGTTGATCAGGATGTTGGCGAGGCCGGGGTCGAGGATCTTCTCGGTGAGATTGAA
>JAFGRB010000056.1 GCA_016935365.1 Deltaproteobacteria bacterium
CCTGAACGCGGCCCAGCTCTACCCCCAGGACGCAGCGCACGAGCAGGCTCGCCCCCAGGGCGCGCAGCCGAGCGAGATCTCTGGCGCTGCCCGCCCCGACCGGGATGGCTTTCTCCACAGCCACCCCGTGCTCCAGACGGAAGACCAGCAACCGCTCGAGCTCCTGCGCCAGCCGGTCTCCCCGGCCCATGATGGACTCGTCGCACTCCACGGCCACCGCGACGACGGGCACGCGGTCCTCACCCATCGCTGCCGAGAGCTTCCGGTCGAGCTCATCCGCCAAGACCTGCAGAGCAGGAGCGCCGGCAAGCGCGCGGGAAGCACCTGACAGCTCCGCGATCACCAGCAACGATAGGACCAGTAGCCGCTCTCTCACTGGAACAGCCCCTCCGGCAGCCGGCCCACCTGAGGTGCCGGGCTCGTGAGATTCTCACCGCTATCGACCTGCCGGTTCGAGATGCCGCGCGGCTCCGTCCCCGTCTTGAAGACCTCGACCCTGGCGCCGGCCATGCGCGGTGGCGCGAGCAATCCGTTCTCCGGATCCACCCTCGCGAAGACGATGCCCGCCGGGACGCTGAAGTCCTGGCGGGGCTTGTCCGCGAGCGCCGTCTCCATGTACCTCATCCAGATGGGAAGCGCCGTCCCCGCTCCCTGCGCCCAGCCGGTGCCCATCCGGGCGTGATCGTCGAACCCGACCCAGACGCCGCAGATCATCTGAGGAGAGAAGCCCACGAACCAGCCGTCCCGCTGCTGGTTGGCCGTCCCCGTCTTGCCCGCCAGGGGACGGTCGAGGCGCAAGGCCCCTCGGCCCGTGCCCTCCTCGATCACCGAGCGCATCAGGGAAGTCACGATGTAGGCATCCTCCGGATCCACGGCCTGGCGCTCCTCCTGCGGATCCAGCGCGACCGGTGTCCCGTCCGCCTCCAAGACCCTCGAGATGAAGACCGGCGCACGGAAGGTCCCCCCGGCCGCGAGCGTCGCATAGGCATTCGTGAGCTCCAGCGGAGTGACCTCCGAGCTGCCCAGCGCGAGCGACAGGTTGCTGGTGAGCTCCGACTCGATCCCCAGGGCTCGAGCTGTCTCGATGATCCGCTTCGGGCCGATATCCGATGCCAGCTTGACCGCCACCGTGTTGACCGAGTGGGCCAAAGCGTATCGGATGGACACCGGTCCCAGAAAGACGCGCTCGAAGTTGCGCGGCTTCCACGCCTTGCCCCGAAGGCTCGACCGATAGACCTCCGGGGTGTCCATCACGATGCTCGTGGGGGTGTAGCCGCCGTAGCGGACGGCGGCCGTGTAGAGGATGGGCTTGAAAGCCGAGCCGGGCTGGCGCTTGCTCTGCACCGCCCGGACCAGAGGCGACGCGCGAAAGTCGCTGCCCCCGACCATGGCCACCACGTTCCGGGTCTGCGCGTCGAGCCCGATCAGCGCGCCCTGGACCAGCGGAGGCTGGCTCAGCCCGATCTCGCCGCCGGCGCCCAGCTCGATCTCGACCACGTCGCCGACCGAGAGCACCTCGGTCACCGAGCGCGGCTTCGGGGTCTGCCTGACCGGGGAGAAAGCCCTGGCCCACTCCACCGCCTCGAGGTCGAGCTGCGCTCGATTCGATCCCAGCTCGACGACGGCCCGCGCAGCCTTGCCCTCCCCCTCGATGGCGACCACCGGTGCGAGGACCCTCGATACGGCTGCGCGATCCACCTTGCTCGCGCGCCAGGCGACCTCACCGGCCTTCGACTCGGTCTTCACCAGCGTCCAGATCTGCCCCGCCGGCAGCGGCAGGCCGGCCTCCTCGCAGAGCGCCTTCAGCGACTGGGCGTCGAGCTTGCCGAGCGCGCCCCGATAGCCCTGCCTGCGATCCACGGCCCGCAGCCCTTCCTCGACCGCCCGCTGGGCCGCTCGCTGCAGGTCCAGATCCACAGACAGCTCGATCCGGAGCCCGCCCTGATAGAGCTTCTCCCGCCCGAGGCGGTCCTCCAGCGCCCGCCGGCAGTGCTCGGCATAGTACGGCGCCAGCTCGAAAAAGTCCGGGGATTCGCCCACCACCTCGAGCGGCGCGCGCTCGGCGCGCTCGACGTCGGATGCGGCCGCCATCTTGTGGGTGGCCATCTGCCCCAGGACCCAGTTCCTGCGCTGCTGGGCTCTATCGCGATGGCGCACGAGAGAGTAACGCGCCGGCGACTTCGGCAGGGCGGCCAAGGCCGCGCCTTCCGACAGCGAGATCTGCTCCACGTCCTTGCCGAAGTAGAACCGGCTCGCCTCCTGGATGCCATAACAGGAGTGGCCGAAGTAGATCTGGTTCAAGTACAGCGAGAGGATCTCGTCCTTGCTGAGGTTCTTCTCGAGCCGCATGGCGAGGAGAAGCTCGCGGATCTTTCGCGCGTAGCTCTTTTCGGGGCCCAGAATGAAGGTCTTGATGACCTGCTGGGTGATCGTGCTGCCGCCCTGGACGACCTTGCCCGACTTGAGGTTCACCCAGAACGCCCGCAGAAGCCCGGTGAAGTCCATTCCCGGATGCTCGTAGAAATCCGCATCCTCGGCCGCGAGAAAGGCCAGGCGCACGTGCTCGGGGATCCGCTCGATGGGCACGACGGTGCGCTTCTCGTCGAACAGCTCCGCGACCTGCCGGCCGTGCCGATCGACCATCCGCGTGACCTGAGGCGGATGGTAGTCCGCCAGGGAGTCGAACTCGGGCAATCCCATGCTGAAGTACCAGAGCACGCCGCCCACCGCCAAGGCCCCGAGGAGCGCCATCCCGACCACCGCCACGACAAAACGGACGGCCCAACGCTTGAGCCTCTGCCAGAAGGTCTTGGTGCCGCCAGCATCGCTCATCTGGCCTGCTCCTCCGGGACCCGCCCCGGGTGCACACGCCCGAGTGTACCAAGTCGCAGGAAAAGGTAAACCGCCTTCACCAAACCTCCGGATACCGCGCGGGCCGGACGGGGGATGCCCGGTCCGGCCCGCGCGCTGGCCACGAGCCAGGTCTCACTCATCGTCAGCCAGGATCAGATCCTCGTCTCCGCTCTCCGCCGTGTCCGTGTCCTGGTTGCGCTGTGCCAGGCGGACGAGCCGATCGAGGTTGACCTGTGCCTTGACGTATGCCGGTCTCCGCTCGAGTGCGATCTTGAACTGACCGGTCGCCTCCTGGAGCTTGCCGATGCCCTCGAGTGCCAGGCCCAGGTTGTTGTGCATGAAGGCGGGCAGATCCGTTCTCGCAGCCAAGGGCTCCAACACCTCCACTGCCCGATCGAAGCGCCGGCTGAGCAGGAAGGTGTAGCCGAGGTTGTTGCGGTAGTATGCGCTCTGCGGCTGGAGGGAGAGGGCCTTCTCGAAGCTCCGGATCGCCAGCTGCCAGTGTGAGCGGGCCAGCCAGATACGGCCGAGCAGGTTGTGCGAGGCGGCTCGCTTGCCATTCAGGTGCAGCGCGCGCTGGACGAGGTGCTCGGCCTCGGTGAGGTTCTTGTCGTCCAGGGCCATGCGGGCCAGGTGCAGCCAGGGCTCGTCCGCATCGGGGTCGATCTCCACCGCCAGCAGGAATGCGTCCGCGGCCAGATCCTCGTCCCCGCTGCGATAGGCGGTCTTGCCGAGCAGGAAGGCCGCCGTGAAGTTACGGGGCTCGTCGTACAGCGCCTTCTCCAGCTCCAGCATGGCCTCGGCCATCTCCTGACTGTTCAGCAGCTTCTTTGCGTTCGCCACGTGATCGGTCGGCTCGCTGTCGACATGCTTGAAGGCGAGGCTCTTTGCCCTGGACGGCTCGACCGGCGCCTGGTCGGGCTCGACCGCCTCGATCTCCGGGCCGCCTTCGAGCATCTCGTCGACCCGCTCCAGCGCGGTCTGCTCGGCCTGCTCCTCCCGGGAGACGACCTGCGGCTCGACCTGCAAAGGCTCGGGCTCGCTTCTCGGCACGATCTCTGGAGGGACCTGCCGCGGCTCGGGCTGCGTGTCGCAAGCCGTGCCGGACAGCAGAAGGCCTGCTGCGACCGCGAAGACGACCATCCTGTTCTTGCTCAGCATACCACACCTCCTCATTCTGCTGGCTCTGGGTGAGGCCCGGACGCCGGCCAGCTCGGTCCGGGCTGATCGACAGCTCTGCGACTTCCGTGCCAGGCAGCGAGGTTCTCAGTAATGCCTGCAAATCAGCGCATTGCCCGCTCGAGGGCCAGGGCGGTGAGCCGGGTCGTGTCCGCCGGGACACGGGATCGCGAGCCGGACGGACTCAGAATCCGTCGCCGCCAACGCCGGTGGCACCGAGACCCGGCGACTTCAACCTGCTGAGGAGCTTGATGGATTTCCTGTAGTAGATGTTCTTCTTGTCCGTGATCTTGATGGCGATCTCCAGGTTCTGGATCGCCTTTTCGACGTTCGAACCCTTGATGATGTAAGCCTCTTCATACAGCTTCTTGGCTTCTCGATCGAGCTTGGTCAGGTTCTCCCGGGCCTGGCTGAGATTCGGATCGTATCGCAGGGCGGCCGTGAAATGGGTATAGGCCTTGGGGAGCCGCTTGCCGGTGTAGGCATCGACACCCGACACGAAGTGCACCTTGGCGAGCGTCGACTTGATCATCCCATGGTAGCTGCCCGTTCCGCCGGAGATCTGCTGGTCCAGCTTGAGAGCCGCCTTGAGGCTGGCGATCGCCTTGGTGTACTGGCCCGGGTTGCTCGCGAGGCGCCTGCCCTGCTCGAACGCGCCCTTGAACTTCTTCAGCAGCACGAGCTTCGAAGTCTCGCCCGACATCTCGGCCTTGGAAATGGCCCGGTCGATCTCCGCGTTGCGGTACAGCTGCAGGATCTGGCCGGTCAGCTTGCCCGTGCTCTCGGGCTTGCGCACAGGGCGTGGTCGCCGGACCCGGACCGGCCTCGGCCGATTGCGCTCCAGCGCCGCGATCTCGGCCTCCACCTCGTCGAGGATCTCTTTGATCTCGTTCCTCTCCGGCGCCTTGGTGAGCGCCTCCTTGAACTTGATCTTGGCCAGCTCGTACTGCTTGTTCACCATGAGCTCGCGGCCAGCCATCAGCAAGTCGTCGATGGTCTTGTCCTGGATCTCCTGTTTCAGACGCTTCGCGTCCTCGAAGTACTGGCTGTCTTCCTTGATCTGGTTGAGGACGGTCAGGGCGAGCTTGTAGTCCTTGCTGTCTATCAGGCCCCGGGCCGAGGCGATGGCGGTCGAGGCGCTCATCTCGTCCTTCACTTCCCGCAGGTACCTCTTGAGCAGGGCATCCTCGGGCTTGAGCCCGGCGGCGATCTGGAGCTCGATCTGGGCGGCTTGCCAGTTCTGCTTCTTGACCTCCATGGCGGCCGCCTCCATGTGCGCCTTGAACTTCTTCTCTTTCTCCATGGCCTGCTGCTGCTGGAGCAGCCTCGCCTCCTCCTCCCCGGACGAGGACAGCTTGGTGATGATCAGGATCAGCAGCAGCACGCCGAAGGCAGCTCCCCCGTACAAGGCGATCTTCTTGTTGCGGGGATCCGCGGTCAGCGTGGTGAGGAAGCCCTCCCCGCGAACCGTGTGCCCGGCCTGCGCGCTGCGGAAGGCTCGGCCCGGCGGCGGCGTCGCTTCGGGCCGGTAGGGCTCCAGGTCCTCGTCGTCCTCGTGCAAGGCCGGTGCCGCCCCGGGGTCGAAGAACTGCATCACGGTGTTGCCGACCTCGATCTCGTCCTCGTCCCGGAGCTCCGCCCGGGGAACCCGCTCGCCGTTGACCAGCGTGCCGTTGCCGGAGCCCAGATCCGTGACGAGGAAGCCATCGCCATGACGCTCGATGATCGCATGCCGCCGAGAGCATGCGATGTCCGGCAGCACCAGGTCATTGTCCGGCCCCCTGCCGATGGTCAAGGCCGGCCCCACCAGAAGGATCTCGCGTCCCTCTTCCTCGCCCTGGACGATCACCAGATAGGGCCTGTCCTCCTCCTGCCCCGCATCCTGCCCGAGGATCTGGGTCTTGGCGTCGAGCGCGTTGGCCGCTCCGTCCACCCGCGTCTGTCCCGCGCCGGGAAGAGGCTCGGCCTCCACCGCGCTCGACATGAAAGCAGGGACCTCGCCCTCGCTCCGCAGAGGCTTCTCCCTATCCGTTGCGCCTCTGAGGTCGGTGGCGTCCGACCAGCCTGCATCCGACTCCGCCTCGGTGCGATCCGACCACGTCTCTGCGTCACCCAGATCCGTGTCCTCTGTCCAGCTCTCGCTCGCGGGATCCACCGTCTCGGCCTGCTCCCAGGGCGACTCGTCCTCGATCAGGGTCCTCTCCTCGGGATCGAACTCCTCCGGCTCATCCGGCGGGAGATCGGGCACCGCCAAAGGAGTCGAGCCATCGACATCATCTCGGCTCGGTGCGGTGTGCTTGTCGGTGACCTCGGCGGGATCGGCCGATGCCTCCGTGGCCTCCCGGGACATCTCGCGGAGCACTTCCAGATCGTGCTCGCCCGTGCTCTCCTCCTGGGCGTCCTCGCCTTCCTCGATCGGCTCGAACTCGTCATCGTCGATCGGCTCGAACTCGCCCTCCTCGAGCGCCACCGGCTCATCGCTCCCATCTCCGGCCTGCGGATCGGTGCGCTCGCGGTCACATGGATCGAGATCCGCGTCTCGTGCCTCGCCGCCGGGCGCGGCCAGATCCTCGGCAGCCGGCAGCGCCGCCTCGAGGACCTCGTCCGGCGGTCTGTCGAGCACGGCCGTGCTCGGCTCATCGAGCAGCTCCGCTTCCAGCCTGGGATCCGTGACGCGCGAATCCTGGTCGACCTCCGTTCCGTCTCCCTCCGGCTCGGGATCCAGGGTAGGAGGAGGAGGAAGCGCATCGAAGGCCGATTCGCCCTCCGTCTCGATGAGCGCGTCTTCTTCTTCGAGGAAGTCCTTCGTCTCGAACGACTCGAACTCCCGGTCGACGTCGGTCCCCTCCTTGGGGGGCTCTTCGTCGAGGGGGACGAACTCGTCGTCGTCCAGGCAGTGGACATCCTCCTCGTCGAGGACCTCTTCCGGTATTTCCGGCTTGCGAGCCGGCTCGACCGGTTTGCCCTTTCTGCCCTTCGGATTCGATCTGGAAGACATGCAGAACAATCCTACGGGCTGGCCCCGTGTCCTGCAAGCCCCATCTTTGCTACACGCAACCGAGCCGTTCGTAGCTGTCTCTGGCCTCGACGTACCTCGGGTCGTGCTGATCGGGAATGGTTAGCAGGATTTGCCTGTACATGTCACAAGCTTCTTCTCGCCGCCGGTACTGCTCCATCTGCTCGGCTCTGAACTTCATCTGCCGGAACCGATCGTTGATCAGCTTGTTCATCTCGTTGATGATCTCCGAGGCCTCGGTGTACGTGCTCGGCCGGGAGTCCTCGGGAAGCTGCTCCAGGTAATCGCGCGACAGCGCGCACTGGGCCATGGCGTTGTATGCGTTTTGAGGGGCCACGTTCAAGTTCGCCTTCAGCTTCTTGCACTTCTCGAAGTGCTCCTTCGCCTTGTCGGTGTCGGGAGGCGGGATGGGGTCTTCCTTGATCTCGATGCAGGCCACCATCCAGTCGTCGAGCTGGGCCGGGTTCAGCTTGTTGACCACGTTGTTGAACTCGATCTGGTTGACCGAGTTCTCGACCAGGTGCTTGCGCGGCAAGCTGATCTGCTCCACGTCGGACATGCCCTGGAGGGTGGGATCCATGTAGCGGACGTTCTCCTCGTTCAGGCGCAGCTCGACCTCTTTCTTGTGGTTGATGCCGCCCACCTGGTACTTGACCGTGGCCCGGCCGCTGGAGAAGGGGAACGAGAAAGCCACCCGGCTCTTGCACTGCACGTCGACGTCGCCCACGCCGTAGAACTGAGGTCGGTTGCCGACCGTCAAGCCGCAGGTGAACATATCCTCATCGTACCAGGAGTAGCTCTGGACGACTTTCTTGGTCCCGGAGAAGGCGACCGAGATGAGGAGCAAGAGCACGAGCCCGGCACCCGAGCTGACCAGGATCTTCTTCTTCTTGTCCAGGCCGAGGAACCAGAACTTGCCCCGCTCCACGAGACCGACGAGCCCCTTCTTGCCCGGCCGGGCTCGGACCGAGCTCTCGACCCGCTCGGGCTTGGGCTCATCCCGCCTGCGGATGCCGTCGGATCGGATCACGGGCTTGTCAGGCTTGTCGGGCTTCGCCCTCCCGCGCCCCTGAGGGGCTTGCCCGCGCTCCGCCCTGGCCGCGGCCCGCGATCGGCCCCTGCCCGCAGCCCGGTCGGCCCGGGGGCTGGCGCCCCTGGCCGGCCGATCCCGCGCGGACCTCCGGGCAGCTCCGCCCCGCTGGCGGGCGGGACGCTCGGGCCTGGGCGCGGCGGCTGAATCGCCGGGCTCGAAGCGCACCCTCGCCCCGCCGAGCTCGATCACGTCTCCCGGCTTGAGGACCTCCTCCTGGACCCGCTTGCCGTTGAGCACGGTCCCGTTCGAGCTGCCCAGGTCCCTGAGGATGTATGCGCCGCCCTTGTTGCGAATGCTCAGGTGCTGGCGCGAGATGCCTGGATCGGCGAGCACCACGTCGTTGTCCATCGTCCGGCCGATCGTCACCTCGATCCGGTCGAAGTCGAACGACCTGCCCTCCTCGGCACCCGAGATTATCTTCAGCGAGAAAGCCAATCTCACTCCCCTGGGCAGACTCCGGCGCTAGCCGTGCTTTCCGTAGAGAAGCTGGAAGATGATCGGACTGAAGAGCACGATGAAGACCGTGGGGAAGATGCAGGCCACCAGGGGGAAAATCATCTTGACGGGTGCCTCGTTGGCCAGCTTCTCGGCCCGCTGGGTGCGCTCGATCCGGAGCTGGGTGGACTGGATCCGGAGCACCTTGCCCAGGCTGGTGCCCATTCGATCGGCCTGGATCAGAGCCTGGATGAAGCGGCTCAGCGGGGCCAGGCCCACGCGATCGGCCATCGAGCGCAGCGCCTCCTGGCGCGTCTTGCCCATGCGCAGCTCCTTGAGCATGGTGGCGAACTCGTCCGTCAAGGGACCCTGGCGGCCCTTCTTGCCGACCGTGTCCACCGCGGCCTGGAAGTCCAGCCCGGCCTCCACCGACAGGGTCAGGAGATCGAGGTTGTAGGGCAGCTCGCGGGTCATCTTGAAGTGGCGCTTGACCACCTGGTCGCGCAGCCAGATCTCCGGAAAGAACCAGCCCAGGATGGTGAACCAGACCGTGTGCCACAAGGCCACATCCATGCCCATGGAGTCGTTCATGAAGTTGAGGAGGATCAGGCCGAAGAGCGTGAAGCCTACCACGGAGATCTGCTGGGCCGCCATGAACTCGGTGGGCGACAGGCCGTCCAGACCTCCGGCGTGCGTGATCCGCCTCCGGATCCGCTTGTCGTAGTTGGGCCAGATGAACTTCTGGTTGATGGTCGCCATCCTGCGCAGGACCACCTTGCGGAAGGCCTTGATCGTCGAGCTGTCCTCCAGCCCGCGGGCCTCCGTCATGAACTTCTTCAGGAAGCCTTCCCAGATGGCCATCAGCAGGAAGAAGACCGCGCCGAAGGTGCCGAGGAAGGCGAGCAGGGTCATCAAGGAGCCGAGAATGTCTTCCATGTCGATACCCTTTCGCTCCTCAGACGTTGATGTTGACGATCTTGCGGATGAAGAAGATGCCCAGGAACTCGAGGAGCGCGATGAAGACGACCACGACGTAGCCGAACCAGTGGTCGAACATCGGCTCCATCAGATCCGGCCGCATCCAGTTCAGGACAAGGCCGAGCAGCAGCGGCAGCGCCGCCACGATCCAGCCCTGCATCTTGCCCTGGGAGGTCAGGGCCTTGATCTTGCCCTCCAGCCGGAATCGCTCCCGGATGGTGGCGGCGATGGTGTCGAACATCTCGGCCATGTTGCCGCCCAGCTGCCTGGAGATGACGGTGGCCGTCACGACCAGATCCAGGTCCTCGCAGCCGACGCGCTCGGCCATGGCGAGCAGACCCTCGTCCAGGGGCACGCCCAGCTTGACCTCGCGCACGAAGAGGCCAAACTCCTGCGAGAGCGGCGCATCGGACTCCTGGGCCACCTGCTCGATGGCCTGCGGAAAGCTCAGGCCTGCCTTGAAGGCGTTCGACATCGCCACCAGGGAGTCCACCAGCTGCATGTTGAACTTCTTGAGCCTTCGCTTTCGGAAGAGCTTGACGATGAGCATCGGCGTGAAGAAGCCGAGCACCGACAGCAGAATGGTGTAGAACATGCCCAGGAAGAGCAGCCCGAACACGACGAACATGGCGGTGATGCTGATGTTCAGGATCAGGAGCTGGCGCCCGTCGATGAACAGGAACATGTCGGACAGGTCGGTCATCGACTTGACCACGTACTTCTCCTGGTAGGTCTCGAAGGCCCGGCTGAGCACGCTCATGATGACGAGGGCGAACATGAAGACCGCCCCCATCGTCAGGATCATGGTCAAGCCCTTGTTATACAGAAAATCCATGGGATGGCTCCCCGGAAAACATCCGGATTGGAGTAATTCGACCTATTCGCCTCCGCCGAGCCGGATGACCTGGATGGTCGACTCGCGCTTCTTCTTCAGGGCCTTGACGCGCTCGCCGGTCAGCAAGGTCTCGATGGTCGCCCGGGCCCGCTCCTCCTCCCCGCCGATGTCCTCGGGGTTGCGCAGCGTCAGCGTCAGCGAGCCCATCTGCGA
>JAFGRB010000057.1 GCA_016935365.1 Deltaproteobacteria bacterium
CCGTGCTCGTGCTGGTCGAGGTCAAGACCCGGGCGACGAAGAGCGAGGTGGGCGCCTTTGACCGCCGTTTGAAGAAGATCGCCAAGCTCTCGCGCGAGCGCGTCGTCGGGGTGCTGTTCGGCATGCGCATGAGCCGCGAGGCGCGGAATCTGTGTGCCAGGCGGGGGATGATCGCCGTGTCGGGGAACCAGCTATAGGCTCTCTATATGCTAAGTAAAGGTGTCTGACCCCCATCAGAAGTAGAACTTGTACTCCATGTAGTAGACGTTGGGGTAGGTGCCGAACTCGCTCTGCAGGCCGGCTGCGGTCGGCCTGGCGCCCAGGCCGATCATGGCCCCGAAGAGGAAGTCGGACTCGTTGGAGACGGAGAGCAGCAGGCCCGGCTGGATCAGGCTGGACAAGTCCGAGGCGGAGAAGAGCCAGGCCAGCGAGGCGTTCAGGATGGGCAGGAGCTCGTAGGTCAGCACCAGGCCGACGAGGTGCTCGCCCATGTGCAGGCTGCCGCCGCCCATCATGCGCAGCAACGAGGCTTCCAGATGGTCCGCGTCGCCGGCGCCGTTGTAGAGGTACTCGAGCTCGATGTCCAGGCTGCACTCGAAGCGATGTCCCGCCCCGACGACCGCGCTCAGGTAGCTCCGCATCTCGGGCTCGCCCGGCATGAGCGGCAGATCGCGCGCCTGCTGGGCGTGGAAGTAGGCCAGCTCGCCGCGCAGGGCGATCTGCCACAGCTCGCCCGAGAAGGCCCCGCCCACCTGGTAGGCGCCGTAGACCTTGCCGCCCTGCAGGGCCAGATCCCAGCCCAGCAGGTTGGTGAAGACCCGGCCGACCACGGCCGAGCCGTACCAGGAGAGATCGGCGAAGGCGTCGTCGTCGTAGCTGCCGAAGACGCTCAGCCGCCGGCCGAGCACGCCGACCAGGGTCACGCCCGAGAATGAGCCCAGGGGCACGTCGAGGCGGAGCGCGTCCACGCCCGCCTTGTAGTCCCTGTCGAACTGCCGCGGATCGAAGGCCAGAAAGACGTCCAGGGGGTTCCAGAAGTAGGCCTTGCCGAAGGTGACCGCCTGGCGGCCGAGCGTGAGGTCGGCAAACGGCAGGCGAAACTTGAGATTGAGCCGGTCGACGAAGAGGCTGGCCCGCACCTGCTGCTCGTCGGCCCAGCTCCAGGTGGCATCCAGCGCGCGGAAGCGCACGTCCTGGCCACCCGCGCTGAACAGCCCCGGCCCCCCGAGCCCTGTCCCCGTGACGGTCGACAGGTCCAGGCTCTGGACCAGGTGCAGCTCGTAGCTGAGCCAGCCCGCCGGCCGGCCACAGGCGGTGAGCCTGAGCAGGGTCTGGCTGAGCCCGTCGCTTCTCCGATCTCCGAACAGCGGATCGTAGTCGTAGTTGACCGTGGCCGCGGTCACCGTGCGCAGGCTGGCATCCAGACCGAAGGACTCCTCGCTGTCCCCCCAGATGGCCCGGGCCCGAGCGCAGAGGCACGATACCGAGACCAGGACGACGACAGCCAGTGCTCGCTGCTCAGCCCTCGTCCGCATCCAGCGCCTCCAGGGAGCCGGCCTCTCCGTCGTACGCGATCCGACCGTCCACGAGTCGAATGAGCCGCCCAGCCCTCGCCATCACCTTGCGGTCGTGCGTGGAGAAGAGGAAGGTCACGCCCTTCTCCTCGTTGAGCTGCTGCATGAGATCGAGCAGCGCCGCGGCGGTCTTCGAGTCCACGTTGGCCGTGGGCTCGTCGGCCAGGATCAGCGCCGGCTCCGAGGCGATCGCCCGGGCGATGGCCACCCGCTGCTGCTGCCCGCCGGACAGCTCCCGGGGAAAGCGATCCTCCATGCCGCCGAGGCCGACGAGCTCGAGCAGTCCCATGACCCTCTCGCGCCGCGCAGAAGCGGGCACGCCCTGCATCATCAGAACGTACTCGGCGTTCTCGTACGCGGTCAGCACCGGCAGCAGGTTGTAGGCCTGAAAGACGAAGCCGATGCGCGTGAGCCTCAATCGCGATAGCTCGCTGCGGCTCAAGCGCGTGAGGTCCCGCCCGTCGAGGCTCACCTCGCCGCTGCTCGGCCTGTCGAGCCCGCTCATCACGTTGAGCAGCGTGGACTTGCCCGAGCCGGACGGACCCGCCACGGCCGCGAAGTCGCCCCGGTCCAGGGTCAGATCGATCCCGCGCAGGGCCCTGACGACGACATCGCCCTGTCCATAGTCCTTGGTGACAGCTCGAAGCCAGACGATCGAATCGCCCATGTCCGCCTCGCCTTCCACGCCTTCAGCGCAGCACGTCCGCCACCGGGATGCGCTTGATCTGCCCCATGGGATACAGGCTCATCAGCAGGGTGGCCGCGAAGACCACCGCGCCCAGGACCGCCAGCAGCTCGGCCGTCAACGCGGGGTACATGACCATGTCCATCGCGAAGCCCGAGATCGACATGCCCTCCTCCATCAACGAGCTCAGGTCGATGCCCTCCGCCTGGAAGTAACCGGTGACCAGCCCGCCCACGAGCAGGCCGAACGCGACGCCCAAGAGAGCGATGAAGGCCGACTCGAGCAGGATCTGGATCTTGATCCGCCCGTTCGACGTGCCCAGCGCCAGCAGGACGGCGAACTCCCGTTTCCGCTCCAGGACCGACATGAGGAGGGTGTTGAAGATCGTGAACAGGATCAGAAAGAGGATGATCCCCTGAAAGATGTAGTTGGACACCACGTCCATCTCGATGAAGGCGGCCAGATCCGGCATGACCTCCTCCCAGGTGCGCACGGCCTGCTCTCCGGCCAGCAGACCGGCCACCCCATCCATCACCTCCCCGCGCTCGTCCGCGTCGGCGAGAACGATCCCCAGCCGCGTGGCCTCGCCCGATAGACCGTCTCCCATGCCATAGAGCTTGCGCGCGAAGCCGAGCGGGATCTGGATCACGTAGGCGTCCACCTCGGTCGAGCCCGTCTCGAAAATGCCCTTGACGCGCAGCTGCTCCTCGACCAGATCGCCACCCATGTCGTTCGAGGAGATGACAAGCTTCTTGCCGATGTCCAGCTTGAGCTTCTTGACGAGCTCCGCCCCCACCACGGCAGACGCCCCATCTTCTTCAGCCAGGTAGCTGCCGCGCACGATCTTCCGGGCCAGCGGCGAGGAGCGCATCTCCACCTCCGGCTCCACGCCGAGCACGGCCACACCCACGGAGCCGGACGCCGACTTGGCCACGCCCTGACCGATGACCAGCGCCTTGGTGCTCTCCACGCCGTGGATGCGCTCGATCCGCTTTCGCAGCGCGCTCACATCTCGAACGACCAGGTCGATGGCCGGGGCCTCGATGTACTCCGCGTGCTCCACGCACAGGTGGCCGGACTGCATTCGCACCGCCTCATCGACCAGCCGGTCGTAGACGCCGTGCTGTGCCGCGATGAAGAAGACCGCGATGGCCAGGCAGAGCACGATCGAGGACAGGGTGATGAGCGTCCGGCGGCGGTTGCGCCAGATGCTCCGCCAGGCGATCTTGACCAGGGCCATCCCGCCTCCTCAGACGTGCGTCATCGCCCGCACCGGATCGAGCCGCGCGGCCTTGGCCGCCGGATAGAGCGCAGCCAGCACGCAGACGACCACCATGACCGCCGACGGCGCTGCGATGCCCTCGACAGAGGCCGCTGCGCGCCAGATGGGGCTGAAGGCCACCCCCTCGACGAAGACATCCCCGTACCTGCTGAGATCGATGCCTGCGTGCGCCAGGTACAGGTTGCACGCAGCCCCGAGGACCGCGCCCAGCAGGGAGGCGAACAGCCCCAGCACGAACGACTCGGTGGCCACGTCGCGCAGGATGCGCCAGGGCGTGCTGCCCAGCGCCTTGAGCACGCCGAACTCCCGGATGCGCTCGAAGGTCGCCATCAGCATGGTGTTCATCACGCCGAGGCCGGCGGCCAGGAAGAAGATCAGGCTGAAGAGCCACATGCTCGCGCCGAAGAGCCTCTCCATGTCGGACAGGGCCGGGTTGAGCTCCCGCCAGGTCTCGATGTCCACGCCCCCGGCTTCCTTCTCGGGCTTCTTCTCCTCGAGCTCGGCCTTGCCGGTCACGGCGGCCTCGAGCCGCGCTGCGACCCGCTCGGGGCTCACGGTCCCGCGGGCGTTCAGCGCGATCTCGTGGATCCGACCTCCCGAGACGAAGAGCAACTCGAAGTCCCTCGCGTGGATGATGGCCGCGCTGCGGTCCATGTCCTCGCCGCAGCTCACCAGGATGCCGACGACGGTGAAGAGCTCGTTGCCCAGGGAGCCGTCGGCTGCCTGGACCACGGCGATGATCTCCGAGCCCAGCTCCGCGTGCAGCGAGCGGGCCAGCTTGCGACCCAGGACCAGTTCCCTGCTGGCCCGGGAGGCCTCGGCGCTGTCGGACAGGAACGAGCCCTGGGCGAGCTTGCCTGCCAGGTCGAAGGCCGCCCTCTCCGCGGCCGGCTCCACACCCCAGAAGCGGGCGCCGGCCGACTTGTGCCCCACCGAGACCAGCCCGTAGCCGTAGGCGCGCGGCGCGGCGTGAACGCCGGCCGCCCTGGCCGCATCCAGGATGGCCTCGGGCTCCGGCACGGCCTTGTAGAAGGACTGGTCCGCCCGGTAGCCCGTGGCATGGACCTGCACGTCGCCCAGCACCAGGTGGGTGACGTTGTGCACCATGTCGATCCGCATGCCGTCCATCAGGCCGAAGGTGACGACCATGATCAGCGTCGACATGCCCACCGCCGCGACCGTGATGGCCGTGCGCCTTCCATTGCGCCAGATGCTGCGCCAGGCGATCCTGAGCGTGCCCATGCCCGAAACCTCGCGGCCTACTCCTGGAGCGAGCGCAGCGAGAACTTGCTGTCCGGCAGGCCGACGTCGAACTCGACATCCTCGTAGCGCACTTCGGTGGACTCGCCCGGCTTGTCCTCGGGCACGAGCTTCATGACCGACGGCAAGCTCCGCTCGCCGAAGAGCTTCTCGCCGGAGAAGGTCATGCTGCGGGCCAGCTTCATGTCCTCGTCGTAGTAGCGCTGGACCAGCGGCAGGTAGTCCTTCCTGCGCACCTCGACCACGACCTTGCCCCAGACCACGGCCGCGTCCTGCCTCGGCGTGCAGGTGATCTCGACCACATCCTGGCCACCGCGCTCGCCCCGGAAGGTGATCTCGAAATCGTAGTCATCCGCCATGCGGCTTTCCTTGACCAGGTCGTCGTTCGTGAAGTGGCTGCCCATCCAGGCCCCCCCCATCATGGACGAGGGCACCTTGATGGTGCGCTTGATCTTCGGCAAGTAGTTCCAGATCTTGTTGCCGTTCTTGAGCGTGGCCGTGCCCTTCTCCTTGTGTGGCGAGAGGATACGGATCAGAGTCATGTCCTTTCCCTTGGACCAGAAGCGAAGGCGCATCTCGCGGGTCCAGTGCTCCGTGACGACCTTCATGACCATGGTGCCCTGGGAGGACTCGCCCCGGTAGAGGTCATCCACTTTGTCCAGGATCTGCCGGGCGGTCAGCTCCTCGGCCGCCACGGAGGGTAGGCAGAGGCAGAGCACCACGAGGATGGGAGAGCTGCGGCTCATGCACGACCTCCTCGCCTCGATCGCCGACAGGACTCACTGACCATATTGGGCGAAATAGTCAACCCCTTTTTTGTACCGCCAGCGTGAGGAGATTCCTCCGACTCGAGCCGGCTCGGTCTGGGATTGCTTTCTCCCGGGAGGCGAGGCATGATGCCAGCCGGAAGGAGAGCCGCGATGTCTTCCGAGATCGAACGCATTCAGCTGATGCTCACAGCGCATTCGCGTGTCTATCGCAATCCCGGACGCAAGGAGATGATCCAGGCCTCGATCGACAACAAGGAGGCGCTCGTCTCGGCCTGCGGCAACCTGGCCACCTGGACGCCGATCGAGTCCACCGGTCGCAGCCCCAACGACACGGTCATGGTGCGCCGGGCCGAGAGCGAGGCCAGCATCGACTGGGACTCGCCCAACAACCTGCCCATCGAGGCGTCGACCTTCGACATGCTGCTCGAGGACATGCTCGCGACCCTGTCGAGCAAGAAGCAGCTCTACTTGACCGAGCGGGTCGTGGGTGCCGACGCCCGCTGGGCGCTGCCGGTCCACACCATCACCGACATGGCCCTCGCGGCTTTGTTCACCGACAACATGTTCCGTCCGCTGCCGGCGGACATGACACCCAGCGTCTTTGCCGGCAAGCCCTTCACGCTGCTGGTCGCGGCCTACGACAAGCTCGACCGCGCGCGCTACGAGGGCCGTCTCCGAAAGCTGCCCTCGGGCGAGACCTCCAACATGGCCGTGGCCATGGACTTCGACCGGCGCCTGGGCATCGTCTACGGCTCTGCCTACGGCGGCAGCGTCAAGAAGCTGATCTTCACCGTCATGAACTACTACCTGCCGGCCGAGGGCATCCTGCCGTTGCACTGCTCGGCGAACGAGGGCCCCGGGGGAGACACGGCGCTGCTGCTGGGGCTCTCGGGCACGGGCAAGACGACGCTCTCGGCGGATCCCCGGCGGGCCTTGCTGGGCGACGACGAGCACGGCTGGAGCGATCACGGCATCGCCAACTTCGAGTTCGGCTGCTACGCCAAGCTGATCAACCTGGACCCCGAGAAGGAGCCGGAGATCCACCGGGCCGTCTTCCACTCGGCCCCCTACCTGGAGCATGGGGCCATCGTGGAGAACACGATGATGTACCCGGACGGGCACTTCGATCTCTTCGACGAGCGCTTCACGCCGAACTCGCGCGCCTCCTATCCCCTGAGCTTCCTGTCCAACATCAAGTCGCCGCCTGTGGGCGACCATCCGAAGACAATCCTCTTTCTGACCGCGGACGCCAACGGCGTGATCCCGCCGGTCTCGCGCCTGGATCACAACCAGGCCATGCTCTGGTTCTTGATGGGCTACACCAGCAAGCTGGCGGGCACGGAGACGGGCATCATCGATCCCAAGACGGTCTTCTCGCGCTTCTTCGGCGAGCCCTTCATGCCCCGCAACCCACACGTCTACGCATCCATGCTGGGCGAGAAGCTACGAGCCCACGGCACACAGGTCTACCTGATCAACACGGGCTGGAGCGGCGGCTCGTACGGCGTCGGTCAACGGATGGACATCCGGCTGACCCGGGAGATGGTCCAGGCTGCCCTGGACGGCGATCTGGCCGACACCGAGTGCCGCGAGGACAAGGTCTTCCACCTGCACGCACCTGTCCGCTGCCCGGGCGTGCCCGATCCGGCCGTCCTGCAGCCGCGCAACACCTGGGCGGACAGACAGGCCTATGATCAGCGGGCCAAGAAGCTCGCGCAGCAGTTCTCGGACCATTTCGACAAGGCTTACGGCGACAAGGGTATCGAGCCAGCCGTCCGGAACCAGTGCCCGGGCAAGTAGGCCGCAGCGCAGCTGGGAAGCCCATTTGGAGATCCTCGAGTCATTCTTTGCCGACTTTCTGGCCCCTGCGGTCGGAGACGCACACCTGGGCCTCTACCTCCTGGTATGCCTGACCGCCGTCTTCCCGCTCGCGCCGCCCGAGGAGGCCTTCACCCTCCTCGGGGGAGCCTGCATCGCCGGCGGCATCCTGCACCCGTTCTGGGGCTCTGCCGCCGTGCTGGGCGGCATCATCTCGGTCAACTCCGGCCTGTACTGGATGGGCCGCGGAGGCCTGAAGCTGCTCTCCGGCACGCGGATCGGCAACCGGATCGTCAACTCGCTCGAGTTCAAGCAGGCGCGCAAGACCATGTACCGCCGGGGCATCTGGGCCATCGTGGGCTGCCGCTTCTTCTTCGGCACCCGCACCCCCACCTACCTGGCGGCCGGCTTCTTCCGCTACCGCTTTCCGAAGTTCCTGCTGATAGACGGGATCACCGTGGTGCTCCACGGAATCCTCTTCCTGCTCATCGGCTACTGGTGCTCGGACCAGATAGACGGCATCGTGCACTTCATGGAGCGCATGGGCATATGGAGCCTCGTGCTGCTGCTGCTCATCATCGCTGCCTTCTTCGGAGCCCACCACTGGATGATCAAGCGGCGCCGCAGCGAGTGGGAGGACGCGACTTGACAGACATCTCCGCGCCGACGACCCTCGAGCGCATCGCCTCCTGGGCGTGCGGGCTGCGATTCGAGGACATCCCCGAGCGCGTCATCCACAAGGCCAAGCTGCAGATGCTCTCCATGCTGGCCGCGGTCTACTCGGGCTACCCCACGCGGGCGGCCCGCGCCATCCGGGAGGTGGCCCTGGCCAGCAGGGCCAGGGGACGGGCGACCGTCTTGCCGGGCGGCGACACGACCTCCCCCACCGCGGCGGCCATGGCCAACGCGGCTGCCTCCATGGCCCTGGACTACGACGACTACCTCTTCATGGGCCACACCGGCCACTCGGCCGTGCTCGGCAGCCTCGCCCTGGCGCAGGAGATGGGCCTCGGCGGTCGGGATCTCCTCCGCGCCCAGATCGCGGCTGACGAGGTGGGCGGCCGGCTGGGCGCCTCGGTCATCCTCGGCCCGCAGAACGGCCAGCTCTGGACGCACATCCACGCTCCTGCGGCCGCCTGCGCGGGCGCCCTCCTGCTCGGGCTGGACCCGGCCGCCTGCGCGCAGGCCATGGCCCTGGCGCTCTACCAACCGCCGATGGCCATGTGGCCGGGATTCCTGGGCCCGGACTCGAAGCTGCTGTCTGCGGCCTGCCCGACACGCGACGGGCTGCTGGCCGCCAGGCTGGCCTCCTGGGGCCTGACCGGGCCGGTCGATATCCTGGACGTGCGCCGGGGCTTCGGCGATCACTTCGCCTACCAGTTCCTGCCGCAGATGCTGACCGGATTCGGCAAGACCTGGGTCACGGACAGCCTGTGCTTCAAGATCTACCCTGGCTGCGCCTACATCGACTCGGCCATCGACGCCTTGCTCAAGGCGGCTGACCACTTCCGGGCCGATCACGGGCGGGCGATCGAGCCGGCCGACATCGTGTCCATCTCGGTCCGGACCGGCATGCTGGGCGCCGAGCTGGAGCGCCTGAGCGGGGGAAGACGATGGCCGCGGCTCTCCCCGGTCCGGATCAACTTCTCGATCCCTCTCAGCCTGGCCGTCGCGCTGCGGGCCGGTCGCCTGACGCCCGCCGAGCTGGACGAAGAGGCGCTTCGCGAATCGGCTGACGAGATCTATGCCCTGGCGGACAAGGTCGAGGTCCGGCACGACTGGTCCATGACGCTCGAGATGCTCGAGCGCATGTCGCAAGCTGTCCCCCTCTCGGAGCTGCTCGCCGAGCTGGACCTGCGGCAGCTGCTCGAGCTGCGCTCCGAGCTCGGCCGTCAGTTCGGGGGTGTGCTGGACATCAAGCCCCGAGACCTGCTCCGGATATCGGCCTTCCTCTGGAGCAGGGCTCCCAACCTGGTCCGGCAGGCGGGCCGCGCAGCCCGCAACGGGATCGGCCGGCTGGTGGCCGACGAGGCCGAGGGCGGCCGGGGATTCGATCTGGCCAATGCGCGCCTGGAGTCCGCCAGCATGCCCCTGAGCGCGGCGGTGGCGATCGAGGTCGCGGGCGGCGATGTGTACGAGGCAGCCGTGGATCTGCCCCGGGGAAGCGCGGGCCGGGATCCGGCCGAGACCCGCGGTCTGGTCCGCAAGAAGTTCCGCGCCCAGGCTGCGCGCTGGCTGCCGGAGGACAGGGTCGAGCGGGCGCTCGATAAGATCGACAGGCTCGAAGACCTGCCCGAGATCGACAGCCTGACCGCCGAGCTGATCGTCGACCAGGACTGAGCGTTCAGGTCTATCCTACCTGAGGATGTCGTCGAAGTGGCAGCGGAAGGTTCTCCCGGTCACCCCGGAGAGCGAGCCCGTGCTGGTGACCTGGTTGTTCCAGAACCAGCTCGTCACGCCCTGGCCCGACCAGCGGCCGATCATTCTGTAGAAGTTGCTGGAATAGGCGGGCTCCATGAGCCAGCTCCATAGGTTCCAGTCGCCGTTGGGCGCCCCGGCGTGGATGGCCGCCTCGAAGTCCCGCAGCCCGGTCAGCCAGCCGCCGTAGAAGAAGCACTCGGCGGCCGCGGACGCGCCGTAGATCGTCGCCCTGTCGAGCTCGTCCATGGTGGTCCGGTCGTAGTTCCAGCAGGGGTCTGCGGGGCTGCCCGCGCTGCCCGGGTTTCCGTTGCAGGCGTCGCTGGAGAAGACGTTCCCGGTCTCGGCGGGCCAGATGCAGCGGTAGTAGTAGTTGGTCCCCACGGCGCCGTCGGTGTATGCACCGTCGCTCGTCCGGATGCGGAGCATGTAGCCGCCGCGGTAGCTCGGAAGATTCGTCCACAGGTACTCCGCGGTCGAGTTGGGGATCGGGTTGGAGCCGTTCGCGCGCACGCGCCACAGCTCGGTCGCGGTGGGCAGGCGGCCGCCCGAGAGCTCGCAGATCTGCAGGGCCGAGTCCCAGGAGCCGACCCCCCGCTGGACGCTGTCCCAGACGTTGCCGAAGGGGTCCGTCCAGCCGCCCCCGTTCGCGGCGCCCTGGTCGTCGCCGTCCGCGTCCGGGGCGCAGGTGAACTCGCTGCCGTCCCACACGGCATGCTCGCCCACCGGGCAGCCGACCGGATCGGTCTGGTAGGTCTGGTGCCACACGCAGCGGAAGTTGTAGTTGCCGTTGCCCTGGTTCCAGCTCACCGTGCCCGAGTGCTGCGGGCGCCAGCTCTTGTAGCCGGTCCCGTTCCAGCGGGCCAGCAGGTTCTGGTAGTTGCCGTGGTAGACCGGGTTGGAGGTCCACAGCCAGGCATCGGTCCCGTTGGGCCAGCCGGCGTGGACGAGCTCCATGACCTCGATCACCGTCGGCAGGGAGCCGCCCACCCCGTCGCAGATCGCCGCAGCGCCGTCGCGGGTGGTGGCCGTGCGGTCGGTGCTGTCGGCCCAGATGGGAGCCCGGCGCCCGGCGTGATCCGGCGACTGGTCGTCCGAGGGCGTGATCGTGAAGCAGCCGCCCTGGCAGCTGGGCGAGGGCGGATCGACGCCCTCGCCGGAGCTCCGCTTGCCCATGCACCGGAAATAATCGGTGCTGGTCGGCCACTGCCAGGAGCCGAAGCTGTTGCTCGTGCTGTCGAAGGTCCAGTAGGCCTCGTTGCTCTCCTGGAAGTGCACGATGCCGTTCAGGATGTAGGGCGAGGCGCCCGAGTAGTACATGATGTCGCCCGACCACAGCCAGTGGTTCCAGTCCCCGGTCAGGTCCCCGGAGATGATCATCTCGGTCCAGTCCTGGAGCACCGGGATCGAGCCGTTGTAGAAGTTGCACTCGTGGCTGGCCGCCACCAGGTCCACGGCCGGGCGGTCCCAGCTGTCCACGTTGTAGAAGCGGCGGGCCGGAGTGCACTCGGCGCCCGGCGGGCCGAAGCAGTAGTCGCCGTCGAAGGAGTCGGACACCCGGTCGGGCCAGACGCAGCGGAAGTGCTGGACACTGCTCACCGTGGAGTTGCTGATCGAGCCGCTGCCCAGCTGGACCACGATCCGGTTGCCCTGGTAGTCGGAGATCAGGGTCCACATCCAGTTGTTCTGGGAGTTGTCCGTCAGGTCTCCGGTGCCGTTGGTGGCATTGTTGCGCCACAGCTCGGTGATCGTGGGCAGGCGGCCGCCGAGCGCCTCGCACTCGGCCTGGGCCGCGGCCCAGGTGGCGGCCGTGCGCTCGATGCCGTCCCAGGTCTCGCCCCAGGAGTCCACGATCGGAAAGCCGTTGTAGTGGTGACAGAAGCCGAAGGCCCAGCAGCCCATGTCCTCGCAGTCGGTGTCGTCGTCGAAGTCGTTGTCGAGCCCGTCCTGGCAGGTGTCCCAGGTGGACTCGTGCGAGCTGGAGGAGCAGAACACGAAGCCCTGGCAGTCCGGGTCGTCGCAGTCGGTGTCCCCGTCGTCGTCGTTGTCCGCCCCGTCCTGGCAGGCCGCGGCCGTACTCTCGGCCGACAGGCAGAATACGAAGCCCTGGCAGTCCACGTCGTCGCAGTCGGTGTCCCCGTCGTCGTCGTTGTCCGCACCGTCCTGGCAGGCCGCGGCCGTGCTCTCCTCCGACAAGCAGAACACGAAGCCCTGGCAGTCCGGGTCGTCGCAGTCGGTCTGGTTGTCCTGGTCGTTGTCGACCGCGTCCCGGCAGGTGGCGGCGGTGTTCTCGGTCTCCGGCGCGCAGAAGGTGAAGCCCTGGCAGTCGGTGTCCAGGCAGTCGGTCTGGCCGTCGTCGTCGTTGTCTTGCCCGTCCTGGCAAGCGGCCGAGGTGCTCTCGTCGGACAGGCAGAACACGAAGCCCTGGCAGTCCGGGTCGTCGCAGTCGGTCAGCATGTCGCTGTCGTTGTCCTCCCCGTCCTGGCAAGCAGCCGAGGTGCTCTCGTCGGACATGCAGAACACGAAGCCCTGGCAGTCCGGATCGTCGCAGTCGGTCAGCAGGTCGCCGTCGTTGTCAGCCCCGTCCTGACAGGTGGCCGGGCTGGTCTCGGAGTCGAGATCGCAGAACACGAAGCCCTGGCAGTCGGGATCGTCGCAGTCGGTCAGCGTATCGCCGTCGTTGTCCTGACCGTCCTGGCAGGTGATGGCCAGCGTCTCGTCGGTCGAGTAGCAGAACACGAAGCCCAGACAGTCCGGATCGCCGCAGTCGGTCAGGTTGTCGTGATCGTTGTCGAAGCCGTCCTGGCACAAGGAGGCCGTGTTCTCGGTCGTCGCCATGCAGAACGTGAAGCCCTGGCAGTCGGTGTCCTGGCAATCGACGCGCGTGTCTCCGTCGTTGTCCAGCCTGTCGCGGCAGGCCTCGGGCGTGTTCTCCTGGGGCTCGGCGCAGAAGGCGAAGCCCTGGCAATCGGTATCGTCGCAGTCGGTGCTCCCGTCCTCGTCGTTGTCCGCTCCATCCTGGCACAGGGCAGCCCGGTCCTCGGCGCCCTCGAAGCAGAACACGAAGCCCTGGCAGTCCGGATCGTCGCAGTCGGTATCCCCGTCCTCGTCGTTGTCCGCTCCATCCTGGCAGTTGACCGCCACGTCCTCGGTCGGCATCGCGCAGGAGATCAGATCCCCGCAGTCCGTGTCGTCGCAATCGGTGTCCCCGTCGCGATCGTTGTCCGCCCTGTCGGAGCACAGAGATGCCGTGTTCTCGACGGGCGGCATGCAGAACACGTAGCCCGCACAGTCGTCGTCGTCGCAGTCCGTCAAGCTATCGCTGTCGTTGTCCTGGCCATCCTGGCAGGCGGCAGCCGTCGTCTCGCCCGGGCTGTACGTGCTGTCCGAGCTACACCCGAAAAAGGACAATGAGAGGATCAGAAAGACACTCCACGCCAATCGCATTCGCATCTCTTCCTCCAATACGAGGGCGCCCGGAACCCCTGGCGCCGAAGTGCTGCCGCGCGTTCCCTACGCGACAGAATACCCGGAGAACCGATTATATGGACTCGCGGTCAGAAAGCAACAGGCATGGCAAACCAGCAGCCCCGAGCCCGCCAGCCTGCCCCGAGCAGGGCTCTTTCACGGCTTTCCGGCTGCCCGCTTGCGCTCGAGGTAGCTGGCTGCCACGCGAGCGGGATCCAGGCCGAGGAACTGGGCCACCTGCTTGAGGTAGCCCCGCACGTAGACCTCGGCCGGCAGATCGGAATAGTCCTCCGCCTCGATCAAGCGCAGGTAGTAGATGTTGATCTTGGTCACGTCCGCGATCCGCTCGATCGAGATCCCTCGCGCCTCGCGGATCTCTGCCAGGAGCGCTCCCGAGAACTCCGTCTCGGCCGTGATCTCCGGCATCGGGGCTCTCTCGGGCGGCTCGGGAGCAGGGCTGGGCCCGGCGGGCTCTTCGGGGGCTTCAGGCGCATCCAGTTCCGGGGCGACCGCCTCCGGCTGCTCCGCCTCCTCAGCGGGAGCCGGGGCGCTGGCTGCGGCTTCAGAAGCCGCTTCGGGGTGCGGATCTGGAGAGCTCGTCTCGATGTCTCCCTCCACCGGCGCTCCGGGCTCAGCCGGCTCGTCCCCGGCCGGCTGGCTCACAGGCTCCACGACCGGCGGCGCCTCGATCGCCGCCTCCTCCTCGGCCTCCGGGCCCACGTCCTGCACGGCCGCCTCGGCCAGATCGGGGGCCGGCTGCGACCCGGCCGGCTCGACCGGAGGCTGGGAGGGCGGCGAGGACGGCAGGGGGCCGGGGGTCATGCCCATCTCCTGGTCGTACTGCCGTCGCCTCCGGGGATCGCTGAGCGCCTGGTAGGCCTCCTCGATGCGCTGGCGCAGCAGCTTGAGCTCGTCAGCCTGGAAGAGCGCGTAGGTCGCCACCGAGTCCGGGCTGAAGAAGCGCCGAGCGCGCTTGTAGGCGTTCTCTATCTCCTGCTGGGTGGCGTGCACCCTGCAATCCAGCAGCTCGTAGAAGTTTTGCTCCCTGAAGTCTCTCATCTCGACGCGCAATCCCGATCTCAGAACAACCACCCGCTGGGACGCTCGATGTGTCTAAGGCGCCTGGCGATCGTGCCGGCGATCTTCCAGACGCTTCGCGAGAACGCCGACTCGGGATCGTGCTCCAGCAGGACGGATCGACGCCTCACGGCCTGCCAGACCGAGTCGTCGAAATCGATGCTGCCCAGGTAGTCGAGGTCGATCCCGAAGTACTTCCGGCATGCCGTGCGCACGGCCATGCCCAGCTCGGCATCTTCGGGGGTCCGGACCTGGTTGACGACCAGCAGCGGGCGGAACTCGAGCATCAAGCTGCGATACACGTCTCCGCGCTCGGGGTCCAGCCTGGCCACGACCCGAATGAGATCGTACGGGGTGCGAATGCCCATCTCGTTGCAGCTCTCCATCGCATCGTCGAGCAGCTTCAAGATGGGCCGGCTCGTCTCCCGGTGCTTCAGCAAGCGGTAAAAAGCACTCTTGATGAATCGGTAGCTGTTCTCGAGCGAGGTGGGCTCCGGTACCAACATGACCAGGCCCAGATCGGCCACCAGGAAGAAATCGAGCACGTTGAACGAGGTCCCCGAGCCGAGATCCATGATGACCAGATCGCAGTCGATCTTGAGAATCCGCTTCAGCACCCGCATCTTCTGGGTGTACTTGATGTTCGCCGAGCCCAGGAAGTCCTGGGCGCCGCTGATCAAGCCCAGCCCCTCGACGCCCGAGTCCACGATCGTGTCCTCAAGCCTCTCGACCCGCCGCTGCACGAAGTCCGAGAGCGAGATATCCGGCAGGTCCATGCCCAGCGTCGTGTGCAGGTTGGATCCGCCCAGATCGGCATCCAGCAGCACCACCTTGATCCCCGACCTGGCGAAGCAGATGCCCAGGTTGGCGGTCAGCAGGGTCTTGCCGATCCCGCCCTTGCCGCCGCCCACGCAGATGACGGCGGGCTGCCGGCTTCCCTTGCGGTGCAGCTCCGGGAAATCGAAGGCTGTCTGCAGCTCAGCCATCGGCATCGGCGTGTACCTCGCGCTTCCTGTCCGGATCGAGCACCCGGCGCACGACAGCGGCCAGCGTCGCGAGCTCCGACTCGCGGACCGTCCTCACATCCAGCCAGATCCGCTCATGCTGGACCCTGGACAGGACCGCCGGCCGAGCTGCTCTCAGGGCTCCGGCCAGCTGCTCCGCGCTGGTCCCGGGAGGATCCACCGCGACCGCCCAGCTGTCGAGCTCGACCAACGGCAAGGAGCCGCCGCCGACCTGGGCCCGCGATTGGACGACCTCTCCGAAGCCGATCAGCTGCGCCAGCCTCTCGGCGCGCGCGCGCAGCTCCTCGGCAGAGGCCAGCATCATCGACAGGACCGGTACGGCGCGCGCGGACTCGTCTCCGCCCCGGTAGAGCGACAGGGTGGCCTCCAGGGCTGCGAGCGTGAGCTTGCCCACCCTCAAGGCCCGGGCCATCGGATCGCGGCTCAGCTGCGAGATGATCTTCTGCGTGCCCAGAAGCACGCCGCACTGGGGCCCGCCGAGCAGCTTGTCCCCGCTGAAGCACAGCAGGTCCGGTCCCGCAGCCAGGGCCTGCCGGACCGTGGGTATCGCTCCGAGCGGCTCGGGCGGCGAATCCAGCAAGGCGGCGCTTCCCATGTCCATCATCACGGGCAGCCCGCGGCGCCTCGCGAGAGAGACGAGCTGCTCCAGCTCCACCTCGGCCGTGAAGCCCACCAGGGCGAAGTTGGACCGGTGGACCTTGAGCACCAGGGCCGTGTCTGGACCGATCGCGCTCTCGTAGTCCGCCAGGTGGGTCTTGTTGGTCGTGCCCACCTCTTTCAGGCGGGCCCCCGAGGCGGCCATCACGTCGGGGATCCTGAACGATCCGCCGATCTCGACGAGCTCTCCCCGGGAGACCACCACTTCCCGGCCCGCGGCCAGACTGCGCAGCCCGAGGTAGACCGCGCCGGCGTTGTTGTTGACCACCAGCGCCGCCTCCGCCCCGCAGCGCTCGAGCAGGATCTCGCGCACGGTGTCCATGCGCGATCCGCGCCGGCCGCTCGAAAGCTCCAGCTCGAGGTTGCAGTAGCCCGCGCAGACCACAGCCAGGTGCTCGATCACCTCGGCCGCCAGCGGCGCGCGCCCCAGGTTCGTGTGCAGGACGACGCCGGTGGCGTTCAAGACCCGAGCCAGGCGCGGCCGCAGCCAGTCCTCGATCGCCTGGCGGACGTCTTCGCCCGTGACCTCGCTGCGATCCGACCCGCCGGAGAGCAGGGCCTGCCGCCGCCTGGCGACGGCACGCCGCACGCCCTCGCGCACGACCAGGCGGGGCTGCGCATCGAGAAGCGCCCGCACGTCGGCGCGGCTCATGACGCTGTCGACGGCCGGCAGGCGGCGCAGCAGTTCGTTGGCGTTCACACGCTCCTCCGGAACTATTCGACATTATTATGCTTTCCGGACAAGGTCAAGAAATTGGCGCATCGCCGCGGCGCCGTGGGCGGCGCGGACAGCCCCGGCTTGCCGCCATCGCGCATGCAGTGGTAGAAAGGGAGCGTGAACATCGGGGCCCAGAGCGGCTTGCTGGCCGCCATCGTCGCGGTGGCCGTGGCCATCTCGGTGCTGCTCCGCTCGCGGGGCCTCGTCTCGGCCCTGTTCACCGCCTTTGCGGCCAACCTCTTTCTCCACTACATGGGCGCGTTCCTCTACAACCTGGCCGGGTATGACTTCTGGCTCCAGGTCGATCGGATCGCGGCCGCCCTGCTGCCCGTCACCTCGCTGCTCTTCTACGGTTACTTCCTCTGGCGTGACCCCGAGCCCGCCCGGCGCTACCTGCAGGCCGCCTACCTATGCACGGCCTTGCTGGTCGTCTTCCTGCTCAGCCCGTGGAGCCCCAGCGCGGAGCCGAGCGAGAGCATGCGCACCTATGCGATGATCACGACCGCGGTCGTGCTCATCTACGTCTTCCTCGGCCTCTACCTGTGCGCGCATCTGATCTACCTCCGCTACAAGGAGCTGGAGTCCCAGCGAGAGCGGAAGCGGCTGCGCTACCTGCTCGTCTTCCACCTGGTCGCCGTCAGCTTCGTGCTTCTGGGGATGCTACCGGGCCCGCTGGGCTTCCTGCGCACCTGGGGCGATCTGGTCTCGGTCTTCTTCCTCTACTTCGTGAGCCAGAGCCTGCTCAAGTACCGACTGCTCGACCTGCAGGAGCTGCTCGGCCGCACGCTCGTGCTGACGGCGGTGGCCCTCATCCTGGCGACCGTCTTCGGGGTTCTCGTGTTCTGGGCCGGGGGCTCACCCGAGATCTCGCTTTTCCATACCTTCGTCGCATCCATCGTGATCCTGATCCTCTTCGAGCCCCTGCGGGACAAGCTCGAGGGCAGCGCGAGCCGCATGCTCTTCCGCGAGCGCTTCGAGCTGCGCCGCAAGATGGAGGACCTGCGGCGAGAGATCGCCAACATCATCTCGCTGGAACGCATGGCGCGCGTACTGCTGGATACACCCTACGATCGCATGCGGATCAGCCACGTGAGCTTCTATTTGCTGGAGCCGGGCGGGGCAAGCTATCGACTGCAGGACCACCGCGGGCAGAAGCCCATCGAGCGGATCGACGTCGCCGCCCACCGCGCCCTGTTCGAGCAGCTCCGCAAGAGCCCGACGGTCGTGCTGGCGGAGAACTTCGAGCGCCAGCTCGCAGACCACGGCGCTCCCGCCGATCTCGAGCCGGCCGGAGACGCCAAGCGCGCCCGTCAGGTACTCGACACCCTGCACGCGATGCTGGCCGGCATCTGCATCCCGCTGGTCGGCAGTGACGAGATCCTGGGGCTGTGGAATCTGCACGACGAGAACACCCTGGAGAGCTACTCGACCGAGGAGATCGCCCTGCTGATGGCGATCGGCGAGCAGGCGGCCATCAACATCGAGAACTCTCGCATGTTCGAAAAGATCCGCGAGCGGGATCGGCTGGCCGTCCTGGGGGAGATGGCCGCGGGTCTGGCGCACGAGATCCGCAACCCGCTCGGGGCCATCAAGGGCGCAGCCCAGTACCTGGACCCGGCCGCCAAGGGCGCGAACGGGATGTCGAACGAGGAGGCTGCCGAGTTTCTCCAGATCATCATCGAGGAGGTCGACCGCCTCAACCGGGTGGTCAACCAGTTCTTGGACTACGCGCGCCCGTTCCAGGACACGCTCGTCCCGACCGACGTGAACCGGGTCATCAAGCAGACGGTTCGTCTGCTCGCGCCCGGCCTGGAGGGAAAGGGCATCCAGATCGAGATGTCGCTCGACAGCGAGCTTCCGCCAGCCCAGGCCAACGACGAGCAGCTCACGCAGGTCTTCCTCAACCTGCTCCACAACGCGGCCGAGGCCATGCCCGAGGGCGGCCGGATCATCGTGTGCACACGCCACATCCAGCCCATGCCGGCGCCCTGGGGGCGACCGGGACGCCATGCCACGGTCCAGGTGGAGATCAGCGACCAGGGACCCGGCATCGCTCCGGAGGCGCAGGAGCGCATCTTCCTGCCCTTCTTCACCACGAAGGAGCGAGGTACGGGGCTCGGCCTGGCGATCTCGGAGCGCATCGTCCAGCACCAGGGCGGGGAGATCCGCGTCCGATCGAGGCCGGGCGAGGGAACGAGCTTTCTGGTGGACCTGCCGGCCACGGTGAGCGCAGACGAGAAGCCCATCGGCGAGCTGTCCGCCGAGCCCGCGACCGAAGACCGCGAGGATGCAGGTCCTGCGCACGACTTGTCGTTTCCGGTCAGCCGTGATACGGACTAGCAGGCCGAGGAAAAGGACGGCGGCATGGCAGCTCGAATCCTGATCGCCGATGACGAGCACAACATCCGGAAGGTCCTGTCCGCCACGCTGCGCCGGGAAGGCCACGATGTCCTGACAGCCCGAGACGGAGAGGAGGCCATCGAGCTTCTCGGGGCGGGCAAAGTCCAGGTCGTGGTCACGGATCTGAAGATGCCCAAGCTGGACGGCCTGGCCGTGCTGCGCCATGTCCAGCAGCACATGCCCCAGGTCCCGGTGATCATCATCACCGCCCATGGGACCATCGACAACGCCGTCGAGGCGCTCAAGAGCGGAGCGCTGGACTACATCACCAAGCCGTTCGATCAGTCCAACCTGATCCAGACCATCGCCAAGGCCATCCGGACCGAGTCCCTGGCAAGCCGGGACGTGAAGCGCGACGGCCTGGCGGCCGATCGATATCGGATCATCGGCCAGACGGAACGGATGCAGGCCATCTACGACGTGATCGAAAAAGTCGCCGATACGCCTTCGACGGTGCTCATCACCGGAGAGAGCGGCACCGGCAAGGAGCTCATCGCCGCGGCCTTGCACTATGGCTCGAGCCGGAGCGAGCGCCCGTTCATCAAGATCAACTGCGCTGCCATCCCGCGCGAGCTCATGGAGAGCGAGCTGTTCGGCTACGAGCAGGGCGCTTTCACGGGCGCGGTCAGCTCCAAGCCCGGCCGCTTCGAGCTCGCCGACGCCGGGACCCTGTTCCTGGACGAGATCGCCGAGATCCCGGTGGAGATGCAGGTCAAGCTCTTGCGGGCGATCCAGGAGAGCGAGTTCGAGCGCGTCGGCGGTGTCCATACCATCCAGGTGGATGTCCGCCTGGTGGTCGCGACGAATCGGGAACTGCTGGAGGAAGTGGCGCAGGGCCGCTTTCGAGAGGACCTCTTCTACCGGCTGAACGTGGTTCCCGTCAGCCTGCCGCCCTTGCGAGAGCGCCGGGATGACATCCCCCTGCTCGTGGAGCACTTCCTGTCGAAGTACAACTCCCGGCTCAAACGCAAGGTGCAGGGCATCGAGCCCGACGCGCTCAACCTCCTCGTCAACTACCGCTGGCCGGGCAACATCCGCGAGCTGGAGAACGTCATCGAGCGCTGCGTGCTGTTCACGGAGAGCGCCAGCATCATGGCGACCGACCTGCCGGACGAGATCTGCCAGCGCTCGACGACCGCCCCGTCGGCCGCCACGATGGGTCCCGATACCTCGATGAAGGACATCGTCAAGCAGGCCACGGCCGAGCTGGAGCGGGATCTCATCGTCAAGGCGCTGGCCGAGACCGACGGCAACGTCACCCGGGCGGCCAAGCGGCTGAAGATCAGCCGTAAGAGCTTGCAGAACAAGATGAAGGACTTCGGCTTGCGGGAGACGGATTAACCTTGACAGTCGCGGGTCTGTCCTGATAATTTCTTGGAAATTCAAGTTGTTGCCCTGAGAGGCGGAGGCGTTCCATGCGACTCTGGTTCTTGCTCGCAGCGATAGCGATCCTCGTGGCAAACCCGGCCGTGACCCGGGCCGCCGAGCTGACCGACGTCATCGACGCAGCGGACGGCGATGACGTCATCGACGTCAACCTGAACGTCACGTTCCGGTCCACGCTGAACCGCTCCAAGATCACCCACGAGTTCATGCGCCAGTGGGCCCAACCGGGTCAGTCACACTGGCCCGACTACAACGAGCTCCGTTTCGACGAGCAGACGTACATGATGGACTACGAGATCGAGGTGGGGCTCTACCACGACGTGGCGCTGTACGTCAACCTGCCCTGGATCATCCAGACCAAGCGGGAGATCGGATTCGTCTCCGGCGTGTCGGCCGACTCCAACTCCACCGTCTATCGCAACACGGCACCCTACCCCGAGTTCCGCAACGCCACCGTGGACAACCCGGCCAGCGGTCCGTCCACCGAGCGGGACGGGATCGGCGACATGCAGATCGGCGTCAAGTGGGCCGTGTTCAACGACGAGCGAGACGACACCAAGAGCGTCTGGATCATCGGGCTCGACTACACCATCCCATCCGGCAAGCTGGCCAAGCCCAACGACGTGGCGGACGACGGCAAGGGCAACGTCGGCCTCGGCCACCACATCCTCACGCCCTTCATGCTCTTCTCTCACAGGTTCAGCATGCTCGATCCCTACATCGGCGTGAACGCCTCTCTCCCCATCCAGAGCCGCGATGCCAAGGACAACGGCCTGTGCCTTCCGATCTACGGAGGGTTCCTGACGGGCATGGAGATCATCCCCTGGGAGAACAAGGACAAGAAGCAGAAGTTCGCCATCGACCTGCGGCTGTGGACCACTTTCTTCAGCGAGGTCGAGTCCAAGGGCTATGCGGACGCCCAGGGGACGGTCAACGAGATGAGCGACTTCCTGGTCGCCTCCGAGTGGAACCAGGACAACAAGAATCTCGCGAGACAGCTCCAGGCACAGAGCCAGTACACCCAGTTCGGGGTCCAGCTCGGCTTCGTCTTTCACGCCTTCGACATGTTCAGGATGAAGTTCGGCGTGAGCCTGGCCCACAACACCGAGCACTTCATCACCGGAGCCAAGTTCTGCGACGACAAGACCGGCGATGGCGAGTGCGAGCAGCAGCAGGATGTCACAAACTACTTCCGGACCGTCGGCAACTACGACGACCCCGGCCAGCGTCTTCGCGTGGAGGAGACCACGCTGTTCACCTACTGGGTGTCGGCCATGGCGACCTTCTGAGCAGGACGGACTACCCTGCCCCTGCCGGCTTCTCCGCCAGCACATAGATCGGGTTGCTGAAGATGAAGATCCGCTCCTGCCGGCCCAGGGGCAGCGCGTCGGTTTCCACACCCACCTCCACGCGGTAGGCGCCGGCCCTGTCGATCTCGTGGGCGAGCCGCGGACCCGCCTGCCGCGCGATCTCCACACCGTCCAGGAAGAGATGCATGACCAGGTTTTCGGGTCCGGGCTCGATGTGAAGCACGGCTTTCAGCTCCAGGGGCCGCCCGGGGTCGATCTTCACGCTGTCGCCCATGACAGCCAGGGAGCTCTCCTTGCCTCGCTCGACGGCCAGGAAGCGGAACGGCGAGGTCTCGCCGAGATGCGGCAGGCCGCAGTAGTGATGGCCGGCCCTCAGCGCTCGCTCCACGTCTCTGGGGCCGTATGGTCCCAGCCCATCGCGGACGAGCACGTGGGTGACCACCGAATCGAGCGCCTCGATGGCCTCATCGCCGAGCGCACCCAGGCCGCAGTATCCCGCAACCCGGGCGCCCGCGCGGCGGTTGTAGTCGTCCCAGCGTGCCAGCATGGAGCCGGGACGCAGCTCCAGCTCGGACCAGCGCGCCCCGCTACCGAATAGCCCGCCGAGCCAGGCGGCCACCCCGGTCCAGCCTGTCCCGGCCTGCGTCTCCACATCCAGGACCTCGAGGCCGTCGAGGCCCTCCTCTGCCCAGCCTCTCCATGGCCTGCTCTCCTCCTCCGGGCTCACGGCCACGGCCCAGCCACCGAAGCGCTCGAGCCGCTCGAAACGGTTGTCCGCCGCCAGCTCGTCCTCGACCAGCCTCCGATCGACGCCCCCGCACGCCAGCAGGCCGACAGGTGTTTCGACCGCCTGCATGACCAGGACCGCGATCGGAGAATCGGCAGCCTCGCTCCGCAGCGTCGCCTTTCCGCTCTGGGTGAAGACGATGAAGTCGAGATCCGCCTGGAATGCTCGCTTGCACGCGCGCGGAAACCAGCCGTCGGGTCTCGGCTCCGGAACTGGCAGATGAAAGGCACCGCGCAGGACGCGCCACCCGTCGCCCGCGTCCCGGACCCGTGCTGCAAACGCGGGGTATGGCATCAAGGCCACCCGAATCGCGATCCAGGCGACGACCGCGAGCACCAGCAGCACAAACCACACGGGCCACTTCTTCCAGAAAGGCTTCCGCTGGTAGCGGTTGACGATCGGCTCGGTCAGAATCGGATCTTGCGTTCCTGGCATCCGGCTTCCCCCTGCTCGATCACCCATTTTCCTGCGAGAACTGCATCTCGTACAAGCGACGGTAGAGCCCCGCCTGCGCGATGAGCTGCGCGTGGTTTCCGCTCTCCACGATGCGCCCCTCATCGATCACGAAGATGCGATCGGCCCGGAAGACGGTGGACAGGCGGTGGGCGATGACCAAGGTGGTCCGATCCTCCATCAAGCGCATCAAGGCCTGCTGGACATCTCTCTCGCTCTCCGTGTCCAGGGCGGAAGTGGCCTCGTCGAGAATGAGGATCGGCGCGTTCTTCCACAGGGCGCGCGCGATGGCAATCCGCTGGCGCTGGCCGCCGGACAGGCGGATGCCGCCCTCGCCTATCAGGGTATCGAAGCCGTGCGGCGAGGACTCGATGAACCCGAGCGCATGCGCCCTCTCGGCCACCGCGCGCAAGCGTCCCCGGTCGGGATTCGGCTCCCCGTATGCGATGTTGGCCGCCACCGATTCGTTGAAGAGGACGATCTCCTGAGTGACCATCCCTATCTGCGCGCGCAAGGACCCGATCTTCAGAGATCGGATGTCCCGGCCATCGATACACACGCTGCCCGAGCTCGGATCGTGGAAACGGGGGATGAGGTTGACCAGCGTGGACTTGCCCGCACCGCTCGGGCCCACGAGCGCCACGACCTCCCCTTTGCGGGCCGTGAAGGAGACCCCCCGCAGGACCTCCCGCGCGCCGCCGGGGTATCGAAAGAAGACATCCTCGAAGACGATTTCCCGATCCAGCCCCTCCAGACGGACCGCATCGGGGCTCTCCCGGAGCGGGCTCGTCTGATCGATCAGCTCGAAGACCCGCTCCGCGCCCGCCACCCCGGCCGCCGTCACACCTCCGATGCGCCCCAGGCTCTTGAGGGGGTTGTAGAGCATCATCACCGCGGCGAAGAACGAGATGAAGCTGGCCGGATCCAGCGAGCCGGCCGCGACCCGCGATCCGGCGTACCAGATGGTGGCCGCCAGACCACCCGCCCCGAGCACCTCCATGACCGGGGACTGGGCAGCCCGGACCGCGAAGGACCTCAGCATGATGCGCAGGTACTCGGCGTTCTCATCCCTGAAACGCACTTGCTCGTGCGCCTCTGCACAGAAGACCTGGACGATCCGCATTCCCTTGATCGCCTCGTGCAGCCGATCGGCGATCGCGCCCAGGGAGACCTGGCTGTCGACGGACACGGACTTGAGCCGCCTGCCGAAGTGGACGATGGGTACGATGGCCACCGGCATCACCACGAATGCGATCAGCGCCAGCCGCCAGTCCAGGATGAACGCCAGGACCGTGAGCACGATCACCTGCATGCTGTCTCGCAGGTAGGCCGCCACCGCATAGGTGACCGCCTGCTCCACGGCGTAGACATCGTTGGTGAACCGGCTGATGATCTGCCCCGTCGCGGCCTGATCGAAGAAGGCGGGGCTCTGCGCCGTCAGCTTGGCGAACATGCGCATGCGCAGGTCTGCCACGACTTTCTGACCCACGCGGCCCATCAAGTAGAACTGGCCGAAGTAGGACAGGCCCTTGATCGCGGCCACGATCAGGATGAGCACCGGCAGGAGAAGCAGCAGCGCATCGCTATCCATCCCCTGCGCATCGAAGCCGACGGCGAGGACCAGGATCTCCTCGGCCCCCTGACCGCCCCCGGTGGCGAGGAACTCGAGCACGGGTCCTACCAGATAGGCGTAGATCCCCGTGGTGGTGGCCAGGACCAGCATGCACAGGATGGCGGCCACGAGCTGGATGGCGTACGGGCGCACCGCAGCCAGCAAGCGGAAGTAGGTCTTCAGGAAGGCAGGCTTGTGTCCGTCCTTCTGCTCCACGCAGCCATCATACTATCCGGCGCCCCTTCGGGCTACTCCCCCGAGCCCGGTCCGCGGATGATCTGGATGGTCTGCTCGCGCTTGATCTTCAGGGCCTTGACGCGCTCGCCGGTCAGCAGGGTCTCGATGGTCGCCCGGGCCCGCTCCTCCTCCCCGCCGATGTCCTCGGGGTTGCGCAGCGTCAGCGTCAGCGAGCCCATCTGCGA
>JAFGRB010000058.1 GCA_016935365.1 Deltaproteobacteria bacterium
GGATCTCCATTGACGGGCATTTCGCAGTATTACGGAAAATCGAGAGGAGCGTGAAAAAGTCGAAGCGAGCCGTAGGATAGACGGCATGCAAGACGCCACTGTCGCCTTCCTCGTCCTGTGGGTGCTGGCCTGGGGAATCGGCTTCGCCTTCTTGCCGAGCTACCGGCGGCACAAGAAGCGGGCCGACAGGCCCGGCCTGCGCTTCGGGCCGGCCCGGGCCAAGGGGATCTGGCTGTGGGTGAACTCCGTGGGCACCCTGGCGCTGGGGACCTGCTTCCTCGGGGGATCCGTGGTCTGCGGGGTTCAGGATTGGATCCGTCACCGGCGGCAGGAGCGGATGGAGAGCCTGGCCGTGCGCTGCGAGCCGAGCCCCGGATCGATCTCGATCGCCAACCAAGGCGGGCGCACGGAACGCATCAGGCCCGCGGCGGCCTACGAGATCGAGTGGCCGCCGGGACTTCTGACAGAGCCTTCCCGCTACCGGCTCCATCTCGTCGATCCGAGGGCAATCGACCTGGCTCCGGGGCAGGCGGTGCGCTTCGAGGTCTCGGACGGGCCGCTGTGCTCGGACGACGATGAGAACGGAGCGCGTGTGATCTCGATCGCCTGGCCGGGCCATAGAACACGATGCGAGGTCGAGCTGCGCCTGTGCTTTCTCGATGCCGGCGGAGACGAGGACTTCTGCGGCCGGGCCAGGTGCTCCTTCTGAGCCACGAGGTTCCTTGACCGGCGATCCCACGGCAGACGAGCTGGCGCTAATCGGACCCGTCGTCCGGAGCGCCGGCTAGGGGCTCTCGAGCGACCTGCTCCGGGGCCGCCCGCTTCCACTTCTTCTCGACTCTGTCCAGCACCTTCCGATCGAGGATCAAGTGCCAGTAGTGGCCGCACCGGGTGCACAGCAGCGTCCTTCGCTGAACGCGCTTGGCCGTCTTTCCCACGCCCCGCACGCGGACGTACTTGGCGTACTCCAGCACGCCCTCCTTGTGCTGGAAGATCGACTCGGCTCCGCAGACGGGGCATCGACTCGTTTCCATGATGGTCTCCTTTCCTCGCAAATCGTCATCGGGCTCGGCGCCGGACCAGGGCGAGCCCGAGCAGGGCGAGCAGCAGCATACCCGATCCCCGGCCCGTCGCGCATCCGCAGCCGCCTCCGCTGTCGTCCTTGCCGTCGCAGGCGTCGCCCAGGCCGTCGCCGTCGCTGTCCGACTGCTCCGGGTTCTTCATGAAGGGGCAGTTGTCCTCGGCGTTCGCGATCCCGTCGCCGTCGAGATCGCCGCCGTCGGTCTCGTCGCAGGCGTCGCCCAGTCCATCGCCGTCGCTGTCCGCCTGCTCCGGGTTGTCTGCGAAGGGGCAGTTGTCGTCGACGTTCGCAACCCCGTCGCCGTCGAGATCGCCGCCCTCAATCTCGTCGCAGGCGTCGCCCAGTCCGTCGCCGTCGCTGTCCGTCTGCTCCGGGTTGTCTGCGAAGGGGCAGTTGTCCTCGGCGTTCGCGATCCCGTCTCCGTCGATGTCGTCGCCGTCGCTCGGGTCGCAGGCGTCGCCCATTCCGTCGCCGTCGCCGTCCGACTGCTCCGGGTTCTCCGTGAAGGGGCAGTTGTCCTCGGCGTTCGCGACCCCGTCGCCGTCGATGTCGCCGTCGTCCACGTTGTCGCAGGCGTCGCCCAGGCCGTCCTGATCGCTGTCCGCCTGGGAGGGGTTGTCGACCAGCACGCAGTTGTCGCAGGCGTCGCCCAGCCCGTCGCCGTCGTAGTCGCCCTGCTGGGGGTTCGTGAGCAGGGGGCAGTTGTCGTCCGGATCGGGGATCCCGTCCTCGTCGAAGTCGTAGCCGATCGCATACAGCCAGGCGCTGCCTTCCTGCATGGCGTACTGGTGATGGCTCGGCTCGCCGATGGCCGCCCGGGAGCCGTCGAGCGAGACGCACGCGCCGAAGAGGTTCATGGCGTGCATGTCTCCGGGCGTCGTGAGCTTGGCCGCCTGGCTCCAGTCCGCCCCGTCCCGCACGAAGACGTAGGCCGAGCCGGCGTACTGGACCCCTTCCACCTCGTCGCCCGGCGCCCCCACGAGCGCCAGGTCGCCGGCCAGCGCCACGGAGGTGCCGGCCTGGTCGTACTCCTGCGCGTCGTCGGCCGCGAGCACGGCCTGCTGCGCCCAGCTCTCGCCCTGCCGGACGAAGACGTAGGCCGAGCCCGAGTAGTCGCCCGCGTGGCTGTCGCCCACCGCGCCGATGAGCGCCATGTCTCCGGACAGGCAGACGGACACGCCAAGCTGATCGCCCGGCTCGGCGTCGCTGGCCCGGAGCACGGCCTGCCGGCTCCACCCGCCTGCCTGATGGACGAAGACGTGGGCCGAGCCCGAGTCGGGCTCCCCTTGGTCGTCGTGGGGCGCCCCGACCACGAGGTCGTCACCCGACACGGCGACGCCGATGCCGAAGAAGTCCCCCTCGGCCAGGTCGTCTCCGGCGAGCTTGGCCTGCTCGCTCCAGCTGCTGTCCGATCTCGAGAAGACGTAGGCCGCGCCCGAGTGGAAGTCCACGGCCAGGGCGCTCGGCGCCCCGATCACCGCCCTGTCTCCGAACAGGCCGACCGCAGTGCCGAAGGCGTCTCCAGCGGCCGTGTCCGCGGCCACGAGCTCGGCCTGCTGGCTCCAGTCCGCGCCGTCCCGCGTGAAGACGTAGGCCGAGCCGGCGTCGATGCCGCTGTCGTCGTCACCGCTCGCGCCGACGAGCAGGCTGTCTCCGGACACGCAGACCGCGATCCCGAACAGGTCCCCGGCCGCGGCGTCGTCCGCCGTCAGCTGGGCCTGCAGGCCCCAGAAGCCCTCCGGGTCCAGGACGAAGACGAAGACCGAGCCCGAGTCCGCGCCCGGCGCGTCGTCGTAGGGCATGCCGACGGCCAGCGTGTCCCCGTGCACGGAGACCGAGCGGCCGTACTCGTCCTGCTCCGCGCCCTCGCTCGTCGACCGCTCCAGCTGGATCACGGCGCCCGCCTTGCCGCCCGGCGCGGCCCGACCGGCCCCGCTGGCGCACAGGATGACAAGCGCGACGAGGGGCAGCCACGGCGGCCTCATGGTTCTTTCGCGTCTCGGCCTGATGCACAGCATGTGTATCTCCTCCTGTTCCGACGTGAGCGCTCCGTCGCGGCTCACGAGAGCTTGTCGACCGTGAAGTAGACGAGCATTCCGACCATGACGAGCAGGTTGACGAGGTGCACGAGTCCCTCCTTGCGAAACTTCTTCTTGAGCTCGGGGTTCCGGTAGTAGGCGCGGAACGCTTCCAGGCGCCCCTCCAGGCTGTAATCGCCCACGGTCGTATAGCCCTGCTTGACGAACTGCTCGACCCGGCTCTCGTGGAGCTGCAGGACCTCGGCCACCGTCCCGCCGGTCAGGCCGCCGTCGATGAACATGTCCGTCTGCCTGGCGATGGCGCCGCCGGCATCGAGCCGCGTGCAGATGACGGCCCCGTTGGTGAAGGTCGTCAGGAAGAACACGTTCCTCTTCCTGCCGGTCCACCTGCCCACGGAGGCGAAGCTCCTCCGCCTCCTGGACGCCAGGGCGATCTGCCAGATCCTCGCTGCCGCCGGGGGCTTCTCGTACACGACGCCGATCGACTCGAAGCCGAGGGCCGAGAGCTCCTCCAGCGTGGAGGCGTGCTTCGCCCGCATGGCGTCGTGCCGCTGCCTGTCAGACGGATCGGCGGCCCCGAAGCGGATCGCGGAGGTCTTCAGGGCCGTGACGATGCGCGGCAGGAAGATGACCAGGTACACGGCGATGAAGGCCAGCAAGACCAGGCTCTTGGCGAGCTCCATCCGCTATCACCCTTTGCGCCTGCACGCGAGCCCGAGCAGCGAGAGCGCGAGCAGCGCGGCGCCCGATCCCCGGCCCGCGGCGCAGCCGCAGCCGCTCGAGGGGCACTCCACCTGCAGCAGGCCCTGGCCCGTGCCGTCGAGCTTGCGGAGCAAGGTCACGCGGACGTCCCTGGGGCCGCAGCTCGCGTCGGCGGCCACCCGGACGCTGGCGATGCGCAGGGTCTGATCGTCTATGCGCTCGACCCCCTCGAGCTCGATGCCCTCTCCGAGATCGAGCTCGTAGGCGTCGATGTCGGCGAAGAAGTCCCCGTGCACGGTCACGCCCTCGGCCAACTCGCCCGGCGGCAGGCTGGCCGGCTCGATCGCGCTCGGGCTGGGCGGCAGGAAGCGCGCCGAGGCCAGCAAGGCGAAGCCCTGGGCCTGGCTGCCCTGCCGGCCGTTGCCGGGGGTCGAGGCGGCCCGCACGCGGACCTCCAGGGCGCAGGGCGCGTCGAGCTCGATCGCCAGGCCCTCGACGTTGTCGAGCGCATCCTTGACCTCGCCCTCGACCGGCTGCGTGAGGCCCTGCTCGTCACGGCCGCAGTTGCCGGCCCAGCGCCGCCCGTCCGGGGCCAGGACCTCGAGGTCGAGGTCGTTGACCAGGGCCGGGTCGGCGCCCGGCTCGGCGGCCGGGTCCGCCCAGACCAGGTGGACCTTGAGCAGGCTGCCGGGGCCGACGAAGGGCAGGCGGTAGGTCTGCTGGTCGCCGGTGGCGAGCGGCTGCGTCTCGCCCGGCCAGGGGTGCAGGGCGGCCTCGGGCGAGAGCATGGGGTTTCCGGGCGCGGGGTTGGGCACGTCGTCGAGCACCAGGACCTGCCTGGCGTCGCCCGGGAAGCTCAGGCTGTCGGCCAGCTTGACCCGCCCCCAGCCCTGGGCGGGCGAGGGGGGCGGGACGAGCTCGGTGTTGTGCAGCCAGACGATGCCACCGAGAGGCGTCGCCCCGTTGAGCAGGCAGGCCTTGACCAGGGCGCTGGTGGGGTTGAAGCCGCGCCCGGCTTCGCGCTCGCCCCGCCACCAGAAGCCGTCGGTGAAGTACTGCCGCACGAGCGCGGCCGCGCCCGCGCACATGGGCGCCGAGAATGAGGTGCCCGGCGTGGGCCAGTCCTGGTCCACGTTGCAGTTGTCGTCGTCCGGGTTGGAGTTGTAACGCGTGTTGCCGTCGATGTCGCAGCAGCCCAGGTCGATCATCGTGTCGCGGTCCGCGTCGGCCGAGAAGACCATGCCCACGGCCACGATGTCGGGCTTGAGCCGGCCGTCGTCGGTCGGGCCCTGGCTGGAGAAGAAGAGCAGGTCGTCGGCCAGCTCGAAGAGCGTGCCGAAGAAGTCCAGCTCCACCGGGCCCGAGGCGCCGACCACCAGGGTGTTCTTGGCCGTGGCCCCGATGCCGGTCAGGGTGCCGGGCTTCTCCCGCTCGCCCGAGTTGCCGGCCGAGAAGACGACCAGCAGGTCGTTCATCTCCCAGGCGGCCTCGTCGATCGCGGCCGAGTCGGCCTCGTAGTAGTTGACCACCTCCACCCGCCCGTAGGAGTTGCTGTGCACCCGGGCGCCGGTGTCGTAGGCCTGCTTGAGGAGATCGAAGATCGGCGCGCTGTCCAGGCCCGCCAGGCTGCCGTCGTCGTCGCCCACGTCCTGGAAGACGATCTGGGCACCCGGGGCCATGCCGTCGTTCAGGTCGTGGCCCGGATCCGTCTCGGTGGCCAGGTGGGCGTAGTCGTCGCCTGCCAGGGTGCCGGTGGTGTGCGTGCCGTGGAAGCCGGAGCTGCGGTGATCGTAGGGATCGGCCCGGTCCAGCACGTAGTAGGTGATGACCTTGTTGTCGGGCCTCGAGCAGGCGGCAAGGGGCGGCTGGGGCTCGAAGACCGCTTCGGTGACCGCGTCGCGCGTCGCGCCGCGCCGGAACTGGCAGGCGTCGGCGTCCAGGCCCGAGTCGGCCACGCCGACCACCTGGCCCGTGCCGGTCAGGCCGCGGGCCCAGATGCTGTGGCCGAGCTGCTCGTCGCCGGACTGCATCAGCCAGGAGGACTTCTCGTTGCAGTAGCCGAGCGGCCAGGAGCGCTCCACCCAGGCGATATCCCGGCTGGCGCCCAGGCGGGCCAGCGCCTCGGGCGCGTCCCGGGCCAGGATGTCCAGCCAGAGCTGCGCGCGGCCGGAGGCGTCCTCGGCGAGCAGCAAGCGACCGCCCGGGCGGACGAGATCGCGGAGCCTGGCCGCAAGGCCGTGAGCGGGCGCCGAGCGGTAGCTCACCGCCCGGAGACGGAGCGGCGCGAGAGGCGCGAGCTCGAGGCTGTCGAGGTCGCGAAGCGCGGGCTCGATCCTCGCCCGGGGATCCAGGGCCTCGAGGCGCGCACCGCAGACGGTATCCCCCGCGGACCGCTCGCCGCGGAGCACGAAGACGCCGCCCGCGCGGCCCAGGACCTCGAGCCCGGAGCGCTCGAGCTCGGCCAGGTCCGCTGCGCGCACCGGCCGGTCCAGGCGCAGGGTCAGGTGCTCGGCCCTGAGCAGGCCGGGCAAGAGCAGCAGCGCGGATGCGAGACAGCACGAAGCCGTGCGCATCATGGGGAGCTCCTCTCTGCGCGCGTCGAGACGCAGGGGGCGTTGCGGGAGGGCGTGAAGCCCTCCCCTACAATGATGCGCGGGTCTCGGCGCAGGTCCTCGCGGCCTTCGGCGCTCGCGCGGTTCATCCACGCCCGGACGCCGTCCGCGATGCGAGTCAGAATGGTGGGGCGTGGTTCATCCATGCCCGCACGCCGCGCGGGTCCAGATGCAGGGGGCGCGATGCATCCCGGCGGCAATCGGCGCTCCGATGTCAGAATGGTGGGGCGTGGTTCATCCACGCCCGCACGCCGCGCGGTTAGGGGTGCAGGTGTAGGGGCGTGGTTCATCCACGCCCGGACGTCTCTGCGGCGAAGGTCGGGGCGGGTCATGGGCCCGTCCGCGAGTCGCGTCGCGGCCGCCGGCGCAGGGCGCACAGCAGACCGATGCCGAGCAGGCAGACCGGGATCGTCTCGGCGCCGGCCGCACCGCAGCCGCAGCCCTCGCCGCCCACGTGCAGGGCCTGCTCGCGGACCGCGCGCAGCGAGTGATGGATCGAGACGTGTAGATCGCGCGCGCCGCACTCGGCGTCCTGCAGGGCGACGAGCCGGCCGATGCGTATCGTTCCCTCGTCCAGCACCTCGACTCGATCCGCGATCACGCCCGGGCCGAAGTCCACGGCGCAGCCGGGCACGAAGTGCGCCCCGCGGATCTCCACATCCCGCAGCAGCTCGCCGGGAGACAGGCGATCCGGCTGCAGCGAGTCGATCTCCGGCCGCTCGAACTCGCCGATGGCCACCAGGGCGTAGCCCTGGCGATCGCTGCCCGGCTCGCCGTTGCCGGGCACCGAGCGGGCTCGGACGCTCGCCTCGAAGGTCCCGTCGCCCGGGCTCGCGACCCGGATGCACTCGACGTTGTTGCGCTCGTCGCGCGCCGCCTCGTCCACCGGCTGGCTGAAGCCGCCCTCGAAGCCCTGGTTGCCCGCGTAGCGCTGGCCGCTCGCGGAGCGCAGCTCGAGGTCCAGGTCGTTGACCAGGGTGATGGCCGCGCCGGGCCGGGCGGGCGGATCGCTCCAGACCAGGCAGACTGCCAGCGGACCGGCGCTCGAGGCGGGCAGGGTCCAGCTCCGCGCCTGGCCGGTGCGCAGCGCGCCCAGGCCGTACGGGAAGGGCGCCGGCTCGGAGGCCGGCATGGGGTTGTCGGGCGCCGGGTTGAGCGCGTCCTCGATCACCAGCGTCGAGCGCGCGTCGCCTTCGAAGGCCAGGCTGCCCTCGAGGTAGGCCCGCCCCCAGCCCTGCTCGAAGGAGGGCACCGGGCTGAGCGGCGCGCTCTCGCCCATGAGCATGATCTCTCCCGGAAGCGGCGTGGCCCCGGCGATCAGGCAGGCCTTGAGCAGGGCGTTGGTGGGGTTGAAGCCCTGCTCCTCGTCGCGCTGGCCGGCGAGCCAGAAGCCCTCGACGAAGTACTGGCGCGTCAGGGTGGCCGCCCCGGCCACGATCGGCGAGGAGAAGCTGGTGCCCGGGGTTGGCCAGTCCGTGTCCACGTCGCAGTTATCGTCCTCGACGTTGCTGGTGGACTTCTCGTCTCCGTAGATGTCGCAGCAGCCCAGCCGGATGCGGCTCGAGTAGTGGCTGCGGGCCGAGAAGACCATGCCCGGCGCCACCAGGTCGGGCTTGATGCGCCCATCGGCGGTCGGCCCCTGGCTGGAGAAGAAGAGCAGGTCGTCGGCCAGCTCGAAGTAGCTGCCGTACATGTCGAGCTCCACCGGGCCCGAGGCGCCCACGACCAGGGTGTTCTTGGAGGTCGAGCCGGTCCCGCCCAGCGAGCGGGGCTGGAGCGTGTCCGCGTGCCAGTCGTAGCCCGAGTTGCCGGCCGCGAAGAGGATCAGCATGTCGTTGAGCCGCCAGGCGGCCTCGTCGATGGTGGCCGAGTCCGCGTCGTAGGAGACCGACAGGATGGAGTAACCGTAGGAGTTGTTGTGGATCCGCGCCCCGGTCTCGCGGGCCTGCTTCATCAGATCGAAGCTGGAGACCCCGCGCAGGCCGCGCAGGCTGCCGTCGTTGGCCCCGATGTCCTGCATCACGAGCTGGGCGCCCGGGGCCATGCCGTCGTGGGCGTCGCGGCCCGGATCGTCCCGGCTCGCGGGGTGGGCGTAGTTGTCGCCCAGGACGTTGCCCGCGGTGTGCGTGCCGTGGAAGTAGCCCGTGCCGTCGTCGTACTCCTCGGCCTCGCCCACCAGGTAGTAAGTGATCAGCTTGTGGTCGGGCCGGTCCTGGACCGCGCCCGGCGGCTGGGGCCAGCCGATGGCCGTGGTGACCGCGTCCCGCCCGGGACCGTAGCGGAACTGGCAGGCGTCGACGTCCAGGCCCGAGTCGGCCACGGCCACCACCTGGCCCGTGCCGGTCAGCCCGTGCTCGAACACGGTCCGGCCGAGCTCCTCGGAGCCGGACTGGATCAGCCAAGACGAGTTGTCGTTCTTGATCTCGCGATCGACCCAGCGCTCCACCCAGGCCACGTCCGGCTGGGCGCTCAGGGCCCGCAGGGCGGGCCCGCACTTGGCGGGCTCGACCCGCAGCCAGACGTGGCCGCGCCCGGCCGCGTCCTGGACCTGGAGCAGCTCGCCCTCGGCCACCAGCGGCCGCAGCAGCGCGGCCGTCGGTCCGCAATCAGCCCCTCGCCAGGTCAAGGCCCGGAGCCAGATGGCCTCCTCTGGCCGGGCCTCGCCGGTCCGGTAAGGCCGCAGCCCCGGCTCGAGCCTGTCCTCGGCCGAGAGCGGCTCGAGCTCCACTCCCGCCGCCTCGAGCCCGACTCGATCGAGAGGCGCTCGCGCCCGCAGCACGAAGCCCGCCTTCGGCTCGGCCTCCAGGACCTCGAGGCCGGCCGCCCGCAGGGCCTCGATCTGGGCCGGGCTGGCCGGCGCGCGCAGCCGGGCGCGGTACTCGGCCGCCGCGCAGGGCGCGGAAAGAGCCAGGGACAGGAGCAGGGCAGGCCATGAGAGCTTTCGAGCGCGCATCGCCCAGGGACCGTCCTTTCACCCCCGAGAGCCTATTCATATCCCTTATGCTCTGGCATTGCCAGATTGGCGTGAGGCGCGCGGGTGTGGGATACTGATCGAAGTCGAGATGGAGGTTTGCGATGCGATGGCTGTGGATCGTTTTCGTGGGCCTGGCCGTGCCCTGTGCGCTCGCCCAGTGTGCTGGCGACGAGGTCTGCACCTACGACACGGAGTGCGAGGGCGGCATGATCTGCCGCAACGGCAAGTGTGTCACGCCTGCCGATCCCTGCGAGGGCAAGGTCTGCGATCCGGGCTACGAGTGCAGGAACGGGGATTGCGTGCTGGTCGACCCGTGCGCCGGCGTCGTCTGCGACTCGCCGGAGGGCGACGCGGTCTGCTTCGAGCTGCCGGGGACCTGCGACCAGGGCCGCTGCGAGTACACGGCCCTGGCCGACGGCCTCGACTGCGACGACGGCGACGCCTGCACCTTCGACACGACCTGCCAGGGGGGCGCGTGCCTCGGGCAGACGGTGACCTGCGAGAGTCCGCCCCCGAGGACCTGCATCGACGACCGGACCCTGCGGAGCTACGCGTCCGCGGGTACCTGCGTCGACGGCGAGTGCCGCTACGAGCACCAGGATCACGACTGTCCGGACGGCTGCCAGGACGGCGCCTGCAACAATGATCCCTGCGTCGGCGTCAGCTGCGACGACCCGCCCGCGGCCGCGTGCGAGTCGGAGACCGGCCGCCGCTACTGGAGCGCGCCCGGCGAGTGCGTGGACGGCGACTGCATCTACCCGGATCACTTCGAGGACTGCAGCGCCGGCGCGACGAACCGGGCCTGCGTGGGCGGGGCCTGCGGCTGCCGCGACGGCGGGGACTGCGCCGACGGCGAGGCCTGCGGTACGAATTCCCGCTGCGAGCTCATCGTCTACCGCACGCTGGCGGTGACCCTCGGCGGCCACGGCGGGGGCACGGTCGATTCGGATCCGGCCGGCATGCACTGCACCGGAGGCTACTGCGAGGCGGTCTTTTTACACGGCAGCCAGCTCACGCTCAGCGCGACGCCGAACGCAGACTCGGTCTTCGACGAGTGGCGGAACGACTGCAGCGGCAGCTCTCCGACCTGCGTCGTGACCATGGACGGAGACAAGGACGTCCTGGCCATGTTCGAGCCCGAGCCGGCCACCTACACCCTGTCGGTGACCATCGGCGGGCACGGCGGGGGCACGGTCGACTCGGATCCGGCCGGCATGCACTGCACCGGAGGCTTCTGCCAGGCGGACTTCGCCGAGGACAGCCAGGTCACCCTCAGCGCGACGCCGCGCGGCGACTCGGTCTTTGCAGACTGGCACAACGAATGTGCGGGCACGGATCCGAGCTGCGTCGTCAGCATGACCGCGGACAGGGCCGTCCTCGCCATGTTCGACCTGAAGCGGTACACGGTCACGGTGACCGTCGGCGGCTACGGCACGAACACGGTCTACTCGGATCCGGCCGGCATCAACTGCTCCCAGAGCCAGTGCTCGGCGGACTTCGATGCCGGCACCCAGATCACCCTGACCGCCGAGGCGGGCCTGAACGCCCGCTTCGACATGTGGCTCGACTCGGACGTCTGCTCGGGCTCGGATCCGGTCTGCGAGTTCACCCTGCAGGGGGACGAGGCGGCCACGGCCCTCTTTGAACACGCCCGCTGAGATCGAAAAGCCCGATTCTCGTCGACGGACCAGCTGAGCTCCTCGTGTCGGGGGCGTCTGCTAGAATCCGATCTGAAGAGAGGTGCTCGCATGGCCTGTCTGATGGATTGCGCGGTCGAGCTCGCGGGCTTCGAGCCGCCCGATGGGCTCGGGCGCACCGACGGCTGGGGCGACGAGGCGCTGCTCGAGCGCATCGCGGCCAGCTCGCCCGACGACTGGCTGGCAGGCGCTCAGCCCTCGGGCGCGTCCTCGGCCTCCGGCGGCAGGAGCTGCTCGAGCGCGGCCTGGACCTTCTCGATGCGCTGCCTGCAGATCTGGTAGGCCTGCAGGGCGCGCTCGATCCTGGGCACCAGGGCGTCGATGTCGGGATCGTCCTGGCGGGCGAGCCAGTCGGCCGTGTCCTTGAGCACCTGGTAGTTGGAGTTGAAGCTCTGGGTGTCGAGCTCGTTCTGCTCGGGGCTCATGTATCCTCCTCGCGCTCCAGGTTGGCCACCCGGAGCGTTCCGTCTGTGAAGCGCAAGGCCAGCTCGGCCTGGCCCGCGGCCGCGCGCCGCGTGCCCACGGGCCGGCCGAGGCTGTCCGTGACCAGGGCGTAGCCGCGCCGCAAGGTGGCCTCGGGGCCGAGACCCGTGACCCGCTCCGCCAGGGCGTCGATCCGGCCGGCCGCGCTGTCCAGCCGGCGCCGGGCCGCGCCCGCGAGCTCGCGCATCGCGAGCGCCGAGCTCCGTCCGGCCGCGCTCGCGAGCAGCGCGGCCGGTCTGCCGAGCGCGACCGCGAGCCCGTCGAGCCCCGATGCGGCCCTGCCGGCCGAGCTCCGCGCGCCCGCGGCCAGGCGCCGCCGCTGGCTGCCGATCTCCCGGAGCGCCGCCCGGGCGTACAGCCGGGTCCGGGCCGAGAGACGCTCGAGCTGCGCGGCGCAGGCAGCGCTGCCGCCAGCCGCGGTGGCGAGCGAGCGCTCGTCGATCTGCGAGAGGAGCTCGTCCAGCGCGAGATTCTGCCTGGCGAGCAGCGCGGCCAGCCGCTCGCGGATGCGCTCGAGGTCGCGCAGGCCCTGCTGGCCCTGGTCGACGATGCAGCGGTGGATGAACTGGGAGAGCTTCGACGGGGTGGCGAAGCTCCTGTGGGCCACCTCGTCGACGATGGTCGCGTCTCGCTCGTGTCCGATGCCGCACAGCACGGGCAGGGGCGCGCGGGCCAGGTCGCGGGCCAGCTCGAGGTCGTTCAGCCAGGCCAGGTCGGTCCTGGCCCCGCCGCCGCGGATGAGCGCGCAGGCGTCGAAGGCCCGCTCGGCGTGGGCCTCGAGCGCCAGCGCCAGGGCCCGGCGGAGCTCGGCGGGCGCCTGCGGGCCCTGGAATGCGGCGTGGAAGTAGACGAAGCGGCACAGGCCCAGCCGCTCCAGGGCATCGGCTTCCTGGCGGAAGTCGCCCAGGCCGGCCGCGCCCTCGGGGCTCAGCACGGCCACCCGGGAGAAGTCTCGCGGGGCCGGCAGCTTGCGGTTGAGCTCGGCCAGGCCCTCGGCCGCGAGCCTCTCGCGGATGCGGCGCAGCTTGGCCTCCAGCTCCCCGAGGGTCCAGCTCGGATCGACGTCCTCGACCTGCAGGCTGAAGCCGTAGAGCACGTGGAAGCCGGCCCGGGCGAGGAGCAGCAGCCGGATGTCGGGCCTGAGCGGGCCGCCGGTCGCCTGCTCGAACTTGCGCTGCAGGGCCCGGGCCTCGCGGGACCAGACGATGGCCCGGCAGGCGGCCGTGGCGTCGCCGCGCTCGTCGCGCTCGGTGAGGCCGAGGAAGAGCGTGCCGTTCTTCTCCCGGAGCTCGCTGATCTCGGCCCGGATCCATTCGGCCCGCGGCAGGCCGCGGCCGATCTCGGCCCGCACCCGGGCCAGGAAGTCGGAGAGCGCCGTGCCCTGCTGGCCGAGCGGCAGCTCCTGCTCGACCGCCGGCAGCCAGCGCGCGAGCGCGTCCAGGTCGGAGCCGGCCGGCGCGTACCAGGTGCGCCCGACCGGGTCCCAGCGCGCGCCCATGGCCTTGGCCTCGTCCTTTTCGGGAAAGGGGACCTGCAGGTCGATCCGGCTGTCCGCGATGCGGAGCGCTGACACCGTGGAGCTCCTCGTGGGGGGCAAGATAGCACGGGCAGGGCAGGGGTGAAACAGGCAGCGGCCGGAGCGAAGAGCTCCGGCCGCCGCCCGGGGAGGAATCGAAGACGGGATCAGTATTCCTGGCCGCACCAGACCTCCTCGGGCCGGTCGTCGATCACGATCACCCCGGAGCCCTGGCCGAGATCGATCTGGGTGTCCTCCAGCACGACCTGGACGCCCTGCCCGTCGTCGGTCACCTCGCGGAGCAGGCGCAGGGTGATCAGGTCCTCGGGCACGCCGCTCGCCTCGACGCTGAAGTCGAACACGCACATGCACAGGCAGCGGCCCCAGCCGTCCTCGGGCTCGTCCAGCTCGTAGGCCTCGTAGACGCCGTCGATCACGCTGAGCGTCATGCTGTGATCGCCGCAGCAGTTGAGCAGCACCCGGGCGTCGAGCAGCCGGAGGGTGGCGCTGGCCGGGTCGTAGGTCCAGTGCAGCCGCTCGGCCGCGCAGTAGTCTTCGGCGCTCACCTGCAGGGCCTGCTCGTAGGTGCCGAAGCCGCCGCACTCGCTGACCGCGTCCTGCTGGTGGTCGAGCTTGGGATCGATCCCGCTCGCGTAGCCGCCGCAGCTCGCGGCCAGGGCCAAAATGGAGAGCAACGCCAGGGTCTGGAAAGTCTTTCGGGTCTTCATCTCGCACCGTCCTTTCATCTCATCGTCTGGGGTTTGCGTTTCGTGTTCCTTGCTCCGTCTTACCCGCGAGCGCGGCGGATTGGGAAGCCGGGACGAAAAAAAGTCTGGCAGCCAATATCCCCTGCGTATTCAGTGAATTACATGTAGGGGCGTGGTTCATCCACGCCCGCACGCCCCTTCGCGTCTGCGGGCTTTCAGTCGTTGCGAGTAGGGAGTATGAGGCTTCTCAGGGCTCGGTGCACCACAGGCCGACGTCGGTCTCGTCGATCACCACCGCCCCGGCACCGGCCGTGAGGTCCAGCTCGCCCTCCCAGACCGTGCCGCTCTCGCTGTCGGTGACCTCGCGGAAGATGCGGATCGGGATCGTCTCGGCCGGGATCTGGGAGACGCTGACCACGAAGTCGTAGACGCACATGCACAGACAGCGGCCCCAGCCGTCCTCGGGCGCGTCGGTCTCGGTGACGACGTAGACGCCGTCGACCTGGGCCACGGTCATGCCGTGATCGCCGCAGCAGTTGAGCAGGATGCGGGTGTCGGCCAGCGACAGGGTCTGGCTCGCGGCCTCGTAGATCCAGTAGAGCACCTCGGCGTCGCAGTATGCGCTCGGCGCGTCGAAGATCGTGCCGCCGTTGGACTCGAAGCCGCCGCACTCGCTCACCCGGTCGTCCTGGGGCAGGGGCGAGTCCACGCAGCGGCCCGCGGCGCTGCACTTCTGGCCGTCCGGGCAGTCCGGGCAGGCGATCTCGTGCCCGCAGCCGTCGTCCCAGGTGCCGCACTGCTTGCCCATCGACCCGCAGGTGGCCGGCACGCAGCCGCCCACGCACTCGCCGGCCCGGCAGCTCTCGCCCATGCCGCAGCCGCCGCAGGCGACCTCGCCGCCGCAGCCGTCCGACCAGCTGCCGCACTCCTTGCCGAGCTCGGCGCAGCTCATGGGCACGCAGACCGGCTTGCCTGTGAAGTTGCCGCAGGACAGCAAGAGAGCGGCGCCCGCCAGGCAGGCCGCGATCGCGAGGGTCGATGTGCTTTTCGCTCGCATGTCCAGCTCCATTCACAACCGTTCTGTCACCAGTGGCATCACATCATCTCGCATCGCGGATCGCCCCTTCTGGCAAGGAGGCGACGAGGGCCGAAGCGGAGCGACCTCATGGTCGTGAGCATCGGCCCGATGGAGCCGACGCAGTCCAGAAGGTGCGAGGCGCGATGCGATCGAAACGCCATAGAAGCTCTTCTGCATTCTAGCACAGCCTCTCAGAACTCGTAAGCCAGCCCCACCAGGCCTAGCAGCGAGAGCTGATGCTCGTAGCGCCCGTCGAGGCGAAAGACCGTCCCGCCCGCCTGCCAGAAGACCTGCAGGGCCAGCCCGGAGACCAGCGGCACGTCGATGCCGGCCACGCCGCCGTATCCGAAGATCGAGCCCGAGAAGTCCTGGCCGTCCGGCAGGTGCTGCTGGCCGTAGCTCATGCCCAGGCTCAGGCCGGCGAAGAGATCCAGCACCGAGTACTCGAAGCGCCAGGTCGCCCAGCCGTCCAGGGAGAAGAGACGGATGGAGTAGCTCAGCCGGATGTCCTCGTCCGAGATGCTGGCCTGGCCGTAGCTCAGGCGCGGAAAGAGCGTGCAAGGCCCGAGGTCGAGCCTGAGGCCCAGCGAGGCCTGGTGCACGGCGGCGAAGCTCTTGAGCGCGCCGCTCATCAGGCCGTAGTGGGCCATGAGCGAGATGCCGCTGCCCGGCTCGCCCCCGCCCTTGGCCGCGGCCACGAGCACGTCCTGCTCGCGCATGGCGGCCGGATCGACCGCCCGCCGGTCCCGGTCGAGCAGGGTGAGCTCCTGGGCGAAGCTGTGCCGGCCGCGCCGCTGGACCAGCAGGTAGCGGCCCGCCGGCAGCGACAGCGCCCGCCGGATGCCGAAGGGTTTTCGGAGCTCGGCCACCATGCGCCGGTCCGAGGCGCCCAGGACGAGGAAGTGGCCGGCGATGCCCGGGCCGAAGCGCAGCTGGGCCTGAGCCTCGTCCAGCTCGGTCAGCACGACCTTGCCCCGGCCGGTGATCTGGTACTCGTAGGTCGGGTGCTGGGCCCCGCTGAGCGTGACCGCGGTCCCGCTGACGGTCTGGTCGTAGGCGTAGTGGTAGACCTCGGCCAGGGTGACCCTGCGGTCCCCGTCCGCGTCGGCCGCCCCGCGCAGCCCGCTGAGCAGGAAGTGGGTGAAGAAGGAGCCCTGGATCTCGGCCGACTCCTGCGAGTTCTCCCCGGCCGACGACGAGGTCACGATGGCCGTGCCGTCCGCCTCCAGGGTCTCCGAGATGGACAGGTCGAAGGCCGGGCCCGGCGTGCCGCCCTTGATGCCGGTCAGGCCCCCGCTCTTGCAGGAGTCGATGAAGGCGATCTTGACCTGGGCCCGGCTGCCCTCCAGCATGCGCCGGAGCTCGGCATAGGGCAGGCGCTCCGAGCCGAGCTCCAGGTTGACGCCGTCGGAGTGGCCCGAGAAGTAGACCAGCAGCAGGGCCCGCGGAAAGCGGGCCGGCACGAGCTCGGCCATGCGGGCCTCGATCGAGGCCAGCGCCCGGCGGAGATCCTCGGGGCTTGCGCCCGAGAGCAGGGTGACGCGCTCGGGCTCGAAGCCGCCCAGCTCGGCCAGCAGCTCGGCGAAGCGCCGGGCGTCCCGCTGGGCGTAGCGCAGCGACTCGCGGCGCTCGATGCCCCGGTCGTTGCCGGCCACCAGGGCGAAGCGCGCGACCGCGTCCTGGGCGCCAAGCGCGGGCCGGGCCAGGAAAAGCATGCACAGGAGGGCTGTGAGCGTCGCCTTCACGGTCCGGCTTTCGCTTTGTATAGCAGGATGCTGGCCTGCTCGAAGCTCGGGTCCAGCGGCAGCATCGTCAGGGTCTCCAGGTAGCAGGCCTTGCCGAGCGCCTCCCGGGCCGCGGCCTTCACGGTCTCGAAGTCGAAGGAGGTCTCCGCGAAGACGGCGAAGATCCGCTCGTCGAGCCTGGACGCGTCCAGCACGATGCTCCCGGGCAGCGGTCGGGAGCCGGCTGTCACGTGGGCTGCAGCGCGGCCGTCCGTCGGGTAGGCGAGCTCGATCTCGCCGTCCGCGTCGATCGAGACGAGTATCAAGTAGCCCGCCCGGGAGGTCGAGGGCACGAAGCGCAGCGCGTCGCCCGGCATCAGGCGAAGGTCTCCCGTGAGCGGGAAGACCAGCTCGCCGCGCTTGCAGACGGCCTCGAGGCCGAGCTCGCCCTTGATGCCCACGTAGGAGTCACCCGGCGGGGGCCCGACCGCGCCCTGCTGGCCCGCCGGGGCCAGCAGCCAGACGGCCAGGGCCGCGATCAGGATCGCGGCCAGGCCCGCGCTGGCGGCCAGCACAGGCGGCCGGAGAAGCCCGGTCCACCAGGCGGGCCTGCTGCCGAGCCTGGAGACGACCGCGTCCACGGTCGCCGGGTAGACCTCGCGGGCGAAGACCTCCTCGGCCCGGTCGAACTCGGCCAGGCGCGCGCGGCAGCGCTCGCAGGTCACGAGGTGGGCCTGGAGGGGGTGATCGGCCGGCCGGCCCGCCAGGCAGAAGGCGTCCAGCTGGAGGTCGGATGGGCATGTCGGGCTCATGGTCTCGCTCCCCGCTCTCAGGCCATGTCCAGCTCGGCGCCCAGCTCGCGCGCCCGCTCGGCCAGCCGTGCGAGCTTCTTGCCCACGGTCTTTCTGCTCAGGCCCATGAGGCTCGCGATCTCATCCTGGGCCATGCCGTCCATGTGGGCGTAGATCGCGATCCGGCGCGTCTTCTCGTCCAGCCGGTCGAGCAGCGCCATCAGGGTGTCCCGGGCCACCAGCCAGTGCTCGGCGCTCGGGCTGCCCTGCCGGCAAGCGGGCTCGGGCAGCTCGCTCGACTCGCGCAGCTCCATCCGGCCCGCGCCGCGGAGCTGGTTGAGGCAGTAGTTGGTCGCCACGCGGTAGAGCCAGGGCAGGCATTCCCGGTCGCCCGGGTCGAGCCTCTCGATGTGCTTGCAGGCGCGCACGAAGACCTCCTGCGCAGCGTCCCTGGCCGCGTCGGGATCGGCCAGCAGCCGCAGACACCGCCTGTAAATCGCGGGACCCAGACGGCGGTAAAGCGTGCTCAGCTCCGCGCGTTCCATGTCTCGCAACCGATCTTACCCGGCCGGGAAGCGAATTGGGAACTTCTGGATTGTTTTTGTGCAGGGTGTTGAAAACACCCTGCTCGAATCCCGGCCGGGGCTCAGGGCACCCGCCAGGAAAAGCGGATCATGACCGGCTCGTGGTCCGAGAGGTCTTCTCCCTGGGCGTCGACGAACTCTCCAGGATGATCCCACTCCACGGGCGTCAGCTCGAGGCTCTCTGAGGATCGGAACATGACCCGGTCGTGGGTCTCCTCGGGGCAGGCGAGCGCCCGGCAGGCGATCTCCATGCCGGTATCCGCGAGCAGCGCATCGAGCATGACCACGTCCCGGGGCCTGTGCAGCTTGAGGTTCGAGTCGCCGGTGACGATGACGGCCTCGTCGCCAGCGCGGGCTTCGAGGTCGGCCACCAGCTGCTGCCGCTGCGCCTCGCGGGCCTCGAAGTCGGCCTCGCAGTCGCTTGCGTCCAGGTGGAGGTTGTAGATGAGGAGCGAGACCCCCTCGGCCAGCTGGACCGGGGCGACCGAGAAGCCCTTCTGGGTCATGCAGTCGCTGCCGCAGTCAAAAAGCCCGTTGCACTGCGCCCAGCTCACCCGGACGAGCGGGCCGAAGGGCAGGCGAGAGAAGCGGTTCAGGCCGTCACCCAGATCGGTCAGGGTGGGGTTCTCGACCATCGGCTCGGAGCGGTAGGGGTGCGCGATGTCCTGGGTGAGCTCTGCATGGTACCAGAAGTCCTCCTGGACCAGCACCAGCTCGTAGGCGTTCAGCAGGGGGCTCATCAGCGGGATGTTCGTCTCGGGATCCTCGTCCGACAGCGATGCCGGCAGCCCGGCCACGTTGTAGGTGAGCAGGGTGAGCTCGCCCTCTGCGGGCGTCTCGTCGCCGCAGCCTGCGAGCAGCAGGGCGAGGATGAGGCCGAGGAGGCGAGAAGTGTTGATGGCCAGCATATTCGATCGCATCGAAAGCGGTCTACAACGGATCGACGATACCACATTAACGCAATATGCAGGCCCGCTTGACCCGCCGGCGGGTGGGCGGCTAGGATGCCGGGTCGCATGGCCTTGATCCCGTTCATCGACCCGCACGTGCACGCGGACAGCCGCTCCGGCGAGGAGCTCGGGCGGCTGCGGGCGGCCGGCTGCGAGGGCGTCGCGATCGTGGCCGGGGCGGCCGGGGGCTTTTCCTGCCCGGAGGGCCTGTACGATTACTTTCGGCGTTTGGACCGGCTGGACCGGCGCAAGGTCGAGCGCTCGGGGCTCCGGGCCTGGGTCGCGCTGGGGGTCCACCCGGCGGGGATCCCGGACGCGGGGCTGGACGCGCTCGAAGACGGCCTGGGAGAGGCGCTCCGGGCGCACGGGGCCCAGGCGCTTGGCGAGATCGGGCTCGAGCGCTGCGACGAGCGCGAGCAGCGGCTCCTGCTTCGGGAACTCGAGCTGGCGGCCGAGCTCGGCCTGCCGGCCATCGTGCACACGCCACGCGAGGACAAGGCCCGGGCCCTCGGGCTCAGCCTGGAGATCCTCTCCCGCTCGGGCCTGGACCCGGAGCGGGTGCTGCTCGATCACCTCGACGAGCAGACCCTTGAGCTCGCCGAGGGCAGCGGCTGCTGGCTCGGGCTCAGCGTGCACCCGGCCAAGCTGGACCCGGAGCGCGCGGCCGCGATCGTGGACGGGCGCGGGCCGGAGAGAATCGTCGTCGACTCGGACTGCGGCGCCAACCCCTCCTGGCTCTTCGCCCTGCCGGCGGCCATCTCGGCCATGCAGGACCTCTCGGTGCCCGACGCGGCCATCCGGGCCGCGGTGCACGACCACGCCCTGCGCTTCCTGGGCGAGCTTGCGGGCGAGACGTGACGGGCTCCGATCGCGATCAGCAGCTCGCGGGGCGCATCCTGAGCCTCATGAGGCGCCAGCGGGCCGCGATGGGCATCCGGCGCCTGCTGCGCTCGCTGGGCATGCCGCCGCACGGCAGGCGGACGGTGCGCCGCCTGCTCGAGAACCTGATCCGCGAGGGCCGGGTGGTGGCCCTGGGCCGCGGGCGCTACGGCCTGCCCGGCCCGCGCGACGAGATCGAGGGCGTGCTCGAGAGCGGCGCCAGGGGCTGGGGCGAGCTCAGGCTGGGCGAGGGCAAGGCCGTGCGCATCCACCCGGACGAGCGGGGCGGGGCCCTGCCCGGCGACCGGGTGCGGGTGCGGATCTCGAGCCGGCGCGCGTCCAGGGGCGCGCGGACCGGCCGGGTGGACGAGATCCTCGAGCGCGGCTCGCGGCCCATCGTCGGCGTCCTGCACCGCCAGGCCAAGGCCTGCTTCGTGCTGCCCGACGCCAGCCGCTGGGGCGGTCCGGTGCTGGTGGCCGAGCCCGGCCAGGCCAAGGACGGCCAGGCGGTGGTCGTGGTGGTCGACGATCCCGCCCCCCACAGCCAGGCGCGGGGCCGCATCCTGCGCGTGCTCGGCGAGCCGGGCAGCCTGGCCTGCGAGCTCGCCCGGCTGGAGGTCGAGCACGGCCTGGAGGCGGGCTTTCCGGCCGCGGTGGACGCCGAGTGCGGCGAGATTCGAGACGCCTGCCCGGACGCCAGGGCCGACCTTCGCGACCTGCCCTTCGTGACCATCGATCCGCGCGAGGCCCGGGACTTCGACGACGCCGTGTACCTGCGGCGCCGCGAAAGCGGCGGCTTCGAGCTCGCGGTCTCGATCGCCGACGTCTCGGCCTTCGTGCCGGCCGGCTCGGCCACGGACGCCGAGGCCTGTCGCCGGGGCTGCAGCGTCTACTTGCCCGGGCGGGTGGTGCCCATGCTGCCGCCCGCGCTCAGCGAGCTGACCTGCAGCCTGGCGCCGGAGCAGGACCGGGCCTGCCTGAGCGTGGAGATGGAGATCGACGCCGACGGCAATCCGGCCGGCGGGCGCGTGCGGCGGAGCCTGATCCGCTCCGCGGCCCGGCTCTGCTACGCCGAGGTCCAGGCGGCCCTGGACGGGGACGAGCAGAGCGCCGGCCCGGCGGCCGGGCACAGCGCACAGCTCGAGGACATGGCCGACTGCGCGGAGCGGATGATCCGCAGGCGCAGGCAGCGGGGCCAGCTCGACCTCGACCTGCCCGAGCTAGAGATCCGGCTGGACGGCGACGGGCAGCCGGCGGAGATCCGCCCGGCCGCGCGCCTCTTCGCGCACCGGATGATCGAGGTCTTCATGATCGCCGCCAACGAGGCGGTGGCCGAGCTGCTCGATCGCTCGGCCGCGCCGGCGCTCTTTCGGGTGCACCCGCCGCCGGGCCAGCTCGAGATGCTCGAGTTCATCGAGCGCAGCGAGGCACTGGGCGCGCCGGCGCGCTTCGGGCCCGCGCCGAGCCCGCGCGAGCTGGCCGACTACCTCGGCTCCCTGGAGGGCCGCCCACAGTCGGAGCTGGTCTCCATGCTGCTCCTGCGGAGCCTGGCCCAGGCGCGCTACGACGCGGAGAGGCAGGGCCACTTCGGCCTGGCGAGCCAGGCCTACCTCCACTTCACCTCGCCCATCCGGCGCTACCCGGACCTGGTGGTTCACCGCCAGCTCGGCGCCCTGCTCGATCTCGCCCATCCGGAGGGCGTGCCGCTCGAGAGCGACCGGGGGCTCGAGCGCTGGCCGCTCTCGGCCGAGCGGGTCTCGGCGCTGGGCCCGGCCTGCTCGGCGGCCGAGCGGCGGGCCGTGGAGGCGGAGCGCGACGTCCAGGCCCTGTACGCGGCCGCGTTCATGCAGGCCCGGATCGGCGAGCGCGCAGACGGCCGGGTGGCCTCGGCCTGCGGCTTCGGCCTCTTCGTCCGGCTCAAGCCCTGGGGGGTGGAGGGGCTCGTCCACGTGGCCAGCCTGGGAGACGATTACTACGAGCTGGACGGGACGGGCACCGCCCTGGTAGGAAAGCGCTCCGGGCGGTCCTTCCGGGTGGGCCAGCCGGTCCGGGTCGAGGTGCAGAGCGCCGAGCTGGCCGCGCGGCGGGTGGACCTGGCGCTGGTGGAATGAGCGGAGGTGAGTCGATGGCGCGATCCATACGCCGGATGCTCGAGCAGCAGGAGCGCGCCGTGCTCCACCCGAGGGCGGCCTTCTCGGACGCCTGCCGGGGCCGGAGCCGGCCCGAGCGCGCCTGCAGCGTGCGGCCGGCCTTCCAGCACGACCGGGACAAGATCCTCCACTCCAAGGCCTTCCGGCGGCTGATGCACAAGACCCAGGTCTTCCTCGCCCCCCAGGGAGATCACTTCCGCACCCGCATGACCCACACCCTGGAGGTGACCCAGATCGCCCGCACCCTGGCCCGCGCGCTGCGGCTCAACGAGCAGCTCACCGAGGCGATCGGCCTGGGGCACGACCTGGGCCACACGCCTTTCGGGCACGCCGGCGAGGCGGTGCTCGACGAGCTCGTGCCGGGCGGCTTCCGGCACGTCCAGCAGAGCGTGCGGGTGGTCGAGGTGCTCGAGCGGGACGGCAAGGGGCTCAACCTGTGCGCCGAGGTGGTCGACGGCATCGCCGGCCACTCCAAGGGCAAGGGCCGGATCCTGGAGGGCGCCCGGCTGCCGGCGACCCTCGAGGGCCAGCTGGTGCGCCTGGCCGACATCACGGCCTACGTCAACCACGACCTGGACGATGCGCTTCGCGCCGGGGTGATCGACTTGAGCGACGTGCCCCGGGAGCTGCTCTCCGTGCTCGGCCGGACGCACTCGAAGCGCATCAGCCGGATCGTCACCGACGTGATCGACGAGACCGATCTGGACCGCGATGCGCGCATCCGGCTCCGCGCCGAGACCGAGCGGGCCCTGAGCGAGCTTCGCGACTTCCTCTACTCGCGGGTCTACGAGAACCCGGCCGTGCACGAGGAGTTCACCAAGTGCCGCAAGCTGCTCTCGGACATCTACCTGCGGCTCGTGGGCGAGCCGCGGCTCTTCCGGCGGCTGACCGGCCAGCGGCTGCCGGCCGGGTCGAAGGCGCGGAAGCAGGCGGTCTGCGACTTCGTGGCCGGGATGACCGATCGCTACGCCATGCGGGTCTACGAGGCGCTGTTCGTGCCACAGCCCTTTCCGGTCGAGCTGAAGATCGACTGAGCTGCCTGAGTATGCGGCCCCCTCCTCCGGGCTTCGCTCTGGGCTCACCGACTCGCTAGAAGCGCAGCAGCGCGCCGGTGCCAGTCGGGACGGCGTCCACGCCGCTGCCCTCGCTCCCGGGGCCGTCCTCGAAGAAGAACAGCACGACCGCCGCGACGACCGCCGCGCCGGCCAGGCCGTAGAGCACGTTGGCCGCCAGGGCGTAGTCGCGCCCGGTGCTGTCGCGGCCCGGATCCCAGGCGCGGGTGGGATCCTGCATCTCGTTCTCGATCTGCGAGGCCATCACGCCCAGGGCGATGGCCGCGCAGCCGGCGGCCAGCCCGGCGCCCAGGCTGATGGTCGAGCCGAGGTGGCGCCGGAAGAAGGACGGCGGGCCGGGCCGGGCCTCGACCTCCACGGCCGGCTCGCGCTCCTCGATCACGCGCTCGACGGCCACCGGGGCGGGCGCCGCGGTGGGGCGAGGGGAGGCGGCCTGGCCCTCGGGCCGGGCCGGCCGGGAGCCCGCATCCTCGGGCCGGGGGACCTCCTCGACCGGCGGCGGCAGGTAGGTCCTGAGGACCTTGACCGCCACCTCGTCCAGGGGCTGGCCGCGGCCCTCGTACTCCATCAAGCCCTTGACCGCGTCCCCGAGGCCGCCCACCAGCAGGTCGTCGATGCTGCCCTCGATGACCGCGAGCTGCTTCAGAGGCGGGTCCTTCTTGATGGAGATGCTCTTGATGCCCACCCGGTAGCGGGCCGCCGTGCCGGTCAGCCGGACGCAGATGATCCGGTGCACCTTGACGGCCAGGGCGATCTTGACCAGGCAGCGGTCCTCGCCGTCGCACTCGGCGAGCTCCAGATCGCCGGTCTTCTCCACCATGGCCCGCGTCTTGCCCAGCGGCACGAGGCGGATGTCCAGGCGGCGGGTGAAGTCCTGGTAGACCTGGCCGTGGATGGCGGAGGCGTCCTCGATCGGGATCTCCGGGTTGGGCAGGAACCAGACCGCGACCGCCGGGGCGTCCTTATCGATCAGCGGCACAACCCCGAGGGGCGGCTCCGCGGTCTTGGACGGCCCGGCGGCCGGAGCCGGGGCGGGCTGGCCGCCCTCGGCCTGGGAGCGAGCTGCGAGCGGAAAGCTCGCGAGAAAGGCGAAAGCGAGAGAAATGGCGCAGCGCATGGCCCCATGCTAGGCAGAGCGCGAGTTGCTGTCAACGCTCGACGGGATGTGCTATCTTGCCGTCACCCGGCGGCTTGCCAACCCCGATCGCCGGCCAGGAGGCTTCGCGTGTTCAAGACCCGGATCACCGAGCTGTTCGGAATCGACTACCCGATCGTGGGCGGGACCATGATGCACCTCGCCCTGGTGGAGTACACGGCCGCCGTGAGCAATGCCGGAGGCCTGGGCGTGCTGGCCTCGGCCAACTACAAGGACATGGGCGAGTTCCAGGACGCGCTCAAGCGGATCCAGGATCTGACCGACAGGCCCTTCGCGGTCAACCTGAACCTCTTTCCGGCCCTCAACCAGATCGACAACAATCTCTACCTGGACGTGATCATCGAGCAGGGCGTCAAGATCGTGGAGACCTCCGGCCACCGGGCGCCCGAGGACCTCATCGACCGCATGAAGCAGGCGGGCATCAAGCTGATCCACAAGTGCGTGGGCGTGCGCTACGCCAAGAAGGCCGAGCGCATCGGCGCCGACGCGGTGACCGTGGTCGGCTACGAGAACGGCGGCGCCACGGGCAACCTGGACATCACCACGCTCTGCCTGGTGCCGCGCGTGGTGGACGCGGTCGGCCTGCCGGTCATCGGCGGAGGCGGGGTCTCGGACGGCCGCGGCATGGCGGCCCTGCTGGCCCTGGGCGCCGAGGGCGTGATCATGGGCACCCTGCTGCTGACCGCCGAGGAGACCCCGCTGCACCCGGAGATCAAGAAGCGGCTGCTCGAGTGCAGCGAGCTCGACACCCGCCTGGTGCTGCGCTCGATCGGCAACACCCACCGGGTGCTGGACAACGAGACCTCCCGCCAGGTGGCCGATCTCGAGCAGCAGGGCGCGACGCTCGAGGAGCTCCTGCCGCTCATCTCCGGCATGGTGGTCAAGGAGAAGTTCGCCGCGGCCTCGGACGGCGGGCTGCTGGCCTGCGGGCAGGGGGTGGGCCTGGCCCGGGAGATCATGCCCATGAAGGCGATCATCGAGCAGGTCGTCGAGCAGGCCCAGGAGGCCGCAGCCCGGCTCAACCACCTCATGCCGCTCGCCAGGACGCGCCACCTGCCGAGCTCGTGCCCCGGCTGATTCTTTCTTTTTTTACCGATCCGTGCGAGTATCCCCCGACGTCTACCGAACAATCTCTCCTTGCAGCGCCCGGGCGGGTGGCCTGGCGCCGGCGGGAGACAGGAGGGTCCGATGCGATCGATCCAAATGCTATGGATTTCCGCTGCCGCCATGGCGGCATTCGCGTGCCTGCCGGCCTGCAGCAGCGACAGCGCGGCAGAGCAGGTCTGCGGGGACGGCGTCCAGCAGCCGCCCGAGGAGTGCGACGACGGCAACACCGAGGACGGCGACGGCTGCTCTGCGGACTGCAAGACCGAGGGGCCGCGCTGCGGCGACGGGATACCCCAGGCGCCGGAGGAGTGCGACGACGGCAACAACACGGACGGCGACGGCTGCTCGGCCGACTGCCACAACGAGGTCACGCCGCGCTGCGGCGACGGGATACCCCAGGCGCCCGAGGAGTGCGACGACGGGCAGAACGGGGACAACTGCGACGGCTGCCTGGACGACTGCACGCTGCACTCGAACACCTGCGGCGATACCTACCGCTGCGACATCGAGGAGTGCGACGACGGCAACAACACGGACGGCGACGGCTGCTCGGCCGACTGCCACAACGAGTTCGCGCCCCGCTGCGGCGACGGCGTCACCCAGGCGCCCGAGCAGTGCGACGACGGCAACGGGGTGCTGACGGACGACTGTCCGGACGGGCCGCTGGGGACCTGTGTATGGGCGACCTGCGGGGACGGCTACGTGAACCTGATCGGGCCCAGCCGGCCGATCGAGCAGTGCGACGATGCCAACGGGGTGGATGCGGACCTGTGCAGCAACGCCTGCACGGTCAACCCTTCCTGCGGCATCGACCAGGACGGGGACATGAACCTGCTGGATCCCGGGGAGGAGTGCGACCTGGGGCCGGCCAACAGCGACACGGCCTCGGGGCAGTGCCCGGGCGTGTGCCGGACGGACTGCCGCTGCCCGTACTGCGGGGACTACACGGTCGACTTCGTGCGCGGGGAGGAATGCGACGACGGCAACAACACGGACGGGGACGGCTGCAGCGCGGCGTGCACGATCGAGGCCGCGACCACCTGCGGGAACGGGACGTGGGACATCGACCAGGGCGAGGAGTGCGACGACGGCGGCACGGCGAACGGAGACGGCTGCGACGACGCCTGCCAGTTCGAGCCGCTGGGGCAGAGCTGCGGGGACAACAACCCGGACCTGAACGAGAAGTGCGACGACGGCAACACGGCAAACGGTGACGGCTGCAACCCGACCTGCAACTTGACCACGACGGTGACCACGCTGGCCTCGGGGGTGCTGGGCGACGCGCTGGCCGTGGACGATACCTACCTGTGGATCGGGACCTGCGATCCGCCGACCGGGCCGACCGTCTGTCAGATCGCGCGGGTTCCCATCGACGCCTGCCTGCAGACCGGCAGCTGCACGCCGAGCGTGGTGGCCGGCGGGGCCTGCGGCGCGCCGCAGGACGGCCAGGGCACGTCGGCGGTGCTCGCCTGCACGAACAGCATGACCACCGACGGCAGCACCCTGTGGTTCGCCAACCAGCACACCATACGGGCGATGGACATGCAGACCTTCGACGTGGTCACGGTGGCCGGCAGCCCGAACTCGTGCGCGGCGGTGGACGGCATGGGGGCGAGCGCCTACTTCCACGACATCCGGGGGCTGACCTACGAGGGCGGCTACATCTACCTGCTGGACGGCTGCGAGGAGGTGCTGAGGCGGCTGGATCCGGCGACCGGCATGGTGGTGACCATCGCCGGGACGCGGGTGGCGGACCCGGCCGTGACGCAGAGCCCGCCGTACACCTGTCCTGGCAGCTTCAACTGCGTGAGCAACACGCCCGCGGACGGCTACGGGCTGGCGGCGGTCTTCGGCAGCCCGCGCTACATGGCGTCGGACCGCTCGGGCAACCTGTACATCACCGACACGAACGGGGTGTCGCTGCGCTCGTACAAGATCTCGACCGGCTGGGTGGGCACGCTGGTGGGGGGAGCCGGCTACCAGGACGGTCAGGGAGCGGCGGTGCGGCTGTCGCGCCCGCGGGCCCTGACTTCGGACGGCACGAGCATCTACGTGAACGAGCAGCTGGCGCACACGGTCCGGCAGGTGCTGATCCAGTCTCTGGACACGAGCACCCTGGTGGGGGTGCGCGGCTGTCCCGGCTCGCGGGACGGGGTCGGCGGCGACGGGAGCCAGGACTGGAGCGTGGCGGGCTGCGGCACGGCTCCGGCCGGGCTGGTCCTGCTCGACACGCCCATGGCCGGACTCGCCTACCACTTCCCGAGCCGGTCCATCTTCCTGGTCGAGAGCAACAATCTGCGCCGGATCGAGTGATCCGCACACCGGCTCGGGGCGCGGACGGATGGACCGCCCCGGTTGACTTCTGCTCCAGGAGAACAATATAATTGTATCCCTCTAACCGTGGCGGATCGCCACGCAAGAGAGGGGCTCACTGTGGCAAATGTACTCTGGATGCAGGCGGTAGGCTGTGGCGGGGAGACGCAGTCGCTGCTGAATGCGGACCAGCCGGATCTGCTCTCCTCGCTCCGGATCCTGGATATCGACTGGCTCTGGCATCGCTACCTGCAGGAGTGCTGCGGCGATCCAGCGGGCCTGCTCGAGCGCTGCGCCTCGGGCGAGCTCGAGCTGGACGTCCTGGTGGTGGAGGGGGCGGTCAGCACGGGCAGCCAGGCGGGCCTGGTGGACCGCAGCCTGGAGCGGCCGCTCGGCGAGTGGATCGAGAGGCTGGCGGCCGTGGCCGGCTATGCGGTCGCCGTGGGCACCTGCGCCTCCTTCGGCGGCGTGCTGGCCAGCGGCCGCAACCCCTCGGGCGTGACCGGCCTGCAGTTCGACGGCGCCCGGCCCGGCGGGTTGCTGGGCGCGGCCTACCGCTCGCAGCACGGGCTGCCGGTCATCAACGTGCCCGGCTGCCCCGCGCATCCGGACTGGATGGTGGGCACGCTCTTCGCGCTGATCTCGGACGGTCTCGCGCTGCGGGACCTGGATCGCTATCACCGGCCTCGGGTCTTCTACTCCAAGCTCGCCCACCACGGCTGCCCGCGCAACGAGTACTACGAGTTCGGCTCCTCGGCGGAGGAGTTCTCCCAGCAGGGCTGCCTCTTCGAGAACCTGGGCTGCAAGGGCACCCAGTGCGAGTCGGATTGCAACGAGCGGCTGTGGATGGGCCGCACGGGCAGCTGCCCCCGGGGGGGCTTCCCCTGCCTGTCGTGCACCTCGCCCCACTTCCCGGACGGCTTCGCGCCCTTCTTCGAGACCCAGAAGATCGGCGACATCCCCACCAGCCTGCCGCTGGACGTACCCAAGGCGTGGTATGTGGGCATCAACGGTCTGTCCAAGCTGGCCTGCCCCGAGCGGCTGCGGCGCAACGCGGTCTCGTTCAAGCGGGTCGGGCCGGGCGCCGGCGGGCAGAGCTCGGAGGAAGGCGATGAGCGAGCGCCGGACGATCTCCTATAGCCCCTTTGCGCGCATCGAGGGCGATCTGCGTATCGAGCTCGACATCGTCGAGCAGGTGGTCGAGAGCGCCCGGGCGGCCGGCACGCTCTACCGGGGCTTCGAGCAGCTGCTCCGGGGACGCGATGCCTGCGACGGCATGGTGCTCACGCCCAGGATCTGCGGCCAGTGCAGCCTGTCCCACTCGGCTGCGGCCGCGGCCGCCCTGCACTCCCTGGCGCCGGAGGAGATCCCCCCCAACGCCTACCTGACCCGCAACGTCGCCATGGGGATCGAACTGGTCATCAGCGGCATCACCCACTTCTACATGTCCTTCGCGCCCGATCTCCTGGCCGCGAGCCCCGACGACCCGGATCTTCTCCGCTTCGGGGTGCCGGGCGGCAGCTCCTTTCGGGCCTCGATGATCGCCCGCCGCAAGATGCTGCCCCTGCTGGGGATCCTGGCCGGCAAGTGGCCCAACAGCCTCTTCTTGCAGCCCGGGGGTTCCACCCGCTCCCTGGACTCGAGTGAGATCTCGCGCTCGCTCGGCCTGCTTCTGGAGCTGGCCGACTTCTTCGAGTCCCAGGTGCTCGGAGACAGCCTGGGGTCCTGGCTGGCGCTGAAGCGCGAGGCGGATCTGCTCGCCTGGCTGGACGCGGCCGCCCACGCCTCGAGCGACCTGGGCGTCTTCGCCGCTGCGGCGCTCCGGCGGGGTCTGGACCGGATCGGGCGCTGGCAGGCGAGCTTCATCTCCAGCGGGGGCTGGAGCACGGCCGCCAAGGGCCACTGGCTCGAGCCGGGCTTCCACGATGGCGCGCGCCACCCGCTCGAGCTGGACAAGATCGAGGAGTGCATCGCCCACAGCTGGTTCGATGCCCAGGACGACTGCCTGCACCCGTCCCGGGGCCGCACCCAGCCCGAGGCGGGACGGGCCGAGGCCTACAGCTGGTCCAAGGCGCCGCGCTACGGCTCGCGGCCGGCGGAGGCCGGCTCCCTGGCCCGCATGATCTGCGACGGCGATCCGCTCATCTCCGACGTCCTCGCGAAGCGCGGAGCCAGCGTCTACACGCGCATGCTGGCCAGGCTGCACGAGATGGTCCGCGTCGTTCACCAGCTCGGGCACTGGCTGCGCCGCATCGATCCGGATGAGCCCTTCTACCGCCCGATCGAGCTGCCGGACTCGGGCGAGGGGGCCGGCATCGTGGAGGCGCCGCGCGGGACGCTCGGCCACTGGATCCGGATCGCCCAGGGCAAGATCCGCGACTACCAGATCATCCCCCCCACGACCTGGAACTGCTCGCCGCGCGATGCGGCCGACCTGCCGGGGCCGGTCGAGCAGGCGCTGCGGGACACGCCTGTCGCCGACGCGGACAAGCCGCTGGGCGTCTCCCACGTGGTGAAGTCCTTCGATCCCTGCATGTACTGCACGGTGCACTGAAGGGGCCATGCCGCATGCGCGCGAGAGAGAAGAGCCCCCAGGAGAAGATCTGGATCGAAGTCATCCACACCATGGAGAAGCTCTACGCGAACCTCGCCCAGGCCCAGACCGGCATGGAGCAGAAGGCGGAGGAGCTCCTGCTGGCGAACGAGTTCTCCAACAACATCATCCGCAGCATGGTCAACGCCCTGGTCGTCTCGGACAGCGAGGGCCGGGTGACCGCGGTCAACGACTCCTGCCTGAAGGCGCTCGGCTGCCGGGAGCGGGATCTGGTCGGCAGGCCCCTGAAGTCCCTATTCGCCGACGAGGCGCACAACGCCCTCTACCCCGGCTCGCGCCTGTGGCGCCAGCTCACGGAAGCCGGCGTGGTGCGCGATGCCGAGACCGAGCTGCGCGCCGTGGACGGCGCCTCGATCCCCGTCAGCCTCAACGCCTCGATCATGCTGGACCGGGCGGGCGAGATCTCGGGCGTGGTCCTGGTCGCCAACGACCTCCGCGAGGTCAAGCGCCTGCTCGAGAAGGCCCGCTCCGAGGCCAAGGAGCTGGATCGCGCCTACCGGGAGCTCAAGGCCCTGCAGGCCAGGCTGATCCAGTCCGAGAAGATGTCCTCGCTCGGCCGCATGGCGGCCAGCGTGGCGCACGAGATCAACAACCCCCTGGGCGCCATCATGGTCTACACCCACCTGGTCCTGGAGGAGCTGGCGGCGGAGTCGGAGCACGGCAAGATCCTGTCCAAGGTCGTGCGCGAGGTCACCCGCTGCAAGGAGATCGTGCAGGGGCTGCTGGGCCTGTCGCGGACCCAGCAGGGCAAGCGCAAGACCTTGGACTTCAACGAGATCGTGACGGCCACCTTCGATCTGCTCAGGGGCCAGCCGCTCTTCTGCGAGCTCGAGCACGAGCTTCGCATCGCCCCGCAGCCGGTCCTGGTCGACGGCGAGGAGGGGCCGCTGAAGCAGGCGGTGATGAACGTGATGGTCAACGCGGCCGAGGCCATGAACGGGCGCGGCAAGCTCGGCATCCGCACCTGGACCGATCCGGACGCCCGGACCGCGGGCGTGGCCATCTCCGACACGGGCGTCGGCATTCCGAAGGAGTCGCTCGACAAGCTCTACGAGCCCTTCTACACGACCAAGGAGACCGGCCACGGAACCGGCCTGGGGCTGGCCATCACCTACGGCATCGTGCGCCGGCACGGCGGCACGATGGAGGTCGAGAGCAGGCTCGAGCAGGGCACGACCTTCACGCTGAGCTTTCCCTCGCAGTCGAAGGCGCCGGGGGCCGAGGAGGCGGTTTGAAGAAGGTCGATCACATCCTGATCGTGGACGACGACGAGGCGATGCGGGACGCCTGCCGGCACGTCCTGGTCAGGGAGGGCTTCCGGATCGACGAGGCCGCCGACGGCAACGAGGCCATCGAGCTGCTCGAGAGGAAGGCCTTCGACGTCGTCTTGCTGGACCTCAAGATGCCCGGGCCGAACGGCATGGACGTCCTGGGCTGGATCGGGCAGCACGCGTCCGGGACCGCGGTCGTGGTCATCACCGGCCACGCCACGGTGGACTCGGCCGTGGAGGCGATGAAGAAAGGCGCGACCGACTACCTGGCCAAGCCCTTCACGCCGAAGGCGCTCACGCACTCGGTGCACCGCATCCTGCACGACAGGTGTCTGGCGCGGGACAACCTCCTGCTGCGCGAGGAGCTCGACACGGTGCTCGGCGAGCGGTTGCTGGTGGGCCGGAGCGAGCCGATCCGCGAGATCCACGAGCTCGTCAGGCGGGTCGGCCCGACGGACAGCACGGTGCTGCTGACCGGCGAGTCCGGGACGGGCAAGGAGGTCGTGGCCCGGACGATCCACACGCACAGCCTTCGCAAGGACAGGCCGATCGTGGTGGTCGACTGCGGGGCGCTGGTGGGCACGCTCTTCGAGAGCGAGCTCTTCGGGCACGTGAAGGGCTCCTTCACCGGCGCCACCTCGACCAAGCACGGCCGGCTCGAGCTGGCGGACGGGGCGACGATCTTCTTCGACGAGATCGGCAACGTGGAGCCGCAGATCCAGGCCAAGCTGCTGCGGGTCATCCAGGAGCGCGAGATCACCCGCGTGGGCGATAGCCGCTCGATCCCCGTGGACGTGCGCATCATCGCCGCGACCAGCAGGAACCTGACGGACGAGATCCGCGCCGGGCGCTTCCGGGAAGACCTCTACTACCGCCTGTGCGTGGTGCCGATCGTGCTGCCCCCGCTCCGGCAGCGCAAGGAGGACATCCCGCTGCTGGCCGAGCACTTCCTGAACAAGTACAACCAGAAGTGCAAGAAGAGCTGCACCCGGCTGTCGGACGAGGCCCTGGAGATCCTCGTGCGCCACAGCTGGCCGGGCAACGTGCGCGAGCTCGAGAACACGATCGAGCGGGCGGTCGTGCTGACCCGCGACAGCGTCATCCATGTCAAGGATCTCATGTGGCTCGGCGTCGCGGTCCAGGACGAGCTCAGCGGCCCCACCCGGCTCAGGGACGTGGAGCGGGAGTACATCTGCCGGGTGCTCGAGGAGTGCGGCGGCAACCGGACCGCGGCCGCGAAGGCGCTGGGCATCGACCGCAAGACCCTCTGGCGAAAGCTGCGCAATACCTGAGCCCTGCGAGCCGCCGGGGCATTCTGCCACGCGCCCCGGGCGAATGGCCACAGCTGACAGGCTGGCCGATCGGAACAGGGAAATGGATCCTCGAGCGGCGCGCATGAGCCGCCACTGGACGGGCCCTGCCAACCGCCCCCCCACGGGCGGGCCGCCGGCTCCATCGCTGGCACGGAACTTGCTCAAAAGAGCCAACCAAGGTTCTCCCGAAGGTGTTGGCGATGACCAGAGGGGCCCGCATCCTCCTGCTCGGCTCGGACAGCGCCGGCAGGACAGACATCGAGGCGTGCTTGTCCACAGCCGGTTGGCAGAGCATCGAGACCGCGGCCACGGCCGCGGATGCGGTCGGCAGGATCCGCGAGACCGCGTTCGACTGCCTGGTGATCTCGGGCGATCTGGAGGACATGTCGAGGCTGGCGGCGATCTCGATGCTCAAGGCGGCCGCCCCGTCCGCCAGGATCATCTTCTCCACGGCCGAGAGCAGCGCGGAGCTGGAGAGCAAGGCCAGAGAGCTGGGCGTCTTCTACTACCACATCCGCTCGGCCGACAACGCGGACCTCGTCGAGGCGGTCTCCGAGGCGGCCGGGCCGCCCGTCACCCGCTCCGCGCGCGGGGCGAAGATCCTGGTCGTGGACGACGATCCCAGCTTCCAGGCGAACATGCGCGCCATCCTGGAGTCGGGCGGCTACGAGGTCGCCACCGCTGGATCGAGGCAGGAGGGCCTGGAGGTGGCCAGGCAGCAGAGGCCCGACTTGATCCTGGTCGACATCATGATGGACAGCATCACGGACGGGCTGCATTTCTGCTTCGAGGCCCGCCGGGATCCGGCCATCAAGCACACCGCCATCCTCGCCATGTCCGCCATCTCGCAGCGGGCCGGCAGGTCGATCGCCTCGCTAGACGACGCGCGGCTCCAGGCGGCCGACGGCTTCATCGAGAAGCCGATCCGGCCGGATGACCTGCTCGCCAGGGTGGCCGAGATCATCGGGCAGGGGGGCTGAGGATGATCGGGACGCGCGGCAAACCGCTGGTGCTGGTGGTCGACGACGAGGAGTGGATGCGGGACGCCTGCGGCCTGATCCTCGAGAAGGAGGGCTGCGAGGTCCTGACGGCGGCCGACGGCAAGGAGGGGCTCGAGCTGGCCGCGGCCCGCCGGCCGGACATCGTGCTGATCGACGTGCGCATGCCGGGGATCAGCGGCCTCGAGTTCCTGCGCGAGGTCAAGCGGATCGATCCGGACGCGGTGGCCGTGATGATCACCGGCTACGCGACCATCGAGGTCGCGGTCGACGCCATGAAGGCCGGTGCCTACGAGTTCCTGCCCAAGCCGTTCGAGCCCAACGACCTGCGCGACGCGGTCCGGCGCGGCATGGAGCAGTCCAGGCTGGCCAGGCAGATGCAGGCCAAGGACTTGGGCGCGTCCGGTGAGCTCCACGTGGCCGTCCTGGCCCATCAGCTCAAATCGCCCCTGGCCTCTCTGCGCCAGTGCATCGAGGTCGTGCTCCGGGGCTACACGGGCGAGGTCGCGGAGAAGGCGCGGGCCATGATCGAGGTCACCGCGCGCCGCGCGGACGAGATGCTGCAGCTCATCAACGACTGGATGACCCTCTCGCGGATCGAGCGCGGAGACGCGCTCGGCGAGCTGGAGCGGGTCGACCTGGTCGGCCTGATCGACGAGGTCGTCGGGCGGATCCGCCAGTGCGCCGACATCGAGGGCAAGACGGTCGAGCTCGAGTCGAACGGCAGGCCGGCGACGGTCGAGGCGGATGCCGGGGCGCTGGCCGAGCTGTTCTGCAACCTGCTGACCAACGCGCTGCGCTACTCACCCGAGGGCAGCCGGGTGGATGTGAAAATCGCCGTCGGGCCTGATGAGGTCACGACCAGCGTGATCGACGACGGCCCGGGCATCTCCCCGGAGGAGCAGGAGCGGATCTTCGAGCCGTTCTACCGCGGGCGCGCCCAGCGGAGCATTCCCGGCAACGGGCTCGGGCTGCCGATCGCCCGCAAGATCGCTGCAGCCCATCACGGCGAGCTACGGCTCGTGAGCGAGATCGGCAAGGGCTGTGCCTTCCACCTGCGATTGCCGGTTGTGGTGGACGAGGGCGCGAGAGGAGAGGGGTAGGCGAATGAGGTCTGAGACAGATCATCACGAGAAGGTGGGCTCCGTCCTGGTCGTGGGCGGAGGCGTGGGCGGGATGCAGGCCGCGCTCGATCTGGCCGAGTCCGGCTTCAAGGTCTACCTGCTCGAGAAGGAGCCGTCCATCGGCGGCACGATGGCGAAGCTCGACAAGACCTTTCCGACCAACGACTGCGCGATGTGCACTTTGGCTCCACGTCTGGTCGATACGGGCAAGCACCTCAACATCGAGCGCCTGACCTACTCGGAGCTGCTCGAGCTCTCTGGCACGCCCGGCAGGTTCAAGGTATTGGTCAAGAAGAAGGCCCGCTCGGTGGATCCGGACAAGTGCACCGGCTGCTCGGAGTGCATGGAGGCCTGCCTGGTGCGCAACCGGCCGTACTCGCCCGGGGTGGAGCCGGAGCTGCAGGACGTCGAGGGGCAGGAGCTTCTGGTCTTGAGGGAGATACTCGGCCGCTATCCGCGCGGCAGAGAAGCCATCGTCCCGATCCTCCAGGACATCACGGCCGAGTTCAACTGGCTGCCAGAGTGGTCTCTACGGATGGTGGCCCACACGTTGGGACTGCCGCTGTCGCGCGTCGTCCGCGTGGCCACTTTCTACAATCTCTTCAGCCTCGAGCCCAGGGGCAAGCACATCATCCGCGTATGCACCGGCACGGCCTGCCACGTGAAAGGCGCGGGCAAGATCGTAGACAGCCTGGAGCGCGAGCTGAAGGTGAAGTCGGGCGAGACCACGGATGACAGGCGATTCACGCTGGAAGCGGTGCGCTGCCTGGGATGCTGTGGGCTGGCTCCGGTCGTGACCATCGACGAGGAGGTCTACGGAAAGATCACCTCGGCCCGTCTCGTCAAGGAGCTGGATGCCTATCCGGCGTAGCGGGAGGAGAGAGAACGTGCCCAAGTTACGAAAGGAAGACCTGGAGCAGATCGCCCAGCGCATGAAGAAGGCCATGTCGCTTCGCGAGGGAGCCGGCCGGGCCAAGATCACGGTCCACATGGGCACCTGCGGGATCTCGGCCGGCGCCAGGAAGATCGTCAGCGCGGTGATGCACTGCCTGGAGGAGTCCGGCGCCCAGGACGTGATCGTCACCACCTCGGGCTGCGCGGGTCTGTGCAGCCGGGAGCCGATGATGACGGTCGAGCTCTCGGGCCAGGCTCCGGTCAAGTACGTCGATTTGGACGAGGCCAAGGTCAAGCGCGTGTTCGACGAGCACGTCATCGGCGGAGTGATCGTGGCCGAATTCGCCCTGGCCAGGGGCAGCGAGCAGACGCTATGAAGTCCCATCGCGCGCATGTGATGCTGTGTGCAGGGACCGGCTGTGTCTCGAACGGATCCTTCGAGGTCAAGGCGGCGCTCGAGAAGGAGCTCGCCGAGCGAGACCTGCAGGACGAGATCGCGGTCGTCATGACAGGCTGCAACGGCTTCTGCGCCCAGGGCCCGGTCATGGTGGTCCAGCCTGGAGAGGTCTTCTACCAGCTCCTGGGTACGAAGGACATCCCCCATCTGGTCGAGGAGCACTTTCTGAAAGGCCGGCCGGTCGAGAGGCTCATGTACCGGCCGCCGGTAGATAAGATCCCTGTGCCAAGGATGAGCGACATCGGCTTCTTCAAGAAGCAGCGCCTGATCGCTCTGCGCAACCGGGGGCTGATCGATCCCGAAAAGATCGACGAGTACATCGCCCGCGGTGGATACCAGGGCCTGAGCAAGGCGCTCACCGAGATGACCCCCGAGTCGATCGTCGAAGAGGTGACGAAATCGGGGCTGCGGGGCCGCGGGGGGGCGGGTTTTCCCACCGGCCGCAAGTGGGCCTCGGCCGCCAAGCACGCCAGCGACGAGAAGTACATCATCTGCAACGCCGACGAGGGCGACCCGGGCGCCTTCATGGACCGGAGCATCATCGAGGGCGATCCGCACGCGGTCATCGAGGGCATGACCATCGCGGGCCGGGCGGTGGGCGCGCACGCGGGCTGGGTCTATATCCGGACGGAGTACCCGATCGCCATGGAGCGCCTCAACCTGGCCATCTCCCAGGCGCGGGACTACGGCCTGCTGGGCGCGGACATCCTCGGGTCCGGCTTCGACTTCGACATCCATGTCTTCCGGGGCGCGGGCGCGTTCGTCTGCGGTGAATCCAGCGCACTTCGGGCCTCCATCCAGGGGGATCCGCCCGAGCCGTCCGCCAAGCACATCCACGCGACGGAGCGGGGGCTCTTCCAGAAACCGACCGTGCTCAACAACGTCGAGACCCTGGCCAACGTGCCCGAGATCATCCTCCGGGGGGGGGAGTGGTTCGCCGGCATCGGTACGGAGGGCAGCAAGGGCACGAAGGTCTTCGCCCTGGTCGGCAACGTCAACAACACCGGGCTGGTCGAAGTGCCCATGGGCACCACGTTGCGGGAGATCATCTTCGACATCGGCGGGGGCATGGAGAAGGGCAAGGAGTTCAAGGCGGTCCAGACCGGGGGGCCGTCGGGCGGCTGCATCCCAGCCTCGCTTCTGGACCTGCCCGTCGATTTCGACCGCCTCACCGAGGTCGGCTCCATGATGGGCTCCGGAGGCATGATCGTCATGGACGAGGACACCTGCATGGTCGACGTCGCCAGGTACTTCCTGGACTTCCTGCGCGACGAGTCCTGCGGCAAGTGCACCGCCTGCCGGGAGGGCGTGGATGCGATGTACCAGATCGTCAGCCGCATCTGCAACGGGCATGGCTGCGAGGGCGACATCGAGCTGCTCGAGGACCTGGGAGAGACGATCAAGGACACCGCGCTGTGCGGCCTGGGCACGAGCGCACCAAATCCCGTCCTGAGCACGATCGCGTACTTCCGGCAGGAGTATGAGACGCACATCTCCGAGCGTCGCTGCCCGGCCGGGGTCTGCAAGGCGCTCATCACCTACTCGATCGACGCCGAGAAGTGCAACGGCTGCACGCTATGCGCCAAGAACTGCCCCGAGAACGCGATCTCGGGCGACAAGAAGGAAGTCCACACGATCGATCAGAGCAAGTGCATCAAGTGCGGGATCTGCCGCGACGTCTGCAGGCGAGAGGCGGTGCTCGTTCAATGAGGCTCGAGGAAGTGCAGCGCATCCTGGAAGCCAGGCCAGCCTGGACCGTGAGGCTCCCGAGGAACGGCGAGCGCGAGGTGGTCTCGTGCCTGGCCACCGATCTGATGAGCGACGCCCTGACCACGACGGGCGAGGGCTCGCTGCTGCTGACCGGCCTGACGAACTCGCAGGTGATCCGCACTGCCGGGATCGTGGACCTGGCCGCGATCTGCTTCGTCCGGGGCAAGTCGCCCCAGCCCGAGACGGTCGAGCTGGCGGAGAAGATGGGCGTCCGGCTGCTGGTCACGGATCTGTCCATGTTCGAGGCCTGCGGCCGGCTTTACGAGAAGGGACTGCGAGCAGCCGTTGGAGATGAGGGCGATTGTCGGACGAGAGAGTAACCAAGCTGCAGGAGCTCGTCTACGAGCTCCGGGTCGGCGAGATCATGCACGAGGACGTGATCAGCGTGTCACCGGAAACCCCCATGAGCGAGCTGCGCGAGATCCTGCGCATCAACCGCATCTCGGGCACGCCGGTGATGAGAGACGGCAGCCTGGTCGGGATGATCAGCATCGAGGACTTCATCCGCTGGCTGGTGAAAAGCGACGGGGACTGCCGGGTGGAGGCGAAGATGACCCGGGACGTCAGGACGGTCTTCGCCGACGAGCCCCTCATCCAGGCGGTCAACAAGCTGGAGCGCTTCGGCTTCGGCCGCCTGCCCGTCCTGGACCGAAAGAGCGGCAAGCTGGCGGGGGTGCTGACCAAGGGAGACATCATCGAGGGCCTGCTGAAGAAACTCGAGATCGACTACCACGAGGCCGAGATGATGGGCGCGCGCTCGAGCCACGTCTTCGAGGACATCATCGCCGACTCGAGCGCGCTGCTGTTCGAGTACCAGGTGCCGGGCAAGGACTTCACCCGGGCCGGCGCCTGCGCGAGCGGCCTGAAGACCACGCTCAGGCGGCTTGGCATCCACCCGCAGACGGCGCGCCGGGCCGCGATCGCGTGCTACGAGGCCGAGATGAACCTGATCGTCCACACCGACGGCGGGCGGATAGAGGCGCGGGTGGACGGGCGCGCGATCCGCATCCAGGCGCTCGACGAGGGACCGGGGATCGAGGACGTGGCGCGCGCCATGCAGCCCGGCTACTCGACCGCCCCGGACTGGGTGCGGGAGCTCGGATTCGGCGCCGGCATGGGCCTGGTGAACATCGACAAGTGCGCGGACCGGATGGAGATCGACTCCACCACCGGCAAGGGGACGAGGATCGAGGTGGAGATCTTGCTGGAGACAGAGCCATGACCCTGGCGGAGATCATAGACCGGCTGGGCCTGCAGGTCAGAGCCGGAGATGCGGCCCTCCGACGAGATGTCGAGCGCGGCTACGCGAGCGACCTGATGAGCGACGTGATCGCCAACGGGCTCGAGGGCGATCTATGGATCACCCTGCAGACTCACCAGAACACGGTCGCGGTCGCGAGCATGAAGGGGCTGGCGGGCATCGTGCTCGTCAACAGCCGCGAGCCCGAGCCGGACACGCTGGAGAAGGCCAGGCGGGAGTCGATCCCGCTGCTGGTCAGCGAGCTGCCGGCCTTCGAGCTGATCGGGCGCTTGCACGGCTTGGGCTTGACGGGACTGAGAGCGTGAGGAGCCTGTGTGCCGATCTGCACATCCATACCTGCCTTTCGCCCTGTGCAGAAAGGGAGATGTCGCCCTTGCAGATCGTCAGGCGAGCGCTGGAGAGGGACCTGGACTTGATCGCCATCTGTGACCACAACTCGGCAGAGAACGTACAGGCGGTCCGCCGGGCCGCCGCGGGCACTTGCCTGGGCGTGATCGGCGGGATGGAGATCACGACCCGGGAGGAGATCCACATGCTGGGCCTCTTCGGCCGGGACCGGGATCTCCTGTCCGTCCAGCAGCTCGTCCACGAGAAGCTGCCGGGCGAGAACGAGCCCGAGTTTTTCGGCGAGCAGCTGGTCATGAACGAGCGGGACGAGGTCGTGGGCTGCCAGACCGCCCTGCTGATCGGCGCGACGGAGCTGGGGCTCGAGGAGGCGGTGGCCTGCATCCACGCGCAGGGCGGTCTCGCCATCGCGGCCCACATCGATAGGCCCAGCTTCAGCCTCCGGAGCCAGATCGGCTTCGTGCCGGACGACCTGGACCTGGACGCGCTGGAGGTCTGGGAGCCGGATGCGGAGGACCTGCCGGAAGACATGGCCGTGCTCCGATCGTCGGATGCGCACCGCCTGGACGAGATCGGCAGCCGCCGGACCCTGCTCGAGATGGAGTCGGCGACCTTCGAGGAGCTCGGGATGGCCTTGAAGGGCATGCACGGCAGGCGGGTGGTGAGCCGATGAGAGAGGACGCCGCGTGGAAGACCTGTCTCTGCACCTGCTCGATCTCGCGGAGAACTCGATCCGCTCGCAAGCGACCCGGATCGAGATCTCGCTGGTGGAGGAAATGGAGCGCGATCTGCTGACAGTCCGCGTGAAGGACAACGGCAAGGGCATGGACCTGGACGCCGCGGGCCGGGCGGTCGACCCCTTCTTCTCGACCAAGCCCGGCAAGAAAGTCGGGCTGGGCCTGGCGCTGCTGGCGCAGGCGGCCCGGGAGGCCGAGGGCGCGCTCGAGGTCGTCTCGAAGCCGGGCCAGGGGACCGAGGTGAAGGCGACCTTCCGTCACAGCCACCCCGATCGAAAGCCGCTGGGAGACATCGCGGCGACCATCGAGGTCCTGGTGGCCGGTAATCCGGAAATCGATTTCGTGTTCGAACACAGGAAGGGCGGGGAGCACACCCGCCTGGACACGAGGGAAATGACCCGATCATGATCAAGATGCAAATCGACGGACAGGAAGTCAGCGCACAGCCCGACAGCACCGTGCTCGAGGCCTGCCGCAGCGCGGGCATCCAGATCCCCACGCTCTGCTACCACAAGTCGCTCTCGCCGTACGGAGCCTGCCGGCTGTGTCTGGTCGAGATCGAGGAGCGTGGGCGTCCCCGCATCCGGGCCTCGTGCGTCTACCCGGTCGAGGAAGGCCTGGTGGTCCACACGAACACGGACAAGGTGCGCCACCACCGACGGATGATGGCCGAGCTGCTGCTGGCGCGCTGCCCGGGCTCGGCCGCGATCCGCCAGATCGCAGCCGATCTCGGGGTGGAGGAGGCGCGATTCCCGCAGAAGGACGAGGACTGCATCCTGTGCGGCCTGTGCGTCCGGGTCTGCGAGGAGAAGATGGGGATCGGCGCGGTGGACTTCTCGGCCCGGGGAAGCGAGAGGAAGGTCGGGCCGGCCTACGATCGGAAGTCCCCGGTCTGCATGGCATGCGGCGCCTGCGAGTCGATCTGCCCCATGGAGAAGAAGCTGCCCGAGGCCGTGTCCAGCCGGGCCGTGCGGCCCTCGCTGGCGGGCTTCGACGCGGGGCTCACGCGCCGTTCCTCCATCTACATCCCCTTCCAGCAGGCCGTGCCGAACGTGCCGGTCATCGATCGGGATACCTGCGCCCACTTCCTCACCGGCGGCGGCTGCAAGACCTGCCTGGACTTCTGCGAGGCCGGCGCGATCGACTTCGGCCAGCAGGACGAGCAGCTGGCGCTCGACGTGGGGGCGGTGATCGTCTCGCCCGGCTTCGAGCTCTTCGACCACGCCCTGCGATCCGAGTATGGCTTCGGGCTCTACCCCAACGTCATCAGCAGCCTGCAGCTCGAGCGCGTGCTCTCGGCCAGCGGGCCCTACCGGGGCCATCTGCAGCGGCCGGTAGACGGCAAGGTGCCGGACAGGATGGCCTTCATCCAGTGCGTGGGCTCTCGCGAGGCGGACGCGAACTTCTGCTCCTCGGTCTGCTGCATGTACGCGGTCAAGCACGCCCTGATGGCCAGAGAGCACTGCCCGGATCTGGCCTGCACGATCTTCTACATGGACATGCGCGCGTTCGGGAAGGGCTTCGACGCTTACTATCAGCGGGCCGTCGACGACGGAGTGCGCTTCGTCCGCGCCCGCCCGGCCAACGTGCAGGAGGTGGGAGAGGGGAAGAACCTCCTGATCCGCTATCAGGACGAGAGCGGCGAGTTCCGCTCGGAGGAGTTCGATCTCGTCATCCTCTCGTGCGGGATGCGGCCGTCCGAGGACAACGGCATGCTGGCCGAGCGCCTGGGCATCGGGCTCGACGAGCGGGGCTTCTGCAGGACCGAGGCCTTCGATCCGATGAGGACCAGCCGGCCGGGCGTCTTCGTCTGCGGCGCCTTCTCGGAGCCCAAGGACATCCCGGAGACGGTCATCCAGGCCAGCGGCGCCGCGGCCAAGTCGATGGCCCTGCTTGCGGAAGCGCGGGGCACCATGGTCTCGCCGAAGGCCTATCCGCCGGAGAGAGACGTGACCGGTGAGGAGCCCCGGATCGGTGTCTTCGTGTGCCACTGCGGCCGCAACATCGGCAGCGTGGTCAACGTCCCCGAGGTGGTCGCGTACGCCGAGGAGCTCCCGGACGTCGTCTACGCCACCGATAACCTCTTCACCTGCTCGCAGGACACCCAGGAGCTCATCAAGAAGGTCATCGCCGACGAGAAGCTCAACCGGGTCGTGGTGGCCTCGTGCACCCCGCGGACCCACGAGCCGCTCTTCCGGGACACGGTCCGGGAAGCGGGGCTCAACCGCTATCTCTTCGAGATGGCCAACATCCGCGATCAGTGCTCCTGGGTCCACATGCACGAGCCGCAGGCGGCGACGAGCAAGGCCAAGGACCTGGTGCGGATGGCGATCGCCAAGGCGAGGCTCCTCGAGCCGCTGCAGGAGCGCAGCATGTCCCCCAACCACGAGGCGCTGGTGATCGGCGGGGGCGTCGCCGGCATGTCGGCCGCCATCGGCCTCGCGGACCAGGGCTTCCAGGTCCATCTGGTGGAGCGCGAGCCGGAGCTCGGTGGCCACGCGCGCCACGTCCATTTCCTGCCGCGCGGGGAGGAGCCCAAGGCCTTTCTGGCCGAGCGGATAGACCGGGTCACGTCCCACCCCCGCATCAAGCTCTACCTCGGATCCGTGCTGAAGTCGGTGGAGGGCTTCGTGGGCAGGTTCACGAGCACCATCGTGACGAACGGTACGCAACATGGAATCGAGCACGGCGTGGTGATCGTGGCCACCGGCGCAGGCATGCTCGAGACCGAGGAGTACCTGTACGGAAAGGACGAGCGGGTCATAAGCCAGGTCGCCTTCGAGAGCGAGCTGGCCGCAGGCGAGTGCGAGCTCGACAACGTGGTCATGATCCAGTGCGTCGGCTCGCGCGACGACGAGCGGCCGTACTGCAGCCGGCTGTGCTGCAACCACGCCATCCGGAACGCGCTCAAGCTCAAGGAGCTCAAGCCGCAGGCGAACGTCTTCGTCCTCTACCGGGACGTGCGCGCCTACGGCTTCCGCGAGCAGCTCTACACCCTGGCCCGGGAGAAGGGCGTGCGCTTCATCCGCTACGAGCCGGAGCGCAAGCCGGAGGTCTCCCAGGCCGGCGAGAAGCTGCGGGTCGAGGTCGACGATCCGATCCTGCAGTCGAGGCTGGCCATCGACTGCGATCGGCTGGTGCTCTCGCTGGCGGTCGTGCCCCGGGAGGATACCGAGAATCTGGCCAAGATGCTCAAGGTGCCGATCAACCAGGAGAAGTTCTACCTGGAGGCCCACATGAAGCTCAGGCCGGTGGACTTCGCATCCGAGGGCATCTTTCTGTGCGGCCTGGCGCACTCGCCCAAGGATCTCAGCGAGACGGTGGCCCAGGCCATGGGCGCGGCGGGCCGAGCCTCGACGATTCTGGCCAACGAGGAGCTGCCGCTGGAGTCCGCGATCTCCGAGGTCGTGGACGCGAACTGCGACGGCTGCGCGTACTGCATCGATCCCTGTCCATACGATGCGCTGACGCTCCTGGAGTACAAGCGCAAGGGCGAGATCAAGAAGACGGTCCAGACGAACGAGGCGCTGTGCAAGGGCTGTGGCGTCTGCCAGGCGACCTGTCCCAAGCAGGGCATCTTCGTGCGGAGCTTCAAGCTGGATCAGCTCAACGCGATGGTCGAGGCAGCCCTGGAGATGGGCTGAGCGCGGCCGAGGAGAGACGGAGATGTCGGAAGAAGAATTCGAACCCACGATCATCGCGTTCTGCTGCAACTGGTGCTCCTACGCCGGAGCGGATCTGGCGGGCACGTCCCGGATCCAGTACCCGCCTAACGTTAGGAACATCCGGGTCATGTGCTCGGGCATGGTGCACCCCAACATGGTGATCGAGGCCCTGACCAAGGGCGCCGACGGCGTGATCATCTGCGGATGCCATCCGGGAGACTGCCATTACATCGAGGGCAACCTCAGGGCGGAGAAGCGAGCCGAGGCCATCGATCTGATGCTGGAGGACTTTGGGCTCGAGCCCGAGCGCTTTCGGCTGGAGTGGGTCTCGGCCTCGGAAGGACCTCGCTTCGCCGAGGTGATGAAGGACGTGGTGGAGTCGATCCGCGAGCTGGGACCCAGCCCGTACCGTTGATCAGAGCGGGAACAAGGAGTGGCAAGGAGGATCTCATGGAGCCTGAGAGCGTACGGTTTTTCGAGGATGAGAAGTTCATGTGGGACGGAGAGATCTACGAGACCCGGGACGCGGCCGAGGCGCGGCGCAAGGAGTACGAGGCCGAGAACTTCCAGACGCAGGTGGTCGAGGCGGAGAACGCCTATCTCGTCTACTCGCGCCGGGTCGTCAAGGAAGTCGTGGTCGAGGGAGAGCCCCCGCCTGCCTGATGAGGCGGATCGGGGACAAGGAGCAACGGAGCGATGGCTAGCGACAAAGAGACGATCGTCGTCAACGAGCAGGATCTGAGCTTTGCGAGGGAGGTGGCCGCCCAGCCCGGAGGGGAGCACATCTGGCGCTGCTTCGCCTGCGGCACCTGCGTGGCGGGTTGCCCGATGAGCGAGGTGGAGCCCGGCTACAGCCCGCGCAAGATCATCCGTCAGATCCTCTTCGGCATGCGCGACGAGGTGCTGTCCTCGCCGATGATCTGGTACTGCCTGATCTGTTACCGCTGTTACGCGCGCTGCCCGCAGAAGGTCAACTTCACGGACATCATGCGCGTCCTGCGCTACCTGGCCGTCAAGGGCGGCTACGTCCAGGCCAGCGTGATGGACAGGTGCGACTCGATCGACAAGTTGACCAACTCGGTGCGCCGGGAGCTGGTCAAGCGCGGCTTCGAGAGCGGGCAGGATGCATTCGATCAGTTCCGCGAGAAAGTCGAAGCCGAGCTGGGGGGCCTGGCCACATGACTTCGCTGCCAGGAGAGGTCAAGGGCTTCAAGGATCTCGAGCAGGAGGTCCAGAAGGCGGGCATCTGCGGCAAGTGCGGCGGATGTGTGGCGTTCTGCTCGGCGGGGGAGTTCCACGCGCTGCGCTCGGAGGCGGACGGGACACCGGTGATGGCCGACGAGTCGAAGTGCCTGCACTGCGGGATTTGCTATTTGATCTGCCCGCAGATCCGGGCACTGGACCAGGAGCTGCGCGAGAAGCTCGACTGGAAGCAGCCCATCGGCCCGGTGCGGAGGATGGCGTCGGCCCGCGCGAGCAGCCAGCGGATCCTGAGGGTGGCCACGGACGGTGGCGTGGTCACCGCGCTGCTGACCTTCGCGCTCAAGAAGAAGATGATCGACGGGGCGATCGTCTCGCGCCCGGTCGGTCCGTTCTCCCGGGAGCCGGCCATCGCCACCGATGCCGAGTCGCTGCTCCAGGCGGCCGGCTCGCACTTCGAGGAGTCGCTCCACGTCCACGCCGTGGGCGGGATGTACAGCTCCTTCTCCCCGAGCATCAAGGAGGTCAAGTCGCTCGGGCAGCACGGGATGCGGAAGATCGCCCTGGTCGGTACGCCTTGCCAGGTCTTCACGATGCAGAAGATGCGTCTGCTCCAGGTGCTGCCGGCCGACAGCATCAAGCTGATCATCGGGCTGTTCTGCATGCAGAACTTCTCCTTCAACGCGAAGGCCCGCCGGGCTCTCGAGAAGCGCATGTCGGTCAAGCTCTCGAGCATCGACAAGCTGAACATCAAGGACGACGTCATCGTGACGACCCGGAAGAAGGACGTCATCCACATCCCGTTCGAGGAGATGGACACCTTCGCCCGTCCGGCCTGCTTCGCGTGCTCCGATTTCTCCAACGAGTACGCCGACATCTCCTGCGGAGGGCTCGGCTCCCCGGACGGCTACACCTCGACCATCCTGCGGACCGCGGAGGGGGAGCGGCTCTACAACCTGGCCAAGCGCGAGGGGATCATCAAGGAGCTCGGCCTGCGGGGCCGAAAGGCGCGGCAGGATCACTACACGGAGATGATGGCCAAGATCGTCTCCTTCTCGCGGCGCAAGCAGGTCAGGGCCGCAAAGACACTCAGGGAGGCCGGCCGTGGAGCATAAGCGGGCACTGGTCGTGGGCGGCGGGATCGCCGGGATCCAGGCCTCCCTCGATCTGGCGGATGCCGGAGTCGAGGTCTTCCTGCTGGAGCGGGGTCCGAGCATCGGCGGCCGCATGGCCCAGCTCGACAAGACCTTCCCGACGAACGACTGCTCGATGTGCATTCTCTCGCCGAAGCTGGTGGAGGCCGGGAGTCACCCGAACATCAAGCTGCTGACGAAGTCGGAGCTGCTGGGGCTCGAGGGCGAGGCGCCTCGATTCGTCGCCCACGTGCGCAAGCACCCGCGCTACGTGGACGAGGACAAGTGCACGGGCTGCGGGATCTGCACGACCAAGTGTCCGGTCAAGATCCCCGATCCCTACAACGTGAATCTCGACAAGACGCGCTGTCTGCACATCCCCTTCCCGCAGGCGGTCCCGGGTATTCCGGTCATGGACGCCTCGCAGTGCATCTACTTCAAGCGCGGCAAGTGCCGGGTCTGCGAGAAGGTCTGCCCGGCCGACGCGATCGACTTCACGCAGCAGCCGAAGGACATCGATCTCGAGGTGGGCGCCGTCGTGCTGGCCATCGGCTCGCAGGAGTTCGAGGCCCGGCTCAAAGACGAGTACGGCTACGGCACCTTCGACAACGTGGTGACCAGCATCGAGTTCGAGCGCATGCTGAGCGCCTCGGGTCCGACATCCGGGCACATCAAGCGGCCCTCGGACGGCGAGGAGCCCGCGCGGGTGGCGTTCTTGCAGTGCGTCGGCTCGCGCGACCTTCAGGTGGAGCGGGCGTACTGCTCGGCCGTCTGCTGCATGCAGGCGACCAAGCACGCCGTCATCCTGACCGAGCACCTCAGCGGCGTCGAGAGCTGCATCTTCTACATGGATATCCGGTCCTACGGCAAGGGCTTCGACAGGTTCGTCGACCGGGCCAGGGACGAGTACGGGGTGCGCTTCATCCGCTCCCGGGTCTCCTCGGTCGAGGTCGATCCCGAGACCGACGACCTCGTCCTGCAGTACGCCGTAGACGGGTGCAAGCTCCGGAAGGAGAAGTTCAACCTCCTCGTGCTCTCGGTCGGGCTGTGCTCGAATCCCGGCATCGAGGCGCTCGTCCGGAGACTGGATCTCGAGCCCGGCAACCACGGCTTTCTCGTCCCGTCCTCGTTCCGGCCGGTCGACACGGAGCGCGTGGGCGTGTACGCCTGCGGCACGATCAACGGGCCCAAGGACATCCCCGAGTCCGTGATGGAGGCCAGCGGGGCGAGCTCGGCGGCGCTCTGCAGCCTGGCGGGCTTTCCCGCCAGAGAGGTCTCCCAGCGCCTGCCGCCGGAGAAGGACTTGCGCGCCGCGCCTCCCCGGGTGGGCGTCTTCGTCTGCCGCTGCGGCATCAACATCGGATCGGTCGTCGACGTGCCCTCGGTGGTCGAGTACGCGGCCTCGCTGCCGCGGGTGGTGCTGGCCGAGGAGCGGCTCTTCGCCTGCTCATCGGACTCCCAGAAGACGATCGCCGAGGCCATCCAGGAGCACGACTTGACGCGGGTGGTCGTGGCCGCGTGCACGCCGCGCACCCACGAGCCCCTTTTCCAGAAAACGATGGCCGAGAGCGGGCTGAACCCCTACCTGTTCGAGTTCGCCAACATCCGCGAGCACAACTCCTGGGTGCACCAGAAGGAGCCGGCCAGGGCAACCGAAAAGGCGAAGGATCTCGTGCGGATGGCCGTGGCGAAGGCCGTCCGACTTAAGCCCCTTACGAAGAGCCGGCTGCCCGTGACCAAGAGCGCGCTCGTCATCGGCGGCGGCGTGGCGGGCATGGCCGCCGCGCTGGACCTGTCGACCCAGCGCTACCCGGTGACGCTGGTCGAGAAGGACGAGCAGCTGGGCGGCCACGCCCGGAGGCTCTTCCGCTCGCTCCAGGGCGAGGACGTCAAGGCCTTCCTGGCGCAGACGATCCGCAAGATCGAGTCCGACGAGAGGATCTCCGTGCACCTGGGGACGGAGGTCGAGCGGATCGACGGCTACGTGGGCAACTTCCACACACGGCTCTCGGACGGCTCGGACGTCGATCACGGGGTGGTCGTCGTGGCCACGGGGGGCGAGGAGTACCGGGGAAAGGACTACCTCTACGGTCAGGACGCCAGGGTGCTGACCCAGACCGAGCTCGAGGAGCGGCTGGGCGGCGACGGCGAGGCCCTGCAGGGCCTCGAGTCGGTGGTGATGATCCAGTGCGTGGGCTCGCGCGACGAGCAGAACCCGTACTGCAGCCGGATCTGCTGCGGCACGGCGCTCAAGAACGCGCTCTGGCTCCTGGATCGCGATCCCGACACGCGGATCTTCGTCCTGTGCCGGGACGTTCGAGCCTACGGGCTGATGGAGCCCCGCTACCAGGAGGCGAGAGAGCGGGGTGTCGTCTTCGTGCGCTACGAGCCGGATGCCAGGCCGCAGGTGAGCAACGCGGGCGGCAGCCTGCAGGTCCGGCTCAAGGACGAGATCCTGGGCGAAAAGATACTCCTGCGGCCCGATCTCGTGGTCCTGAGCACGGGCATCACGGCGCGGCCGGGCAACAAGCCGTTGTCCCAGTCTCTCAAAGTGCCCCTCGACGCGGACGGGTTCTTCCTGGAGGCCCACGTCAAGCTGCGGCCGGTCGACTTCGCCACCGACGGTGTCTTCGTCTGCGGCCTGGCCCACTACCCCAAGGACATCGGCGAGAGCATCTCCCAGGCGAGAGCCGCCGCCTCGAGGGCGGCGACGGTCCTGGCCCGCGACGAGATCGAGTCCGAGGGCAAGATCGCGAGGGTGGACGAGGCGCTCTGCAGCGGCTGCGGCGCCTGCACCGAGGTCTGCGCCTACGGGGCGGTGAAGATCGACGCGGACAGCGGCCTGGCCACGGTCAACGCAGCCCTTTGCAAGGGTTGCGGCACCTGCGCGGCGACCTGCCGCGTGGGCGCGGTGGACTTGAGCGGGTTCAGCGATGCACAGCTGGCCGCGGTGCTGGAGTGCTTCTAGCGGGAGCGCCCCGGCGAGGAGAGGTGAGCGCGAATGCAGCCGAGCAAAGCGGAAGACGTCCAGGCGTGGGAACCGAGGATCGTCGCTTTCCTGTGCAACTGGTGCTCGTATGCGGGGGCGGATCTGGCCGGCGTGAGCCGGATCCAGTATCCGCCGAACGTGTGGGTCGTCCGGGTGCCATGCTCGGGGCGTTTCAACCCGCTCTACATCATCAAGGCGCTGCAGAGCGGCGCGGATGGGGTGCTCGTGTCAGGATGCCATCCGGGCGACTGCCACTACATCAGCGGGAACCTGGCCGCGCGGCGGAAGTTCTCCATGATCAAGGATCTCCTCGGCTATGCGGGCATCGAGCCGGAGCGGGTGCAGTTCACCTGGGTGTCGGCCTCCGAAGGGGGGCGCTACGCCGAGATCGTGGACAAGGTCGTGTCCCAGGTGCGGGCGCTGGGACCCAACAAGAAGCTCCGCAAGTGTCCGGGGCAGGCTGGTCTCGGAGCCGCGGCTCGATGAACACCGAGAAGGGGAAGAGATGACGCGCAAAGAAATCCAGTCGCGCCTCCAGGAGACCGCGGGTGAGCTCTTGCGATCCGGGCGCGTGGATCTGTTCATCGGACATGCCAAGGCCAGTCTGCCCTTGCGCTGCAGGCCGCTCGTCATCTCGCGCGCGGAGGAAGCCGGGGAGCTGGTCTGGAACTCGTTTTGCCAGAACAACCTGTCGGTCTACTTGCCGGGGCTCTTCTCGGGCAGCATCCCTATCGAGCGGGAAGGCGACCCCGAGAGCCCACTGCGGATCGGGCTGGCCGTGAAGCCCTGCGACGCGCGCTCCGTCCGGATGCTGGTGCAGGAGAGGCAGGTGGACAGGGAGCGCGTGGTCCTGGTCGGCCTCGGATGCACGGGGATGATCGACCGCCGCAAGGCCCTGGCGGTGCTCGAGGGCAAGGAGGCCCTGGGCGCGGGCGAGGACGACAGCGGCGACATCCACGTCGTGCTCGAGGACGGCACGGAGACGACGCTGGCGCGCGATGCCGTGCTGGCGGACGCCTGCCTCGAATGCGCCCTGGAGGGAGCCGGGGACTGCGACCTGACGATCGGCCAGATGACGCCGCCGGAGGGGCGAGGCGGGCCGCGGGCCGACGTGGAGTCGATGACCCTGGAGGAGCGCTGGAAGCGATTCAGCGACGGCGTCTCCGAGTGCATCCGATGCTATGCATGCCGGCAGGTCTGCCCGCTGTGCTACTGCAAGGACTGCTTTGCGGATCGGACGAGTCCCCGCTGGCTGGGCATAGGCAACTGCGGGTCGGACCTAGAGGGATTCCATTTGATCCGCGCATTTCACATGGCTGGCCGCTGTACGGACTGCGGGGCCTGCGTGGCCGCATGCCCGATGGGGATCGACACGCGCTGGCTGACGCGCTGGTTGAACCGCGATGCCGAGTTGATCTTCGGATATCGGGCGGGCCTGTCCTTCGATGGCAAGCCGCTGCTGTGCGAGTTCTCGATGGAAGATCCTCAGGAGTTCTTGACCGAACCGTGAACCACGGGAGCGGCGAAGAAGAATGAGAACCAAGAGCATTCCAGACAAGCGAATCGCGGACATGGTGGAGGCGCTGCAGGCCCGGGCGAGCGTGATCGGCCCCAAGCGCAGCGCCGACGGCACGTTGCGGCTGGGGAAGATCGAGTCGGCTGACGAGCTGGAGATCGACTACCGCAACTCCATCCTCTCCCCGAAGTCGGTCTTCTTCCCCCAGCGCGAGACCATCTGCGCTTTGGAGGGAGAGCGGGTCGTGGATGTGCCGCTTCCGGACGGGCCGATCGTGCTGCTCGGCATCCGGCCGTGCGACTCGAGCGCCATCCAGGCGCTCGACAAGGTCTTCCTGGAGTCGAGTCCACAGGATCCGTTCTATGCCCGCCGGCGAGAGCTGTGCACGGTGGTGTCGTTCGCGTGCACGCGACCGGAATCGACTTGCTTCTGTACGGCCGTCCAGGGCGGCCCGGGGCACGTGCATGCCTCTGACGTGCTCGTTCTCGAATCCGATGGCGAGCTTTTGCTCAGGCCCCACTCGGAGAAAGGCGAGCAGCTGCTCGAATCGATAGATGGGCTGCTGGGAGACGCCAGCCAGAAGGCGATCGAGAAAGCGGAGACCGCCATCGAGCAGGCTGCGGAGAGGATCGACTCCTTCACGCTGGACGGGGTCGCGGAATCGCTCCAGGGGGCGTGGGAGAGCGACATCTGGACTCGCATCGGGCAGCAGTGCATCGGCTGCGGCGTCTGCAGCTACCTGTGTCCGACGTGCCACTGCTTCGACATCTCCGACGAGGTCCAGAAAGACGAGGGCAGCCGCGTCCGGGCCTGGGACTGCTGCGCGTACCCCCTGTTCACCCTCCACGCCTCCGGCCACAATCCGAGAGCGAGTCGAAGGGAGCGCTGGCGGCAGCGCGCCATGCACAAGTTCCACTACGGTCTGACGAACTACGATCGATTCCTGTGCGTCGGATGCGGGCGTTGCATCCGGAACTGCCCGGTGAACGTGGACCTGCGCAGCGTCCTGCAGGAAGTGAGGTCTTGATCCGTGACCGCCAATCCATACCTTCCGTTTCCGTGCCGTCTGGACGGTATCGAGGTAGAGAACGAGGAACGAGACATCAAGACGTTCAAGCTCGCCTTTCTCGAGGCGGAGCACGCGAAAGCCTTCGCCTACATGCCGGGCCAGTTCGCCGAGCTGTCGCTGCCCGGCTTCGGGGAGGCGCCGTTCGGCATCGCGTCTTCTCCCACCGAGGCGGGCTTCGTGCTATTCAGCGTCAAGCGCGTGGGCGTCTTCACCAGCGAGCTGCACGCCTCCGAGTGCGGGAGGCTCGTCGGGGTTCGCGGCCCGCTCGGCAAGGCCTTTCCGTGGGAGGCGATGCAAGGCAAGGACCTGGTCGTGGTCGGGGGCGGCTTCGCCTTCACGACGCTGCGCTCGGCCATCGTCTACGCCCTCGACGAGAAGAACCGGAAGGACTTCGGGACCATCACGGTGATCTACGGCGCCCGGACACCGGGCGAGCTCCTCTACCGGAGCGACCTGGACGCCTGGAGCGCGAGGAAGGACATCGAGCTGCACGTCACGGTGGATCGGGGTGACGAGGCCTGGAAGGGACACGTGGGCGTCGTGCCGAAGATACTCGAGCAGACCGCGCCGAAAGCGGATCGGGCGATGGCCATCGTGTGCGGTCCGCCGATCATGATCAAGTACACCTTGCCGGTGATCGACAAGCTGGGATTCAGTCCGAAAACGACGGTTCTGTCTCTCGAGAACCGAATGAAGTGCGGCATCGGGAAGTGCGGTCGCTGCAACATCGGCCCGCGCTTCGTGTGCGTGGACGGTCCGGTGTTCACGCGGGAGGAGCTGTCCGCTCTGCCGCAGGAGTACTGATATGCGCAGGGGGTGGCAGACCACTCCCTGGAAGAGTTCAACGTCACGAAACAGGAGGTGAGCGAATGGCTGTGAAGGTATCGTCGGAGTGGCTCAACGCATGCTCCGGCTGCGAGATATCGATCCTCAATATCGGGGAGACGATTCTCGACCTCATCCCGGACAAGATCGAGCTGGTGCACATCCCGGCGCTCGTCGACAGCAAGTACTACGGGCAGCTCGGCGACGGGACGAAGCTCGAGCTCCCGAAGGCCACGGTGGGCTTGATTTCCGGCGGGGTGAGGACGGAGGAGCACGCAGAGGTCGTCCGCGAGATGCGCGACAAGGTGGACATCCTGGTGGCGCTGGGCACCTGCGCGACGGACGGCGGCATCCCCGCCCAGGCGAACATGTGGAAGAACGAGGACGTGCTGAAGAAGATCTTCGGAGACTGCCCGACCCACGAGCCGGCCGGCCATCCGACCGAGATCGTGCCGCCCTACACGGACTCCGTCCTGGCGGTGGACGAGGTGGCCAAGGTGGACATCTACATCCCCGGCTGCCCGCCCCATCCGGACTGGATCGCGGACGCGCTTCTGGCGCTCGTCGAGGGCAAGACCGAGTGGGCGCTGCCGGAGCGGAGCGTCTGCGACACTTGCCCGGTCATCCGCGAGAAGAAGTCCGCCGGGGGCGCGGCGATCAAGCGGCCGCTCGAGAACTACACTTATGACCCGGACGAGCCGATCGAGAAGATGCGCTGCATCATGGAGCAGGGCTACCTGTGCCTGGGTGCGGTCACGCGTGCCGGATGCGCCGGAAAGAGCGGGGTGCCGCGTTGCATCCAGGCCAGACAGGCGTGCCGGGGCTGTTTCGGCCCCATCCGCAGAGGGGCCAAGCCGATGGTGGACATGATGGGCGCGCTGTCGTCCATCGGCCAGGACGCCAAGAGCCTGGTCGACAGGCGGGCGTTGCTCAATCGCTTCGTCGGGGCGCACAAGAACCTCAGACCCTTGCCCCAGCGCGGGAAGAAGTGATCGGGCGATCTATCAATCACGGAGGACTGGCGAATGGGAAAAATGATTCAGATTCAGCCCGTCACCCGGATCGAAGGCCACAGCAGGGTGGTCGTCGAACTGGATGACGGGGGAAACGTCTCCGATGCCAGGTTCCACGTGTTTGCCCTGCGGGGATTCGAGATGTTCTGCCAGGGCAGACCGGTCGAGGAGATGCCGCGTATCGTCAACCGGATTTGCGGCATCTGCCCGTGGAACCACCACCTCGCATCGGTCAAGGCCACCGATGCGGTCTTCGGTGTCACACCGCCGCCTGCGGCCGTGAAGCTCCGAAGGCTAGCCCAGCACATGGCCTACATTCCGGACAAGCTGCTCCACTTCTACTTCCTGGCGGCCCCGGACTTCGTCCTGGGGCCCGACTGCGATCCGTCGACCCGCAACGTGATCGGCATCGCCAAGGCCAACCCCGAGCTCGCCAGGAAGGTCGTCCGCATGCGCCAGAGCGCGGCCATGATGCTCGAGGAATGGCTCGGCAAGGTGATCCATCCGGTCGCGGCCGTGACGGGCGGGTTCAGCCGTCCGCTCCTGGAGAAGGAGCGGGAGAAGTTCCTGGAAGGCTACAAGGAGCAGCTCGAGTTCGCCAAGTTCACGATCGCCTTCGCCAGGGAAGAGGTCTTTCCGAAGTACACCGAGGCGGTGGAGAGCCTGGGCGTCATCAAGACCGGCTTCATCGGCACGGTCACCGAGGACGGGACCCACGACATCTACGACGGCAAGCTTCGCCTGATGAAGCCCGACGGCAGCTACGATGACTTCAGCTACGAGCAGTACACCGATCACATCGGCGAGCACATCGAGGCCTGGACCTACCCCAAGATGCCCTTTGCCAAGAAGTGGGCCTCGGGCGAGTTCTCGCTGGACCTCGACGAGCCCAAGGGGATCTACCGCAGCAATGCGCTGGCGCGCATCAACGTCTGCGACAAGATCGGCACCCCCGAGGCCCAGAAGGAGCTCGATCTCTTCCGCGAGAAGTACGGGCGGCCCACCCAGCTGACCCTGCTGTACCACTGGGCGAGGTTGATCGAGCTGGTCAACAACTGCGAGACGGTGATTCAGCTGCTCGAGGATCCGGAGATCACCAGCCGGGAGATCCGCTCCGACGTGCAGGTGAAGGCCGGTCGGGGCGTGGGCTGCGTGGAGGCTCCGCGCGGTACCCTGATCCACGACTACACCGCGGACGAGAATGGCCTCATTTCCAGCGTCAACTTGATCGTGGGCACGACGCACAACCAGGCGCCGATCAACATGTCGGTCAAGAAGGCGGCCCAGGACCTGATCCACGGCGGCGAGTATGACCAGGGGGTTCTCAACAGGATTGAGATGGCCATACGCGCCTACGACCCTTGACTGAGCTGCGCCACGCACCGCCTGGATGGCGGTCTAGACATCGAAGTCAGCATCGTGGACGCGCGCGGCAAGGAGATGGCGTGTATAAGGAAATGACGAGCAGCCGGGTGCTGATCTTCGGATGCGGCAACGTGCTCATGGGCGACGACGGCTTCGGCCCGGCCGTGGTGAAGAAGCTCAGGCAGAAGTACCGGCTGCCGCCGGACGCGCACGTGGAGGACGTCGGGACGAGCATCCGGGACCTGCTGTTCAACATCGCCTTGCTCCCGCAGCGGCCCGAGAGGATCATCGTGATGGATGCGGTCGATAAGCCGGGACGCAGCCCGGGAGAGGTCTTCGAGATCGACCTGGACGCGATACCGGAGAGCAAGGCGGTCGACTACTCCATCCACCAGTGCCCGACCTCGAACCTGCTCAAGGAGATCCGGGACCTCTGCGGCGTGGAGGTCACGGTCGTGGCGGCGCAAGTCGCAAAGGAGAACGAGCAGGTCGGGCCGGGCCTGTCGGAGCCCGTGCGGGGCGCGGTTCGGGAGGCGGCCGAGCGGATAGCGAAAATGGTAAAAGCCCGTTGAGCCGTGACGAGGTGGCGGATCGGGCGTTGCATTTGGGCGTCGTGAGCATATCATGAGCGTATGCTGGAAGGACAGATGCGCTCGATCCGGCTCGCATGTCTGATCTGCTTGGCGGGCCTGCCTGCCGCGGCCGAGGTCTACGAGGTAGGGCCGGATCAGACCCTGCAGGCGGTCGGCCAGGTGCCCTGGGAGTCGCTGCAGGCGGGCGACGAGGTGCGCATCCACTGGCGCGAGCAGGCCTACTTCGAGAAGTTCGTCATCGGGAGGCGCGGCGAGCAGGCTGCGCCCATCGTGGTTCGGGGCGTGCCGGGCCCTCGAGGCCAGCTGCCGGTCCTCGACGGCCGGGACGCGACGACCCGATCGGGGCTGAACTACTGGAACGAGGATCGGGGCCTGGTCAAGATCGGCGGCTCCAACCAGCCGCCGGACACGACGCCTGCCTGGATCGTGATCGAAAACCTGTGCATCCGCTCGGCGAGGCCGCCGCATACCTTCACCGGTCGCGACGGCCTGACCGCCTACCGGGAGAACGCGGCCGCGGTCTACATCGAGAAGGGCGAGCACATCGTGCTGCGCGGGCTCGAGATCGCCGACTCGGGCAACGGGCTCTTCTGCGCTGCGGCCACGAGAGACCTGCTCGTCGAGGGCTGCTGGATCCACGACAACGGGATGGAGGACGACATCTACGTGCACAACAACTACACCGAGGCCCTGGGCATCGTGTTCCAGTACAACCACTTCGGACCGCTCCGGGAGGCCTGCCGGGGCAGCAACCTCAAGGATCGCTCGGCGGGCCTGATCGTGCGCTACAACTGGATCGAGGGCGGCAACCGGCAGCTCGATCTCGTGGACGCGGAGGACAGCGCCGAGCTGGTCGCGCATCCGAGCTACCGCCAGACCTTCGTCTACGGCAACGTCCTGATCGAGCCGGACGGGGCCGGCAACTCCCAGATCCTGCACTACGGCGGGGACTCGGGCACGACCTCGGACTACCGCAAGGGGACTTTGTTCTTCCATTACAACACGGTCGTCTCCACCCGCAGCGGCAATACCACCCTGATGAGGCTATCGACGAACGACGAGCTGGCGGAGTGCCGTAACAACGTGATCTACACGACCGAGCCGGGGCAGAGGCTGGCCATGCTGGACGCGACGGGCCAGCTCAGTTTGCGGCACAACTGGTTGAGAGCCGGCTGGCGCGACTCCCACTCGGGTCTCGTGGGCAGCATCGACGACGACGGCTCCAACCTGACGGGCGAGGCGCCGGGCTTCGAGGATCTCGCATCGCAGGACTTCCACCTGGCGGAGGGATCGGCGTGTATCGACCGCGGCGGCGCGCTGCACCCCGACGTCGTGCCGGACCACCTGCCCGGTCGGCAGTACGTGCGCCACCAGAGGAGCGAGAACCGGCCGGATGACGGGCAGGCGGACATCGGCGGCTTCGAGCTCTGCCCGCCGGGCGGCTGCGAGGCGCCGGATGGGGGGCCGATCGACGCGGACGGCGGGGAGGCCGACGCGGATGGCGATGGCGGCGGTGACGGCGGTGAAGGCGGTGACTGGGGCGGGGACGAGAGCCTGGATGCGGGTGACGGCTCGGGCCCGGCAGCGGACCGCGGCGATCCGGCCGGCGGCGAGCGCGGAGACGCGGTCAGCGGTGGCTGCGGATGCGCGTCTTCCGGCCCGGCCCCGTCGTGGTGGCTGCCCATCCTTCTCGGCCTGCTCGCAATTGCTGCCGGGAGATCCCGGCGCGCGTGAGGGACTCTTGCTAGGCTTTCCCGAAGTGGAAGCCCTGCAGGTACTGGAATTCGAAGTCCCGGGCGAGAGCGGAGTCGTCCGCATCCTCGATCCGATCCACGATGGTCTGGATCGACTCGGCGTGGCAGTGCTCCACCAGGTGCTGGAAGATCCGCCTCAGCCGGTTGTCCGAGCGGGTCTTTCTGAGCAGGGCCATGTCCACCTTGACGAACTGCGGATCGAGGCGGCTGAGGGACTCGAGGCCCAGGTAGCCCGGGCAGAGGTCGTCGAGCCCGATCCGAAAGCCGCGCGCCCTGAGCCGGTCGATGGCCTGTCGGAAGCGGCCGTGATCCACGATCTCGCGGCTCTTGTTGACCTCCAGGACCAGGCGCCCGAGCAGCGGCTCCATTGCCGGGCTGACCTCGAGGAGCTGAGGGTCGTAGATCTCCAGGGGGTGGAGGTTGACGAAGAGCAGGCAGTCCTCGGGCAGCTCACCGTAGGACTCGACCGCCATCTGCCGCAGGATGCGGCCCAGCTCGTGGATGCGGCCGGTCCGCTCGGCCGTGTCGATCAGGTCCAGGGGGCTGGCGAAGAGCTCGGCCACGGGCCTGCAGAACGCCTCGTAGCCGATGATCCGATCCGGGTGCGCCACGATGGGCTGGTAGGCGAAGCGGAACGACCGCGACAGCATGATCTGCTCAAGAGAGAGCACGCGCTGGGCATCGAAGCTGTCCAGCCAGCTCTGCTGCTGCGCCGAGTCGCCGATCTCGGAGCAGTAGGCGACGACCCGGTTACGACCGCTTCGCTTGGCGGCGTACAGGGCGGCGTCGGCCGCCCGGATCAGCTCGTCACGGCTCTGGCCGTCGGCCGGAAAGGCGGCCGTGCCGATCGACAGGGTGACCAGCGGGATCCGATCGCCCCAGGGATGCATCTGGACGGCGATGCGCAGGCGCTCGGCGGTCACGGTAGCGCCGCTGCGGGAAGTCTCGGGCAGGATCAGGACGAACTCGTCTCCGCCGTACCGGGCTGCAAAGTCGTGATCCCGGAGATGGAAGCCGCTTCCGTTCGCGCTGCCCTGCAGGATGGAGGCGACCGTCCTGAGGACCGTGTCTCCGACCATGTGCCCGAGGCTGTCGTTGACCTGCTTGAAGCGGTCCAGGTCGATGAAGACCAGGCCGATGCTGTGCTGGCCTCTCTGGCTGCGGCTGACCTCCCGCGCCAGGCGATCCTGGAAAAAGGCGTGGTTGTAGAGGCCGGTGAGGGGATCCCGCACGGCCATGTCCTGAAGCATCTCCACGGTCTTGCCGGCGCGGACCAGCTCCTCCTCGAGCACGCGGTTGCGCCGAAGCTGCTGCAGGTGGTTCACCACCCGCCGCAGCCGCAAGCGGAGATCGTCCGGGTTGATCGGCTTGAGGATGTAGTCGACCACGTGGAGCTGCATGGCCTCGATGGCGGACTCGAGGCTGGGGTGGCCGGTGATCAGTACCACGGCCGCATCCGCGGGGCTGTCGTGGAAGAGCTCGGCCAAGGTCAGGCCGGTGCCGTCGGGCAGCAGCCTGTCCACCAGGACGACATCGTACTGCGACTTGTCGAAGAGGCTCGTGGCCTCGGCGAGCGTGAGGGCGGAGTCGGTCTCGAAGCCGTCGAGCTCCAGGACCTTCCGCAGCAGCCGTGCGAGGATCGGCTCGTCCTCGACGATCAGCAGCCTGAGGCCCTTGCCAAAATCCGAATGGGTTTTTTTCTTCTCCGGCATTTTCGACTCTGCTCGGACTTGTCAGTATCCTATTTCTGTATGGGGATTACAAGACCAGTTTTCCCATTCGATCCCGGCAGACCGCCAGGAGCGCCTCTGAGCTGTCCGCCCGGCGCGAGAACACCTCGTTCCAGCGACGCGTGTATGCGGCGTGGAGCGACTCGATCCGCTCGCGGGCCACGCCCTGCCACTGCTGCGACTTGCATTCCACGAGCGACTCGAGCGTCTCATAGTCCGCCTCGGGCCAGCGCTCGGCGAGCGCCTCTCGGAGCGTCCAGCCCTGGCGGGCCTGATCGGCCACTTTCTCCCAGTAGGAGCACAGATCGGCCCGGTAGGTAGGGATGTCGAAGGCCCTCGATCCCGCATCGTAGACGACGCAGCGCTCGAGGGGATAGGCGGGATCGTCGTACTGCGAGAGCTCGAACTCGGGCGCCAAGAGCGCGCCCCGGCGGATCAGATCCGTTCCCGGGACGCTGATCCGCAAGCCCGAGCGGCTGTCGACCAGCTTGAACTTGCCCTCCAGGTAGACTGCGATACTGCCCTCGAAGCCCGGGAAGGCCTCCCGGAAGGCCCGATCGCTCTCGGCCAGCTGCTTTTCGACCTTGTGACAGCCGATCGTCACGAAGACGAGCTTGCGGATGCTCGAGCCGATCGACTGCAGGTGCTCGAGCAACACGCGCAGCCCGTTGCCCACCGTCACGCCGGTCGCCACGACATCGCCTGTCATCAGCACCGCCTCGGGAGGGATCATGAGCTTGCGGTACATGTCCTCCCGAACACCCCAGCGGCCATCCTGGCGGAAGCGCTGCGAGCTCATGAACGCCGAGGACTGGCAGTTGAAGCCATAGGCGTCCCGCAGGGCTCCGCGAAGATCGAAGTTGAGCCCGCCGCGCAGGAAGTTGAGCACACAGACCCGGTGCTCTGCCGTCTTCTCGATGATCTGGCGAAAGGGGGCGATCCGCAGCGCCCGGGTCACGGCCGAGCGCAGTAGATCCGAGAACTCGCATCCGAGGATCTCGGGCAAGTTGCAGATCGAGCGGCTCTCGGGCGTGGTGGCGATGTAGCGCTCGATCCCGGACTCGTATGCGCCGTGGATGGAGTAGATGCGGGAATCTGCTCCGGATGCTCGCTCGACCAGGTATTGCATTGACGATCCGTGCTCCACTGGCAGGCCTTCGATCGAGAGGCACAAGGCCGGGCGGTCAGTCGTCCATGGACTCGAGCAGGGCGTCCAGCTCCTCGAGGAGCTTGTCGGCCTTGTCCTCCACGCCCGAGCTCTCGGCCGGCGCCTTGCTCGTGGCCGGCTCGGGGTTCGGCGCCGGCTCGGGGTTCGGAGCGGGCTCGGGGTTCGATGCGGGCTCGGGGCTCGTCGCGGGCTTCGGCTCCTGGCTCGGCGCAGGCTCCCGGCTCGGTGCGGGCTGGGCGCCGACCTCCTTGGAGAGCTTCACCACCCACTCGATGAGCTCGTTCCGCTTGCGGCGTGAAGGCTCATCGAAGGCCACAGCCATGCCGGCCGGCTGCCCCTTCGTCTTGGCCTGCTCCTGGTTGACGCTCCTGACCACCTCGCCGACGATGAGGAAGCGATCGCCGTCCGGCAGCGCGAAGCTCAGCTTGACCTGCTTCCAGAGCGGGGCGGGCTCCTTGGTCCGCAAGAAGAAGCCGCTGTTTCCGATGTCCTTGCTCGCCAGCAGCATGCGGCGGGCCGCACCCGCCACCTCCACCTCGACCTCGAGGATGGCAGCCTTTGCGCTCGGACGGCTTCTCGGTAACTCGGCCATGTGCTTCGCCGCCATTGTGGCTCGACAAAAAAGTATACCCCAGCGGCCGGGGATGTTCAAACGCGTTGTCAGCTCTGGCCTTTGTTCTCCTCGGTGGCAGACGAGCTCCTCTTCTTGCGCTTGCGGCGCTTCGAGGTCTTGGGCTGGCTGGTCTTGGGTTCTTCCTGCTCTCCGCCCGCCGGTTGTGGCGTCGTCTTCTTGCGCCTCTTCCGGCGTCGCTTTCGGGCGGCCGGTTCCACATCGGTGGCCTGGGCGGGCTGGCTGCTCTCCGCGGGTGGCTTCGCGGCTTGCTCTGACACCGGCTTCGCAGGTCGCTCCGCGTCGCTCGAGGGGGAGCTGCTCCGGGGGACGAGCTCGATCCGGCTCTCGGTCGGGCCAAGCTCGGGCACCGAGAGGACCTCGATGCGGATGCCGGACTCTCGCTCCGTCGCCAGGAGGTCGGCCCGGTGCTGGTTCTGGAAGGAGTTGCTCGTCTCGCAGCTGACCGAGAGCCGCACGCTGTCCACCTTCCCTGAAGCCGTCCCTTCCCGGATCTGTCTCAGGAGGTGGAGCGCCATGGCTTCCGGGGCTCGGATCACGCCATCTCCTCCGCAGGTGGGACACGGGCGGTGACCGCTGATCAGCAAGCTCTTGCCGAGACGCTGGCGCGTCAGCGTGCAGAGGCCAAAAGTGGATATCTTGCCCACCTTGTTCCTGGCCTTGTCCACCTTCATGGCATCGCGAAGGATGCGCTCCACCTCCCGCCTGTGGGTAGAGGAGGACATGTCGATGAAGTCGATGACCACGATCCCGCCGAGGTCGCGAAGCCGAAGCTGGCGGGCGATCTCGATCGCGGCTTCCTGGTTGGTCTTGTAGGCGGTCGATCCCTGGCTCGACTGGCCTCGGATCTTTCCGGAGTTGACGTCGATGGCGACCAGCGCCTCGGTCTGGTCGATGACCAGGCTTCCACCCGAGGGGAGTTGGACGCGCCGCTTCTGGAGCTCTTCGATCTGCTGCTCGATGCCGAAATGGGAGAAGATGGGCTCCCTGTGCGTGTAGGCCTTCAGCTGGCGCCTCTTCCTCGGCATGTAGAGCCGGAAGAACTGCTCCGCCTTCTGCAGGGCCACGGCATCGTCGATGCGGATCCACTCGATCTCGTCGCTGTAGTAATCGCGCAGGATCCTCGGAACCAGATCGGCGTCGGCGTGCAGCAGGCAGGGCTTGCTGCTCGAACGCGAGCGCTGATCGATATCCTTCCACAGGCGGATGAGGTAGTTGAGGTCCTGCGAGAGATCGCGCTTGTTCATTCCCAGCCCGGCGGTGCGGACGATCACACCCATGCCCTTGGGCGGGTGGATCTTGTCTGCGATCTCGCGGTAGGTCTGGCGCTGCTCGGGATCCTCGATGCGCCTCGAGACGCCGCGCGTCTCTGCGGAGTAGGGCATCAGGACCATGTAGCGTCCGGCGAGAGAGACGTGGGTGCTGAGCCTGGCGCCCTTCGTCCCCGACGGCTCCTTGTCGATCTGGACGATGAGCTTCTGACCCCGCGTCACGGCATGCTCGATCCTCGGGCGGTCGGTCCGCTTCTTCCAGAACCGCGGCAGGATCTCGCCCATGGGAAGAAAGCCGTGCCGGCTCTCGCCGTAGTCGACGAAGCAGGCGTCCAGACCCGGCTGGACGTTGATGACCTCTCCGAGATAGATGTTGCCGCGCGTCCTGAAGTCCTGGTGGAACTCCTCGAAGTAGGCTTCGAGGCGACCGGAGGAAACGATGGCGACCCGGGTGTTCTCGGGAACGCAGGCATTGACGATCATTTCCTGTTTCATCTGAGACTCGATACACCGCGCCCTTGCGAATTGCAACAAGGAAACGCGTGCCTCGATCGGCGTGGAGGACCGTTCGAGCAATGTGCTCTTTTTTCGTTTTTTTGTGTTGACATCACATCAGGGACAATGTAGTGTATGGTCACGTCAGCGCTCATTGGTATCAGGATTTCGGATCTCCCAGGCGTCATAGACGAAGGCCTGGCGGCTGGGAGACCTTGTGATAGCGCGTGTGGGATCCAAGGCCACGAAGACAGGCAAGAGGAGGAAGGACCATGGTAACGAAGAAGAAGGCGACCAAGAAGAAGCCGGCCAAGAAGAAGACCGCCAAGAAGAAGCCGGCCAAGAAGAAGACCGCCAAGAAGAAGCCGGCCAAGAAGAAGGCCGCCAAGAAGAAGCCGGCCAAGAAGAAGAAGTAAGCTGAGCAGCACCCGATCGAGTCTTACGTTTTTTCGTTCTCTAGTGCTATCACCCGAAGGGCCCGGCCACCGGCCGGGCCCTTTCGGTTAAGCCCCCCCTCGCGTCGAGCTATCCGAGGCGACCCGTGGCCTTGAGGTAGCGATGAAAACGCACATAGGGATGCCTGTCCAGCCCGACCTCCTCCATCCGCTCCAGCACGGATGTCACGGCCCAGTAAGAGGTCAAGAGCGACAGCAGCAGGCAGACCGGCACCTTGAGCAGGATGGCGGTCTGCGCGTCGAGCTGCTCTGCGTCGGCGAGGAAGAAGCCGAGCCGCAGGGCGAGATAGGTGGCGAATGGGGCGGCGAGCGCATACCCGATCCGCCAGCGGGCTCGCAGGCTGCGCGCAGGACCGTCGGTGAGGACGATCGGGCTGAGGTGGTCGACCCGCGTCTTGAAACGAGCCGCCCCCACGACCAAGAGGCTTATCACCATGGCCGTGATGGCCAGGTGCAGCGATATCTGGTGAGCCGGGATGGGCCGGCCGGAGAGGTAGTAGGGCATGAAGCGCGAGAAGGCGACCACCAGACCGGCGGCCGCGTTGAAGAGGCAGTAGGGGATGACGTTGTGCGCGATCACGTAGCGTCGGCGGCGGAGCTGTAGCGTGCGACCGGACTCCATGGCTCGCACGAAGCGCTTCAGGGAGCGCCGGGCAGACCAGGCCACCGCGGGCGGAACGCAGATTGCCGGCAGCAATGCGGTGTAGAAGACGTAGGCCGGTCGGGGGTATCCCGGCAGGCGGCCGATGCAGGACAGGCCGAGCTGCACGGCGCCCAGGATCGCGGCCAGCGCGAGGCCGAGCAGGACGCATCCGGACCACAGCCCGCCGCGCGAGCCCGCTTCGCCAATCCGTACCGGCTCGAGCGCGCGCCACTCGTCCGCGGTGGGCTCGAGCCGGCCGATCAGCAACCTGCGGCGCGGGTGGAGGCTGGCCGAGAGATGGCAGATGAAGCCGACGAAGAACGCGCTCCAAGCCGTCATGAACAGGGTCAGGGGACGGCTCACGAGCCCGTCCGAGCCGAGCCATCGGTAGCCGACGACGGCGCTCGACCAGAGGAAGAAGAGCCAGAAGAGAAAGCTCCACAGCATCAGCCGACGGACATAGCTGCGGAGGCTGGTCGTCCTGCGACTGGCTTCGGAAGCTTCTCGATTCATGCAGGCTGACCATACTATGCGCGTGGCCAGAAGGACAGCCCGGACCAGTGGCCGCGATCTCCGGAATCTCCGGACGGCTCGCTGGACCGCGGTGCCCGACTGTGGTATCTGCCAGGTTGCCGGAGGTGAGCCGTGTCCATGGCCTTGCTCGAGCAGATGCTGGCCGCTTCCATCCTGGTCTTGTGGCGCCAGGTCATTCCCAGGATTCCGCCGGATGTCATCCGGATGCTGGCCCGGGCCCTGTTCTCGAAGTCCTGGGCGCGCTTCGAGAAGGTGACCGCCGATCCCCGCCTGGCCCAGCACGGGCGCCTGATGGAGATCGTCGGCCGGAACCGGGACACGGCCTTCGGGCGAGAGCACGGATTTGGAGAGATCCGATCCATCGAGGACTTCCAGCGGCGGGTTCCGATCCTGGGCTACGACGAGCTCGGGCTATACATCCAGCGCATGATGCGCGGGGAGCGCGACGTCCTGGTCTCCGATCCGGTCAAGTACTTCGCGCGGACCAGCGGCACCACGGGGGCGGCCAAGTACATCCCGGTGACCGAACGCTACCTGGAGGAGTTCCGCTCGGGCAGGCGAGTCTGGTCTCGGCAAGTCGCGCAGGTCTTTCCCGGCTTGGTGCGCGGCACGCTCCTGACCATGCACTCGCCCAAGATCGAGGGCAAGACCGAGGCCGGCATCCCGTACGGGTCCATCACGGTGGCCATGGGCGCCATCGACCAGGGCACGACCGGGAGCCTGCCGCTGCTCAAGCCGTTCCAGCGCATTCCGATGCGCATCTTCTTCATCGAGGACTTCAACACCAAGTACTACGTGCTGCTGCGGACTGCCCTGGTGACCAACATCTCCATGATGGCCGCCATCAATCCCTCGACCCTGATCCTCATGTGCCGCAAGCTGACGGAGTTCGCGCCCAGTCTGATCGAGGACTGCGAGCGCGGCGGGCTGAGGAGCGATCTCGAGATCGAGCCCGAGCTTCGAGCGCAGCTCCAGGGGCGGCTCCGGCCGGCGCCGGATGCCGCGGCGCGTTTGCGCGCTTCGCTGGCGGCGCACGGGCGGGTCAGGCCGATCGACATCTGGCCGAACTTGTGCGGGCTGATGAGCTGGAAGGGCGGCTCGGCGCCTTTCTACCTGCGCCAGTTCCCGGAGTGGTTCGGACAGCTGCCCGTGATGGACTACGGCTACGCGGCCACGGAGGGCAGCTTCTCGATCGTGATGTCCGCGGAGGGCAGCAAGGGCGTGGCGGCAGTCATGGGACACTTCCTGGAGTTCATCCCGGAAGACCAGGCCGAGGCGAGCGATCCGGACGTGCTGACGATCGACCAGCTCGAGGAGGGCCGGCGCTACTTCGTGCTGGTGACCGGCTCTCACGGCCTGTACCGCTACTTCATCAACGACGTGATCGAGGTGGTGGGCTTCTACAAGAACACGCCGGAGATCGTCTTCTGCCACAAGGGCGGCAACATGATCTCGTACACCGGCGAAAAAATCGGCGAGAGCCACGTGGTCACGGCCGTCTCGGAGGCCCAGGAGGAGACGGGCATCCACCTGGACGGCTTCTGCGTGACCGTCCGCCTCGACTCGGCGAATCCTCGGTATATCTTCGCGGTCGAGCCGTCGCAGACCCAGGAGGAGGGCAGCCTGATCGAGCTGCTGGAGGCCTGCGAGCGGGGCCTGCGGAGAGCCAACATCGAGTACGCGGCCAAGCGCGAGTCGCTCAGGCTCGATGATCCCGGCCTGGTCGTCGTCTCGCCCGGCTCCTTCGAGAGGCTCCGGCAGGCGCGTCTGGCCGCTGGCGCCTTCGACTCCCATCTAAAGGTGCCTCACCTGGAGCCGGATCCCGCGGTGATCGAGAAGCTGGGTGTGCTCAGGGCGGTCCGGGCATGAACGTGCGAGCGGTCTGCGTGGATGTGGACGGGACGCTCTACAGCATCCGGCGGATGGTGCGAGATCACCTCTCCACGGTCTGGCCCCTGCGGCGTTTCTTTCGCGACCTGCACCGCGTGCGCGACGCGATGCGCGGTGTGCACTACGACGACTTCCGGCGGGAGCAGGCCCGTCGCCTGGCGCGCGAGACGGGCACGGACGAGGCCGAGGCGGCGCGGCGGGTGGAGGAGGTCGTCGAGCAGCGCTGGATGAACGTGTTCTGGACCACGCGCCCATTCCGGGGAGCCGAGGAGACCTTGCGGCGGCTCGTCCTCGGGGGGCTGCGGCTGGCGGTGCTGTCGGACTACCCGATCGGGATCAAGCTGCACGGCATGGGCCTCGGCGATCTGCCATTCGCCGCCCGCGTGAACGCGGAGCGCACCGGCGCCCTCAAGCCCCATCGAGCGCCGTTCGAGGCGGTCTCCGAGCAGCTCGGGGTCGAACCCGACCGCATCCTGCACATCGGGGACCGGGAGGAGTACGATGTGGCAGGGGCGCTGGCGGCCGGCTTCCGGGCGGCGCTCTTCTACTCGGGCCGCCGCCGTCCCCGATCGAGGGCGGATTTCGCCTTCTCGGACTGGCGGAGGCTGATCCCGTTGATGCGCTGGCGCGGAATGGTATAGGCTCGAGGCTGATCATGTCCGGATCCCAGAAGGCGTGCTTGTGTGCTTGCATCGCGATCCTCGCCGGGCTCTGGCCGGCGGCGGCGAGGGCGTATCTCGATCCGGCCACGGGCTCATACATCTTCCAGCTGCTCGTGGCCGGACTGCTCGGCGGCCTGCTGACGCTCAAGCTGTTCTGGCGCAACGTGAAGGGCTTCTTCGCCAGGCTGTTTTCGAAACACCGAGATGCCGGACCCGAAGACTGACAGCGGCGCGCTCGACAGGGGCTCGTTTCGGGATCCGAGCGGCTTCGTCTTCGAGTTCCGGGGTGAGATCCATCGCCAGGTCAACGTCTGCTACCGCGATGACTACGAGCGGCTCATGGGCTCGGGCCTGTACGCCGGCTTGACCGAGGCGGGCCTGCTCATCCCGCACGCCGAGGCCGATGCCTCGCTCGCCTGCAGCCCGGAAGCCTTCCGCGTGATCCGCCCGGAGCCCATCTCCTTCATCTCCTACCCCTACGAGTGGTGCTTCGGGCAGCTCCGGGACGCGGCGCTGGCCACGCTGGAGATCCAGAGGCGCGCGCTGGACTTCGGGATGCAGCTCAAGGACGCGAGCGCGTACAACATCCAGTTCCGTCGGTGCAGGCCGGTCCTGATCGACACGCTGAGCTTCGAGCGCCACGAGGAAGGCCGACCCTGGGTGGCCTACCGGCAGTTCTGCCAGCACTTCCTGGCGCCCTTGCTGCTGATGAGCCACCGCGACGTACGGCTGGGCCAGCTGCTGCGCGTGTACCTGGACGGGATCCCGCTCGACCTGACCGCTCGCCTGCTGCCCTGGTTCCGCTCGCACTTCTCGTTCGCCATCCTGGCCCACGTGCGGCTGCACGCCCGAAGCCAGAGCGCGTTCGCCGACCGGAGGCTCGACTCGGTGACCCGCAAGATGAGCAAGCACGCCCTGCTGGGCCTGGTCGACAACCTGCAGGCGGCGATCGGCCGCCTGTGCTGGAAGGCGGGCCCGTCGACCTGGGGCGGTTACTACACCGAGGAGCACAGCTACTCGAACCGCGGCCTCGAGCACAAGTTGTCCCTGGTCCGCGAATACCTCGAGCGGATCTCGCCGGCTCGCGTGTGGGACCTGGGCGCCAACACGGGCCTGTTCAGCCGGGTGGCGGCCGAGCTCGGGATCCCGACGCTGGCCTTCGACTTCGACCCGCTGGCCGTGGAGCTCCACTACCGCCAGTGCCGCCAGGAGGGCTCGGGTCGGATCCTGCCTTTGCTGCTGGACTTGACGAACCCCAGCCCCGCGCTGGGCTGGGAGAACCGGGAGCGCAAGTCGATCTGGGAGCGCGGTCCGGCCGACTGCATCATGGCCCTGGCCCTGGTGCACCACCTGGCGATCGCCAACAACGTGCCCCTGCCCATGCTGGCGGGCTTCTTCGCCGGCGCCTGCCGGACCCTGATCGTGGAGTTCGTACCCAAGACCGATCCCCAGACCCAGCGCCTGCTCGCATCGAGAGAGGACATCTTCCCGGGCTATACCCTGGCGGGCTTCGAGTCGGCCTTCGGGCGGCACTTCGAGACGCTCAGGTCGGAGCCCATCGAGCAGAGCGAGCGGCGGCTGTACCTCATGCAGAGGCGTTGATGGGCTGGCAGAAGCGACTCGTCCTGCATCCGTTTCTCTTCGCCATCTTCCCGGTGCTCTTCCTCTTCGCCCAGAACGCGAAGCACATGCAGGCCGCGGACGTGGCGCTGCCCGTCGCGATCGTGCTGGCCGCGGCGCTGGCGGCCTGCCTGCTCGTGAACCTGGGCCTGCGCCAGGCGCGAAAGACCGGGATCGTCGTCAGCGCCTTCTTCGTCCTGTTCTTCTCTCACGGGCACCTGCTCGAGCTAGCCAGCCTGGCCGGGCTCGACTTCAACCCGCTGGGCGTCGCGCCGAACATGGTCCTGGCCTGTGTCTGGCTGGCCCTGCTGGTCGTCTGTCTGTACCTCGTGCTTCGCACGCGATCGGACCTGGTCAAGCTCACCCGGGTGCTCGACGGCGTGGCGCTCTTGCTCGTCGGCTTGCAGATCGCGCAGTCGGGCTACGTGCTGGCCACGCGCCGGCCGGCCGAGCAGGGATCCGCTCAGGCCGTCGACGCTGGCGCGGGCACTGGCGAGCGGCCCGACATCTACTACATCATCCTCGACGGCTACCAGCGCCAGGACCGGCTCCGGGCGCTGTTCGGCTACGACAACCGGCCCTTTCTCGATCACCTCCGCCAGGCGGGCTTCTACGTGGCGGACAGGAGCCGCTCGAACTACATCCAGACCTTGCTCTCGCTGTGCTCGTCCCTCAACATGCAGTACCTCGACGGGATCGCCGGGATCGATCCCGACGGCGACGACCGCCTGCCGATGCAGGCGAAGCTGCGAGACAACGAGGTGTTCCGCTTCTTGCGCCGGCGGGGGTACCGGATCGTGTCCTTCTCCTCGGGCTACGCCATGACCGAGCTCCACACGGCGGACGTGCTGCTGGAGCCGGATCGCAACCTGTCCGAGTTCCAGGGCCTGCTGCTGTCCACGACGCCTCTGCCGGCCTTGCTGCACGGCCTGGAGTCGCCGTTCGATCTGCAGCGCAGGCGGATCCTCTACACCCTGGACAAGCTGCCCCGGATTCGCGAGGCGCGCCCGCCCCGCTTCGTCTTCGCCCACGTCCTGGCCCCCCACCCGCCGTTCCTCTTCGACGCCCAGGGGGGGCCCCACGCGCGGGAGCGATTCTTCGACCACGAGGACGGCAACCACTACTTCGGGCGCGGCGGGACGCGGCAGGAGTACCTGGATGGCTACCGCAACCAGCTCAAGGTGATCGACGGGAAGGTCTCCCGGGCCATCGACGCCCTGCTCGCGCGCCCGGGGCCCCGGCCGATCGTGATCCTCCAGGCGGATCACGGCTCGGGGCTGGGTCTCGACTGGAACAGCGCCGAGCGGAGCGACCTGGGCGAGCGCTTCTCGATCCTCAACGCCTACTTGCTGCCGGGCGAGGGCAAGTCGGACTGGCTCTACCCGTCCATCTCGCCGGTCAACACCTTCCGCGGCGTGCTCGGGGCCTACTTCGGTGCACAGCTCGAGCTGCTGGACGACCGCATGTTCTACTCGACCTGGGACCAGCCGTTTCGCTACCTGGACGTCACCGAGAGGCTTCCGGGATCCGGGAGCGCGGTTGTCAGAAGCGGACAGCCCTTGATACAATAAAAGGAATCCGTTTGCCAGGTGCCTGCGGGCACGGGAAGGTGAGCCCATGAAAGCCGTGTGGAACGGGATCGCGGTTCTCTCGATGCTCTGCCTGCCAGCCGCGATGCACGCCCAGGACTGGGAGAAGGTCAACCTGGACCGCCTGCCGGAGTTCATACAGCTCGAGGTCCTGAGCGGCTCGACCTTCGTCGCCCTGACGCCTTTCTCCAACCAGCTCTACCGGACAGAGGACGGCGCGGATACGTGGCAGAGCGTCATCGTGGGCACGGGCGAGCTTCTTAGGCTGTACTTCCTCGATGCGCAGCGAGGCTGGGTCGTGGGCGAGAACGGCCAGATCCACGCGACAGCAGACGGCGGTGTCACATGGAGCCCTCAGTCGAGCTGTGCGGCCGGCCAATCACTGCGATCGACCTACTTCCTCGACGCCCAGCACGGCTGGGTCGTGGGCGACGGGGGCGCCGCCTGCCAGACGAGCGACGGGGGCGGGGATTGGATTGCCTTCGGGCCCGATTTCCACGGCCACGACCTCTACGACGTGTTCTTCCTGGATCTGCAGCACGGCTGGGTCGTCGGCCAGATGGAGCTACAGCGGACCACGGATGGCACGACCTGGTACGGGGGCGTGGACGGTCCGGATAGCCCGACCTATCGAATTCGCTTCTTCGATCCCACCGACGGCCTGGCGAGCCAGAAGTGGATCGAGCTCTACGATCCCTGCGATGTCTACACCGACACGATCTGGCGCAGCCAAGACGGCGGTGCCAACTGGCTGTCGCAACATGCCTTTCCCACGAGCGAGATCGTGCTCGGCCTGGAGCTGACAGGAGCCGACACCGCCGAGTGCCTGAGCCGGGACGGCGTGCTCTACTCGACGAGCAACAGAGGAGGAAGCTGGCAGCAGACGGCCTTGTGGACCGGCTTGCTGGCCCGTGCGGCGGACCTGAGCGGCGACGACGGGGCGTACAGCGTGGGCACGGGTTCGCTCTTCGTCACGCACGACCGGGGCACGAGCTGGGCGCCGCTCGGGACCGGGACGAGCGGGACCCTGAGCGACATGGCCTGGCTGGACAGCCAGACGGGCTTGTACGTGGATGAGGGCAGATCGATGTACTTGAGCGAGGACGCGGGCCGTCACTGGTCGACGGTGTTCGAAGGGGACTTCTCCTGCGGGCCCATGGAGGGAAGCCGGATGGCCGACCGGGTGGAGGTCTTGCCGAACGGGGCCGTGGTCGCGGTCGGCGTGCTCTGGAATGGATACATGGATCCCGATCTGGCCTGCTTCGTGGGGGACGGCCACAGCAGCTGGGACGACTACTCCATCGAGCCCAGGACCATGGACAGCTTCAAGGCCCTGTTCTTCCTGGACTCCCAGCGCGGCTGGGCGGCGACGGCGACGCAGCTCTGGACCACGCCCGATGGGGGCCAGACGTGGACCGGGCTGAGCACGGGTGGACGCAGCATCCAGGCCATCCACTTCATCGACGCCCAGCGAGGCTGGATCGCCTGCCGGAACGGGATCATCGCCAGCACGGGCGACGGCGGATCGAGCTGGACGAACCGGATAGCGCTCGGCGATCTGGACTTCTACGATGTCCACGTGGATGCTGGCAGCCTGGAGGCCTGGGCGGTCGGCTGGCGGAGCAGCAATGTCCGAATCTATCACTCGTCGGGCGGCGTCAACTGGAGCGAGCAGACGAACAAGCCCGGCGGGACCGGCCGGCTGTATGCTGTCGATTTCATCGACGACCAGGAGGGCTGGGCGGTCGGAGACGGCGGCTGGATCATACACACCGTAGACGGCGGGAGCAGTTGGTCCCAGCAGCAGAGCACGGTGTCTTCGAACCTGCGCAGCCTCTTCGTCTTCGACACGACCCTGGCCTACGTGGGCGGCGCTGCGGGCACGGTGCTGCGCTACGTGGGCCGCTGCGGGGACGGCTCGGTGGACGGGGGCGAGGACTGCGATCCGGGCGCGGGCCACCACTGCTGCGATCCGATCACCTGCACCTGGACGCCTTCTGGGCAGGCCGATCCGCAAGATGCTTGCAGCGGCGCGGCGGAGTGTGAGCTGGACGTCTGCAATGGCGCGGGCGGCTGTCAAGTGATCGATGCCGACGACGGGACAGCCTGCACCGCGGACAGCGATCCCTGCACCGACGACGTGTGCGCGTCCGGGCTCTGCGATCACCCGGCCGCCGAGCTCGTGTGCGGGGATGGGGAGGTCTGCGGAGTCGAGGACTGCGATCCGGGCGCGGGCCACCACTGCTGCGACCCGATCACCTGCACCTGGACTCTCTCCGGTGAATCCGATCCGCAAGGCTCCTGCGCAACGGCGACCGAGTGCCAGCGAGACGTCTGCGACGGCGGAGGCGGCTGCGCGGTCGAGGACCTGGACGACGGGGCCGCTTGCTCGGACGAAGGAGACCCGTGCACCGACGACGTGTGCAGCTCGGGGCAGTGCATCCATCCGGCCGCCGCGCTGGTCTGCGGGGACGGGGCCTTGTGCGGGAGCGAGGACTGCGATCCGGGCCTGCCCCGGGGCGACCATTGCTGCGACCCGGACACCTGCGCCTACTCCTCGAACGGATCCGAGGATCCCCAGGGCGTGTGCGCCGGCGCGGTGGAGTGCCAGGTCGAGCTCTGCGACGGTCAGGGCGGCTGCGTGAGCCAGGACGCAGACGACGGCACGCCCTGCAGTCAGGACCCTCTCTTCTGCAACGGTCGCGAGGTCTGCCTGGGCGGCGACTGCTCGAGTCCGGGAAACCCGTGCCCCAACCCGGACGATTGCGACGAGGATCTCGACATCTGCTCGGGCTGCGGCGATGGCTCGGTCAACGGAGGCGAGGAGTGCGATCCCGGATCTCCCCGCAACGACCACTGCTGCGATCCGGCCACCTGCCTCTACGCGCCCCATGGCGGTCCGGATCCGCAGGGCGTGTGCGCCGGGGCGCCCGAGTGCCAGGTCGACGTGTGCGACGGCTCGGGCGGCTGCGCGACCGAGGACGTGGACGACGGCACGGCCTGCTCCCCGGACGACGATCCATGCACCGAAGACCTGTGCAGCGGAGGGCAGTGCACCCATCCGACCGCCGAGATCGTGTGCGGCGACGGAGCGCTGTGCGGCCTGGAGAGCTGTGAGACCGCGGCGCCCTACGAGGACCACTGCTGCGATCCGCTCTCCTGCACCTGGACCCCGGACGGCGGGCTCGATCCGCAGGGCGAATGCGCCGGCGCGCTCGAGTGCCAGGTCGACCTGTGCGATGGCTCGGGAGGCTGCCGGATCGAGACCGCCGAAGACGGCACGCCCTGCACCGACGACGGCCTCTTCTGCACCGGAGAGGAGCGGTGCGAGGACGGCGCCTGCGAGTCCGACGGCAATCCATGCGACGGCATATGCGACGAGGAGCGCGACGAGTGCCTGAACGACGAGCGGCCGCCGGTCATCGCCGAGACCGCCAACCTCCGGGCGCTGGTCGGCGTGGCCTACATCTACGACCGGGACGGCCGTGCCGATGCGGCAGGCGCATCGCCGATCGAGTGGAGCGTGCTCGAAGGGCCGGAGGGCTTTCACATCGACAGGTCGTCCGGTGTGGTCGGATGGACGCCGCAGGCGGCCGGGGATGTCGAGATCCAGCTCCTCGCCGAGAACGACTTCGGCAGCGATGACTACGATTTCACGGTCTCGGTGACAGAGGAGAGCGTCCAGCCTCCGACGGCCGTGATCGCCACCAACCCCTATCCGCCGGAAGGCTTCGTCCCGTTCCAAATCCAGTTCAACGGCGCCCAGAGCACATCGCCGTCCTCCGAGATCGTCAGCCACAAGTGGATCTTCGGAGACGGATCGCCGGTCGAGTACGACCAGGTCGTCAATCACGACTACCTCGTGCCGGGTGGCTACAAGGCCCGCCTGATCGTATTCGACGCAAACGGGCTCAAGGGCGAGGCATCGGTGGGGATCTTGGTCTCGGTCCGGACGGAGGAAGGCGAGATCGCGCCGCCCAGCGCCTCGATCGTGGCAAGCGAGCGCGAGGGCGAGGGCACCTTGACGGTCCAGTTCGCATGCGACTGCCGGGCGGGCAGCGCGCCCATCGCAGCCTACCAGTGGGACTTCGGAGATGGAAGCCAGTCCGTGCTCGAAGAAGTCTCGCACTCCTTCAGCGTGGGCGCCTACCGGGTGCGGCTGACCGTCATGGACGACAACGGCCTCTACGCACACGACTGGACCGAGGTTGTGGTGACCGAGGGCGGCCTCAAGCCCCCGGTCGTGGACGCGGGCGTGGAGCCGGTGAGCGGCGAGGCGCCGCTGGAGGTCTGGTTCATCGGCCTGGCGGCGGACAGCGACGGAGAGATCGTATCGCGAGGCTGGCAGTTCGGAGACGGCGGGGAGGCATCCGAGGAGAGCGCCCGTCACATCTACGCGCAGCCCGGAATCTATCAGGCCACTTTCCATGCCGAGGACGACAGCGGCCTCGAGGGCTTCGCCTCGGTGGAGATCCTGGTCTCGGACGAGAACCGGCTCCTGCCGCCAAGCATCATCTCGGCTGCCGGGCTGGAAGCGCGGGTGGGCGAAGCGTACCGGTACGACACGGATGGCTTGCCCGCCGCGCGCGGCAGCCGGCCATTCGAGTGGTCGATCGGCCGCCAGGTCGGCGGAGAGACGGTCGGCAAGCCAGAGGGCATGCAGATCGAACCCGGCACTGGCCGGATTACCTGGACGCCGACCGAAGACCAGAAGGGCGAGCAGCGGGTCTCCCTGGTGGTGAGGAACGGAGCCGGAGCGGATGCTCAGGAGTTCGTCGTCCAGGTCGAGTCGGATGGCAGCGGAGGCGGGGGCTGCGGATGCGCGTCGGGGCGCGCAGACCGCTCGGCCGACATCGCGATGCTGCTGCTTCTCGCGCTGGTGTTATCCCGGCGCAGGCTGGGCATCCCGTGAAACCCGCCCAGACGCTCAACGGATCATGAAGCGACACAGGACGCCGAGGTGATCCGAGGCGTAGAGGCCGTCTCGGGGCTCGGTGTACATCAGCTCGCAGGACTCCGCGCTCGCGGTGCCCGAGGAGCCGGAAACGATGTAGATGTAGTCGATCCGCCGCTCGGGGTTGTTCGAGTGGATCGTGAAGCCGTCCTCGCCCGGCATGGTCTCGAGCCAGGCGTCGCGCAGATCGCCGCGCGTGCCCTCGTGCTCGGCCTCGCCGCGGAAGAAGCGCATGGCCAGCGTGTCGGGCTCGGCGTTGAGATCCCCCGCCATGAAGCCCGGCGCCTCCGACGGGTTGGCGCGGATGAACTCGTAGACGGCCAGGGCCTGATCGGCCTTGACCTGCTCGTCCGAGTCCGTGGTCATGTGGGTGCAGAAGAGCTGGATCGGCCCGCAGGGCGAGTCCACCCGCCCGCCGAGGACCCTGCGCCGGAACATGACCAGGTCCAGGTGGGGGAGCTCGGCCGAGTCGTGCCAGACGATCGGGTGGCGGCTCAGGATGCCGATGCCCTCGTCGAAGGAGAAGGGGACCGTGAAGGTGAACTCCCAGTACCACTCGTAGCCGGTCAGACCGGCGAGCTGCTCGGCGAAGCAGGGCGAGTCGCCGTCCCTGATCACCTCCTGCAGGGCGACTGCGTCGGGCTGCGAGGCGAGGATGCCGTCGGCGACCATCTGCAGGCGCTGCAGGGCGTCCTCCATGCCGAGCAGCGGGTGCTTGAGGTTGATGGTCAGCACGGAGAAGGCGCATCCGCTGCCCTGGTCGCCCGCGCCGTCGGCTGCGCCGTCACCGTCGAGTGCGCCGTCACCGTCGAGTGCGCCGTCGCCGTCGAGTGCGCCGTCGCCGTCGGAGCCGCCGTCCGGGCCGGCCAGGCCGTCGTCGCCCGAGCCGTCCGGGCCGGCGTCGCCGTCGGCCTGGACGTCTCCGCCGTCGAGTGCGTCGCTGTCGCCGGAATCGCCCGTGGCCGCATCGCCGTCATCGCCGGCTGCGCCATCCGCATCGGTGCCCGCGTCCAGGCCCGCATCCGCGAGGCCGGTCGCGTCGCTGCAGGCGGATGCCGCGACGAGCAGGGCCAGCAGGGCAATCCATCGCATCACATAGTGATCGTAACCGATCGTCGAGAAAAGATCACTCCGAGGAATCCGCGCATCCGCGCTGTGGCGTCTTCACCCCCACCCGGGCCTCGCCCGACCTCCCCCGTCGAGGGGGAGGTGTATTTTTCGAAAGTGAACAAAGAGCTATCCGTCCCTCCCCTGGCGGGAGGGACCGGCCGAAGGCCGAGGGAGGGGGGCGTGTAGCTTGGTCAATCATCGTGATTTCCAGGCCAAATCATGGGGTATTTTCTATTCCTGACTTGCGCAAACCCGCACTGCAAGCGAACTTGCGAACAACGCGGATCGCTCACTCCCGCTCGAAGAGATGCAAGAGCTCGCCGTGGCCCTCCTCGGCAAGCCGCTCGAGCGGGACGAAGCGCAGGGCTGCGGAGTTGATGCAGTAGCGGAGCCCATCCGGCTCGGGTCCGTCGGCAAAGACGTGGCCCAGGTGAGAGTCGGAGGACCGGCTGCGGACCTCGGTCCGCAGCATGCCGTGCGATCGGTCCGGCTTCTCGATGACCGCATCCGGCTCGATGGGCCGGGTGAAGGACGGCCAGCCCGAGCCGGAGTCGAACTTGTGCACCGAGGCGAAGAGGGCCTGGCCGGACACGACGTCCACGTAGATGCCAGGCTCGTGGTGATCCCAGTATCGGTTGTCGAACGGGGGCTCGGTGGCGTTTTCGCGGGTCACCCGGTACTGCAGCGGCGTGAGCCGGGCGCGGAGATCGGAATCGGTCTCGCGGGCCTCGGAGGCCGGCTTCCGGCTCCAGGTCCGCTCGAGAAAGACCTGCCGGCCGCTGGCCTGCCGGTAGCGCGCATAGCGCTCGGGGTGCTTCTGGAAGTAGGCCCGGTGGTACTCCTCGGCCGGATGGAAGCGCTCGAGGGCGAGGATCCGCGTGGCGATGGGCCGATCGAAGATCCCCGACTCGGCCAGGCTGCGCCTCGAGCGCTCGGCAGCCAGGCGCTGGGCCTCGCCGTGGTAGAAGATGGCCGTCCGGTACTGCGATCCCCGATCGGCGAACTGTCCGTCCGCGTCGGTCGGATCGATCTGGCGCCAGAAGACGTCCAGGAGCGCCTGGTAGGAGATCGCGTCCGGATCGAAGACGATCTGCACCGCCTCGAGATGACCGGTCTCGCCGCTGCAGACCCGCTCGTAGGACGGGCTCTCTTCACGGCCGCCCGTGTAGCCGGGCGTGACCGAGCGCACGCCGTCGATCTTCGCGAAGGCGGCCTCCATACACCAGAAGCAGCCACCGGCAAAGGTCGCTTTCTCGTGGCTGGGCTCCAGCTCACCGGCCATGACGAGGCCTCCTAGCAGCATGGCCGCCAGCGCGGCGGTTCTCGTTCCGGGTGCCATCTCCACCGTCCTGTCGCAGGCCCGATCGAAATCCAGCCCCGAGGAACAAGGTAGGCACGCCCGGGGCGCTGTCAAGGAAGCCGCCGGCCCGCAAGGCGGGCACTGCGGTCAGATGCCCGACGGGGGAATGCAGAGCTTGTCCTCGCCGCCCTCGACCGGATCGATGTTCGAGGAGCAGTTGGACTCGTTCTCCAGCGTGCGGTTCCGGTTGCACTCGGACTTGTCCAGGCAGGTCCGGAAGCAGTAGTTGCCGCTCTCGTAGCTGGCGCACAGGGAGCCTTCCGGGCAGTCCGCGCTCGCCGTGCAGCCCTCGCGGCCGCAGTAGCCGCCCTTGAAGTCCAGGATGCACTCGAGCTCGGGCGTGTCGTCATCGCCATCGTCGCAGTCGGCGGCCGTGGCGCACTCGGCCCCGATCAGCTGCTCGTCCGCATCTGCCCCGTCGCAGCCAACGAGCAGCTGAGAGGCGAGGACGAGCGCGGCCAGACACAAGCGGTTCACCACCTTCATGACCTTCTCCTCGCGTCGTGCATTCCAGAACAAGATGCCTCTACCCGGCGCTGGCTGTCAACGTCTTGACCCATCGCCTGGAGTGATTAGCTTGGATTTCGGATGAGGAGATCAGGCTCATGAATGCGGTCTGCCCGAGATGCCAGCAGGTCAACCGGATTCCGGAGGACAAGCCCGCGGAGAAGGCGAGCTGCGGCCGCTGCCACGCGAGCCTCTTCGACGGCCACCCGGTCCAGCTCGACGAGTCGAGCTTCGAGAGGCACATCCAGAGGAGCGACGTGACGGTGCTGGTCGACTTCTGGTCACCCCGCTGCGGCCCGTGCATGATGATGGCCCCGGTCTTCGAGCAGGCCGCCGGGCGTCTGGAGCCCCGTGTCCGCCTGGCCAAGCTGAACACGGACGCGGCTCCGGGCATCGCGGCCCGGCACGGCATCCAGGCCATTCCCACCTTGATCCTCTTTGCAGACGGGCGCGAGCTGGCGCGGAGCTCGGGTGCCATGAGCCTGGAGGGGCTGCTGGCCTGGGTGGATCGGCAGCTGGGCGCTAACGGCTGAGTCACTTGCAGACGGCGTTGGCGGGCACCGGCGATTCGCTCGAGAGTCGCTTCTCGCAGCCCTCGAGCCCCTTGTTGTGCTTGCAGAGCTCCTGCTTGATCGCCTCGGGCGCGATGCCGTGGAAGAGGTAGCGGTTGTTGGCCAGCCAGGTCGGGCTGGCCTTGACGCCGAGGGATTGGGCGAGCTTGAGATCCTCGGCCAGCAAGCGCTTGCCCTGCTCGCCGCTGGCGCACTTCTCGATGGTCTCGGCCCGGATGCCGTTCGCGCCCGTGCACGCCTTCCAGTTCTTGTCCTTGATCTTGCGGTTGCGGCACCAGATGTACTTCATGTACCGGTAGCCCTTGGGGTAGTGCTCGATGGCGCAGAGCTCCCGGATGTTCTCGTCCACCTCGTCCTGGCCGTGGAGCGACTTGAACTCGCCGTCCTTCTCGCTGGCGATGAAGTGCACCCGAAAGTCGATCTTGCGCTCGAAGGCGTCCAGGACCTCCTCCATGGAGTCCAGGGCCCGGGTCCCAAACGGGCACTGGGACATGGTGAAGACCTCCAGCCGCCTGGGCTGATCGGGCCGGCAGACGGGCTTGCCCTTGCAGTAGGGATCGGCGCAGTCCACCTTGCCGTCGCCGGTGTCGTCCCGGCCGTTGTCGCAGATCTCCGCCCTGGGGTCGAAGTCGGTCGGGTATCGGAGCCTCTGCATCCGTCCGCTGCCGGTCGTGGCGAGGTAGCGCCGGATCTTGGCGTGCCCCTTGCTCCCCTTGGCGGATGCGTCAAAGAGAAAGGCCGGAAGCCGCTCGAGCTTCTCCGACTCGAAGATCCGTTTGCACTCCTCCGAGCTCCAGTCGTGCCGGACGACGCGCAGATCGTCGAAGGTCTGCTCGAGCTTGGCGATCACGGGGCCGGTTTGGCATTTGAGGTCCGTGCAGCGCCGGTCCTCGAGCACGAGCAGGGTCACCGGCTCGGCGGCCTTCTCGGCCGCTCTCTGGGCGGACAGGGTCGGCGGAGGAGGGCCGGAGCGGCCCGCCTCTCCGGGCTCGTACTCGACCGTGGTCCCGGCCTGCTCGGGCGGCTCCTTCTGGCTGCAAGCGGCAAAGGTCAGAGCGCAGGACAGGATGAGCAGCTCGAACGCCAGCACTTCTCGTGCAGTCATGTTCGTTCATCTCCTTCCGGTATGTCCGATCGTCTCTTTCGGATCTCCTCCCACCAGAGCTGGTGATGCTCGCGGGCGTAGCTCTCCGGGACGGAGCCCCGGAACATGGACACGAGGGCGGGCCTCTCCGAGCTGACGAAGAGGCTCATGTAGAGGTGGACGATCAGGCCGACGACGACCATGGATGCGGCCGCGAAGTGGACGGGAATCGCCCAGCGCACGGGCCAGCCGCTGCCCGGCAAGAAGACCATGGCGAGCCCGCTGATCGCGGTCAGCAGCGTCCCGGCGCAGACCAGCATGCCGAAGAGCTTCTGGCCGGCGTTGTACTTGTCCTGGGGCGGAAGCGGGCGCTCCGATCGCAGGAGAATCCGTCCGGCCATGATCCGCAGCCAGCTGAGATCCTCGCGCCGGAGGCGCAAGCCGCGGACAAAGGGTCTGAGGTAGCCCCTGAAGCCGAAGGTGGCGTAGGCCAGGAGCACGGCCAGCCACAGCAAGCCCAGCGCGATGTGCGAGTCCAGCATGGCCTCGCGCGAGCCGAAGATGGCGAGCATGGTCCGGTTGAAGAAGCCCGGCGTCACGCGGTAGCTGCTGCTCGACAGCAGGCCGAAGCCGGTCAGGATCTGGAAGAGCCATATCAGCGCGTTGAACCAGTGCAGCCAGACCGCGGGCATGGGCCGGCGCGCGAGGCGCGGCTCCGCGGGCGCCGCCGGATCCTCGGTCTGCTCTCGGGTCACGGCCAGCTGGCGCAGGAACGCGATCCCCTGACCCAGGAAGGCCAGACCCGCCAGGACGAGAAAGCCGGGCCGGAGGAGCTTCTGCATGATCGCGCCCTCGATCGGTGGCGAGGTCTTGGCGGGATCCGGCGGGTAGGCGGCGAAGATCCTGTCCAGGTCCTCTCGCTTGCCGGAGTAGAAGAGCCGGGGGCCGATCGACACCTCCCGGCTCTCGTTGCGGCGGACGTGGCGATCCAGGAAGGCGCGGCTGAGCTCGCACCCGCGATCGTCCAGGTCGCCGAAGATCCTCGCACCCGCCGGGCAGGTGTCCACGCAGGCCGGCTGCATTCCGGCGTCGGTCCGGGCGGCGCAGAGGTCGCACTTCTCGATCTGGCCGATGTCCTTGCGGAGCATGCGCGCGCCATAGGGGCAGGCCGCCACGCAGTAGCCGCAGCCGATGCAGACCTGCGCATCGACTCTCACCCGGCCCTGCTCGTCGCGGTAGCTCGCGCCCGTGGGACAGGCGGTGAGGCATGTGGCCTGCTCGCAGTGGTGGCACATCCCCACGTAGTGCGTGTAGCTCTGCTCCGCCTCGCTGCAGCCCGGCTTCAAGGGCCGCACCCAGCAGCGGGTGACGCCCTCCGGCAGAGCCCATTCCTCCTGGCAGGCGATCGTGCAGGCTCCGCATCCCACGCAGCGGTGCATGTCGATGAGCATGGCTTGTCGCGACATCGCAGCTCTCTTCTCGCCCGCCTAGCAGCTGTCCTCGGGCTTGACCTGGAAGACGCCCGGGCTGTCCTCAGCCTTCTTCTGGGGCTTCTTCCCGTCCAGGGGCTTCTTCTCGCCTGCTTCGTCCGCTCTCGGCTTCGCCGCGCTCGGATCGGGCAGATCGGGCGCGGGGGCGAGGTCCGAGGCTTTGGGATAGGCCTCGCGCTCCCGCAGGCTCCTCTCGCTGGTGCCTCCGATCTCCTTGCCTTCTCGATCGACGAGCTGGACGAAGTTGACCCGGAAGCCGGTCCCGCCGGTCGGGCCGTCCGCCGCGTAGCGGCTGGAGAGCAGGTTGTCCGAGATGCCCTTGGCATGTGCGAAGCGCATGGCCGGCGAGCGGCTGCCGAAGCCGTGCACCATGAAGACCGCGTCGCTGCGGATGGCCGCCGTCGCCAGGATGGCGATCGGTCCGGTCCTGAAGCCGTCCTGGTTTTCGAGGTAGACCAGATCGCCGCTTCTGAGACCCTTGGCCCTGGCCTCGTCCGCGTTGATCCACAGGCTGTTCTGCGGGGCCTGGCGTGCAAGCCGCGACAGGTTCTGGGTCCGGGCACCGGTGTGGTAGGGGCTGCGTCCGGACAGCAGCCTGTACCAGCCCGGCTCCGGCTGCTCGACCGCCTCGAAGCGCGGGATCGGATCGTGGCCCTTGCTCTCCAGGGTCGACGAGAAGAGCTCGATCTTCCCGCTCGGGGTGGCGAAGCGGTGGGCAGAGCATTCGGGCAGGAATGGCTGCTGCTCGTCGAGTTGGTGGATGCCCTTGCGGGCCAGCTCCTCGTATCCGATCCCCAGAGGCGCCAGGCGGGCGTCCAGGTAGCCCGTCACGTCCGGCTGGGTGAAGCAGTCGGTGTGCCCCAGCCGGTGGGCGAGCTGTTGGGCGATCCAGTAAGGCTCCTTCGCCTCGCAGCGGGGCGGTATGGCCGGCTGGCGCAGGGCGACGAAGGGCCGGGGATGATCCTCGACCGCGTAGACGTCCCCGTGCCGCTCCAGGTAGCTCGCTTCGGGCAGGATCAGGTCGGCCCACAGGGCGCCCTCTGTCGGCCAGATGTCCACCATGGTGATGAAGTCGACCCTGCGCATGGCCTCCTTGATCCTGCGAAAGTCGGGGTGAGACTGGGCGAGGTTGTCGGCGTAGAACACCCACTGCTTGATGCGGGCCCGGGGACCGATGCTGGCCTCGACGATCTCCTGGGCCGCCACGCCGAAGTGGGTGAAGGCGTGCCGGCCCGAGGCTGCGCTCTCGTCCATCTCTCCGTGGGGCGGGGGGCAGGCCCGCGGGCCGAGCGGGATCCTCGATCTCAGGAAGTATCCGCCCGGCCGTCCCCAGGCGCCCAGCAGGGCCGTCAGGATGGCCATGGCCCGAGCTCGCTGGGTGTCGTTGCCGTACCAGGCGCTGAAGCGGCCGCAGTGGATCAGGACCGCCGGCCTGTGCCGGGCCATCCAGCGCGCTTCCTCGACGATCGCCTCCCGGGGCAGCTGGGTGACCTCGGAGGCCCAGGCGGGGGTGCAGGGGCGGACCGCCCTACGGATCGAGTCGATGCCGATGCTGTGGCGCTGGATGTAGTCCCGGTCGTAGGACTCCTCGGCCAGCAGCACGTGGATCCACGCGAGCAGCAGGGCCGTGTCCGTGCCCGGCCGGATCGGCAGCCAGCGATCGGCCTTGGAGGCGGCCACCGACATGCGCGGATCGGCGACCACCAGCCGGGCGCCGCGGGACAGCGCCTCGGCGAACTCGGCCACCTGGCCGGTCTGTACGTTCTCGCCGATGTGGCAGCCCAGGAGCACGATCATCCGGCTGCGGGCCATGTCGTGCCGCTCGGGAGAGCCCGGCCCGTCCCCGAAGGTGAGCTGGAAGCCGACGTCCCGCGGGCCCCGGCACTGGCCGAAGGAGGGCGCGGCCCGGTTGGGGTTGCCCAGGTGGAGCATGAAGGCGTTCATGAAGCGGGAGGCCAGCCCGTGGGAGAAGAGCCCGATCGAGCCCGGCCCGTGCTCGGCGATCGCCTGGCGCGTCTTCTCGGCCCAGAGATCGAGGGCCTGGTCCCAGCTGATCCGCTTCCACTTGCCCTCGCCGCGCTCTCCGACCCGGAGCAGCGGGGCGCTCAGGCGATCGGGGTGATCCACCATGTGCCGGCCCGCGTTGCCGCGGGCGCACAGGCGTCCCTTGCTGCGAGGGTGATCCGGGTTGCCGCGCACCCTCACGATCCGCCCGTCGCGGACCTGGACCAGGATGCCGCATCGCCAGAAGCAGAGATCGCAGATCGACGGCAGCTCCTCGACCGCTTCCGCGCCCAGCCGGCCCGACCGCCTCAGCCCCGGCTCGCGCCTGGCAGGGAATGCCCCGGCCCGCCCCGGCAGGGCGGCCGGCGCGAGCGACGAGGCGGTCAGGAGCTTCAGCAGGGTCCTGCGCTTGAGGGTCGGCTCGGTGCTCATGGCTGCGCTCTCCCGATCGCTGCGGCCGGCTCCGGTGTGCTGCAGCAGCGGATGCCCACGCAGCCCCAGTTGAAGTCCGGGTCGAAGGTGGTCCTGTCTGCGCTCTTGAAGCCGGATTCGCTCAAGAAGCAGGCTCCGCGGCCGATGCGCAGCGCGCCGGTCCGAGGGCCCGTCGGGTTCCTGCTCGGTCGCGCGCCGACCCGGTAGGGTGCGTAGGCATCGGCGACCCACTCGTAGACGTTGCCGGCCAGGTTGTGGACACCTTCGGCCGATACGCCGTCCGGGTAGCTGTCGACCGGCATCAGGTGGCCCGGTCCGTGCTCGAGCGCGTTGAGCAGGTCCGCATTCGGCGGCGCGTCACCCCACGGGTGAGCTCTCTTCGAGGGCCCGGGCCCGCTGGCCGCTCGCTCCCACTCCGCCTCGGTGCACAGCCGCCTGCCGATCCAGCTGCAGTAGCTCTGCGCCTGCGTGTAGGACTTGCAGTTGACGGGAAAGGTAGGGCAGAGGTGACCCCGGTTGTCGCACTCTCTCGGGTAGTGGTTCACCCTGGTCTGATACTCGCCCTCGCGAGGCATGTAGGAGCACTCGGAGCCGCCGGGATCGCATACCCCCGACTGCGCGCAGGCCTCGTAGCGCTCGACCGTCACCTCGTAGCGGTCGATGCAGTAGGCGTCGAGCTGCACCTCGTGGGCCGGCCCCTGCACGCCGAAGCTCCGCAGGCCTCCGAAGAAAGCCGGTGGAGGCGCCTCGTGCTCGCTCTCGTCCGAGCCCATGACGAAGGAGCCTGCCGGCACGAGGACCTGTTCGCAGCAAGCCTGCGTGCACTGGCTGGAGGCCGGACAGACGAAGCGCGGCGGATCGGATGGGCTCTGATCACAGGCCATCAAGATGCACAGGAGCAGAAGAAGGCCGGCTGCCGTGGAGCTCACTCGTGGCATCTCACTCGTCTCTCCACCTAAATACCCACCGGCCGGAAACAATCAACAGGAAAATATCATTCCCCGGCGATTTTTCTATTGACTAGATACTCTATCGTATTTCTGCCTGGCTCTCGGGCTTGCCAGCCAGGTCGAGCTCGTGTACCTTCTGACCAGCGCATGGACGACCGGCTTCGCCAGCAGCGGGATCACTTCGACCACCATCACCGCGAGTACGCCTCCATCCTCTTCGAGCGGGACTCCGCCTTCCACCGGGCCGTCACCGCGCGCATGCTCGAGGCGCTCGACCTGCGGCCGGGCGACAGGGTGCTGGATCTCGGCTGCGGCCAGGGCCGGGTGGCCCTGGCCCTGCTGCGGGCGGGCTGCCGGGTCACGGGCCTGGACGTGTCGCGCGGCAGCCTCGAGAGCCTGAGCGAGCGGGTCGAGCAGCTCGGCTGCCGGGAGGCCTTCGAGGCGCTGTGTCTGCCGGCCGAGGAGCTCGATGCCCGCGGGCGTTACGACGCGGTCATCGGGCGGGGCATCCTGCACCACCTGGAGCGGCCGGTCGAGGTGCTCGAGCGCGTCCACCGGGCGCTGATCTCCGGCGGGCGGGCGGTCTTTCTGGACCCGAACCCGCAGCAGCCCCTGTGGATCCCGCTCATTCTGCTGCATCCGGCGCTCTCCTGGTCGGTCGAGCGCCACGTGCTCCGGGGCACGGCCGAGAACGCGAGCGGCTTCCTCCGGCGAGCCGGCTTCGAGCCCGTGCGGCACCGCTTCGTGGGCTGGGTGCCGCCCGGCTGGTGGGATCGCTGGCGCGCGGCCCGGCTCGCGGAGAGCCTGCTCACGTCCCTGCCGCTCATCGGACGGCTGGCCCTGTACCTGATGGTGATCGGGGACAAGAGCGGATAGCCGGCCTGCGGCCCCGAGCCTCAAGAGCTCTCGGGCCGAGGCGCTGCGCTCCGGCCGGCCGGCATGGGGATGGCGTGCGACTGGAAGGCGTCCAGCACGCGCTCGGTCACGTCGCTGGCGAAGGCCTTCTCGTGGCGGGTGTCATAGACGTAGGCCTTGGCGGTGAGCTCCACGGCCATGACGCCGTGCTCGGGCGGCAGGACCTGGACCAGGACCGTCCAGGGCTTGCCCAGGTAGAGGTACTTGGAGGCCAGCACGGCCTCCTCCACGATCTCCTTGGCGCGCCGGTGATCGGCCTGGGGGGTGATGAAGAAGCGCATGACCACCATGCAGTCCAGCTCGCCCGCATTGGCCGAGGCCACCGCGTCCACCAGGAACTTGTTGGAGGGGATGCTGACCAGGTTGTCGTCCAGGGTCACCAGGCGCACGGTCCGGAGCCCGATCTCCTTCACCTCGCCGTAGAAGCCGCCGAAGTGGATGCGGTCGCCCACCTGGAAGGGCTTGTTGACGAGGATGCTCAAACCCGCCAGGAAGGAGGCCGCCTCGTCCTTGAGCGCGAAGCCCAGCGTCACCGCCAGGGTGCCCGAGAGCGCCAGCCAGGCCTGGGAGCTCAGGGTGAAGAGCATGGTGAAGGCCCAGGCGAAGGCGATCACCCAGACGGCGAAGGCGAAGAGCGAGCTCGACTGCTTGATGACCAGGCGGTGGCGCACCGCGCGCTCGCTCAGCCGCTGGAGCAGGCGCTTGGAGGAGCGCACCAGGAGCACCGCGCCGATCAGCACCGCCAGGGCCCAGGGCAGGGCCCCGGGGTCGAAGAAGTCCAGCAGTCCGATGTCCGAGGCCTGGGCCGGGACCAGGCTGCTGGCAGCCCCGGGCGGCGCGGCGGCCAGGCCGGCCGGGGCTGCCTTCATGGTCCCCGGGCTCCCGTCGCCCGGAGGCTTCGGGAGTTGGGGATCCGGAGGCAGCGAGGGCGGCAGACCGGGATCCCTTCCCGGGATGGGCGCTGGCTGGTCGACGTCCGGCATGGCTCATTCCTCGGCGAACAGGAGATGCTTGGCGCGCAGCACGCGCAGCACCTGCCGGTAGGAGCGGGGCGTGAGGGTGAAGCGCCGCTCGTCGGTGTGCTTGCGCTCCAGGTAGCCGTACTCGGTGAGGAAGCGGACCGCGAAGCCGGCGAAGTCCAGGTCCACGTTGAGCGCCCGGCGAAGCTCGTCCACGCTCAGGTTCTCGTGCTGGCAGAAGGCGCCCAGGGCGAAGAGGAGCTCGGGGTTCAGATTCTCGAGCTCGCTGTCCGGCGGGGACGGGAACAGGCCCACCCGCAGCCCGACCCCCTGGCCCTCGCCCTCGCTGTCCCCACCTTCGACTATCTCGGTCCTGAGGGACTTGAGCCACAGGTAGGTCGCCAGCCGGGGGTTGCCGCCGCTGGCCTCGGTCAGCAGGCGGAAGTAACCCTCGGCGCTCTCGATCACCTCCAGGTCCCCGGAAGCGCTGCGCTCGCCGTCCAGCAAAAAGTCGTCGAACTCGATCACGAGGCCGGTCTTGCGGTTGCGCTGCGCGATGAGCTCCTGGATCTCCTCCATGCGCCAGGCCGGCAGCTGCCTCAGCCGTCGGAAGTAGTGCAGGCGCTGGCGGCTCCGGTTGACGAAGTCCCAGGCGAAGGTGTTGAAGACCAGCACCCAGAAGACCTTCTCGCTGGTGAAGTTGACCAGGCGGGTGAGGGCCTCGAAGGACTCGTAGCCGTCCACCACCCGCAGGAAGAGGTTGTGCACCTCGTCCAGCAGCACGACCCGCTCGGATCCCTTGTTGAGCTGGGCAGCCAGTCCGCCCGTGTTCTTGACCTCCTCGAGCCCCAGGGCCTCGGCCAGGTCGGCGGCCATGGCCTTCTCGTCCAGCAGCTTGCGGGCGAAGGTGTGCTGCGAGACCGGCAGCGAGGTCAGGCGCTGGCCGAGCAGGTTCAGCAGCGTGGTCTTGCCCGCGCCCTTCTCTCCCAGCAGGACCAGGGAGCCGTCCTTGCGGTCCGCCAGCCAGGACTTGACTTGATCGAAGACCTCGCGCAGCAGCTCCTCGCGCGGCAGCAGGAGCGTCTCCTCGTCGCCCTGCAGGGGATAGAGGGGGAACTCCGCCAGGTAGGCCTCGGGAAGGGGCTGGCACTCCGCAGCCGCGCTGTCCGGTTGCGCCTTTTGCGATCGGCGCCTGAGCGATCGCGCCCGGAGGTAAGTCCCCAGGCCGCCGCCTTTGAGCAGGCGGGCTCCGAGGCCCCATACACCCGCCAGCACGAGCCACAGGAAGACGAGCGGTACGGCCGGGATCGCCCAGGCGGAGCCGGAGACGACAGCCCCCAGCCGCTTGCCCGCCGAGCCCTCCGGGTGACCGCCCACGAGCCATTGGCCCAGCGGGCGGCGCCAGGCAAAGGCGGCCCAGACCGCCCAGCCCAGCAGCCACAGCCAGGCGAACCACAGCACCAGGGTGCGCAGCGCGCCGGTGCCCAGGAAGTCCGCGCACCAGGCGTGCGCGATGGCCACCAGCGCCAGCATGAGCCCCACGCGGCCGTAGGTGACCTTGAGCAGCTCCACCGTGGCGGGCCGGGCGGCGATCAGGGCGGGTCGACCCCGGGAGACCTGGCGGGTGAGGCCCAGCAGCACCTGGCGGCCGAAGACGTAAAGCCACAGCCACAGGAAGGCGAGCTCGACGAAGCGCACCTCCGGGTGCTCGAAGCCGAGAAGCCCCAGAGTCAAATAGCCGCCGGCCAGCACGACCGCGCTGGGCATCAGGGCGTGGAAGAAGCCCGCCCAGCGGATGAGGGCCCCGCCGCGTCCGCGCATGGAACGCCGCCCCTTGAGCCAGCGCACGACCAGCGAGACCAGCCTGCGCGAGCGCGCGCGGAGCAGGACCGCCAGCGCGAAGGCCGCCAGGGCGGCCAGCATGCGAAGCGCCCACAGGCCGCCCTCGGGCGTCAGGACGAACTCTGGCAGCTGCCTCGCCTTCCCGAGCTTCTCCCCGGCCCAGGCGCTGAGCTTGTCGATCAGGCCCATCCCGTCGGCCTGCAGGTCGGACAGCAGCTCCGTGCCGAGCGAGTAGGCCCCGTCCCGGGTCTCGGCCGAGACCAGGGGCGAGAGCAGGCTCAGGCGCAGGCGCGCGTCCACCAGCTGCCAGCGGTCCAGGCCGAGACTGCTCATCGAGGCCAGGCCATCCAGGCTCTCGAGGCGCGCCTGGATCTCGGCCAGCACCTCCTCGGCCTGCTCGGTCGTGTTGACGGCCGCGGGCTCGGGCAGCAAGCGGTCGAGCTCGGCGACGAGCCTGGCTGCCCGGACCGGGGCACGCGGCAGATCGGCCACCAGCCGCGACAGTTGGCGCAGCTCGACGAGCGTCTCGCGAAAGGCCTCGTCCAGGTCGGCCCAGTCCGGATCCAGGACCCGGCCCAGGACCAGCTCCAGGGTCTCGGCGCCTTCTCGCTCGAGCTCGGAAGCGGCCGCGATCGTCTCGGAGGCCAGGCGGGCGAGGATCTCGGCCCGGCCATGCAAGGCCGCGCCCAGCGCGTCGAGCTCTCGGGAGATGGCCTCGCGGTCGACCCGCAGGCCTTCCAGGGCGCCGGCGTGGGCGCGCGCCGCCAGGCCCCGGACCCGGCCGTGCAGGGACGCCAGCGAGCCGGCCAGCCGCTCGAGGCCCTCGGCCTCGGCCCGCATTCCCCTGCGCGGCGCGGCCAGCTCGGCCAGCGCGGCCTGGCTCGCCTCGGGCAGAGCGCGCAGGCGCCCGGCCAGGGCCTCGAGAAAGGTCTTGCGGGCCCGGGCGATGGACAGGGCGGCCCTGGCCTGGGCGAGGTCGAGCTCGAGCTTCGCGCGGAGCTCCGAGCTCTCCCGCCCGTGCCGCTCGAGCGCCGCCGCGTGCTCCGCGACCCGCCGCGCGTGCTCCTCGGAGGCCTGCTGATAGGCTCTGACCGCCTCCCGGTAGGCCTCGTCTTCCGCGCCGCCGTCCGGCGCGCCGGCGTCCCGTCCGCCGTCCGCGCCGGCCCGCGGAGGCTCGGGCGCGGGCCCGGGCGGCTCGGGGGGCGGCAGCTCGGTCTCGATCCTTGCGAGCCGGCTCTCGAGCCGCTCTGCGGCCGCAGCCTGCATCTCGATCTCGACCGCCAGCTCGGAGAGCCGGCGCTCGACAGCCCCGAGCTCGTGCAGCGGGAAGGTGAACAGGCTGGCAGCGGTCACGCCCGCCATGGGCCGGCCCTCGACCAGCGCCTGGAGCCTCTCCTTCTGGACCTCGAGGGCCGGGTCCAGCGCGGTCGGCTCCGCCGGCGGATCGCCCGCATGGGCGTTCGGGGTGACGGCGAGCCACAGCGCCAGGAGATAGGCGGTCTTTGCGGCGAGGCCCGGGCTGCGGTCCATGGGCGTGGATTGTGTGGCAGGCGGCCCTCGAAGTCAACAAGACGCCCGGAGTCTCGTTTTCGCCTCCGAGAAAGTGCGCAATCTTTCTCGAATGCTCCGTCTCCTTATGCGATGGAACTCGAACACGGGCTTCGGTCATGGCCGAAAAAGGAGACGATATGAGAACTTGGCTTGTTTCGCTCTGCGCTGTCTGCGCCGTGGCCTGCGGGGGCGGGCAGCCGGTGGACAGCGGCGACTGCGAGGCGGGCGCGCAGCGCTGCGATGGGGAGCGGCTCGAGCAGTGCGCCGACGGCGCCTGGTCCCTGGTGCAGGACTGCTCGCTGGACGGGCAGAGCTGCGAGATGCTCTCCGACACGGCCGCGGAGTGCCGCAGCGCCGGGGACTGCAGCACCGGGCAGCAGCGCTGCAGCGGGGAACTGCTCGAGTACTGCGACCGGGGCAGCTGGGTGGCCCAGCAGAACTGCGCCCTGGGAGGCGAGTCCTGCGTCGCTCTCACGGAGACGACGGCCGAGTGCCGGGACCTCGCCTGCCAGGAGGGCGATCAACGCTGTGATGGAGAGATCCTCGAGTACTGCCTCGATGGGGAGTGGAGCTTCCAGCAGAACTGCGGCCTTTCCGGGCTCGAGTGCGTGCCCTTGTCCGAGACCGCGGCCGAGTGTCGGGACCTCGCCTGCCAGGAGGGCGCGCGGCGCTGCGACGGAGAGATCCTCGAGTACTGCCTGGACGGGGAGTGGAGCTTCCAGCAGAACTGCGGCCTCGCCGGGCTCGAGTGCGTGCCTTTATCCGAGACCGCGGCCGAGTGCCAAGATCTCGCCTGCCAGGAGGGCGCGCGGCGCTGCGACGGCGATGTCCTGGAGTACTGCCGGGACGGGGAGTGGAGCTTCCAGCAGAACTGCGGCCTTACCGGGCTCGAGTGCGTGCCTCTGTCCGAGACCGCGGCCGAGTGCCGGGACCTCGCCTGCCAGAACGGCGATCAGCGCTGCGACGGCGATGTCCTGGAGTACTGCCTCGACGGCGGCTGGACCGTCCAGCAGAACTGCGGCCTCGCCGGGCTCGCCTGCGTCGCCAGCTCCGAGACGGCGGCCCAATGCCAGGCCGGAGGCTGCGCGGAAGGGGAGCAACGCTGCTTGGGGGATCGGCTCGAGGCGTGCGCCGACGGCGAGTGGGCGCTTCTTCAGGACTGCGCGCTCGGCGAGGAGCACTGCGTGCCGACCTCGCAGACGACCGCCGTCTGCCAGGGCGACGGCAGCTGCGAGAACGGCCGCCAGCGGTGCCTGGACGACATTCTGCAGCGCTGCGTGGACGAGGCCTGGACGACCGAGGAGAACTGCGGACTCGGCGGCGAGGTCTGCGTCCCGCTGACGGAGAGCACGGCCGAGTGCCGGTGCCAGCCGGACTGCGACGGCAGGCTGTGCGGCGGAGACGGCTGCGGCGGGACCTGCGGCACCTGCGCCACCGGGACCTGCAACGAGCAGACCGGGCAGTGCGAGGTCGGCGAGGGCGAGCTTCGCGTGCAGCTGCGCTGGGACACCGCCGACACCGACCTCGATCTCCGGATCCTGAGGGGGAGCACGACGGACTACTGCTCCAACGACTCCTGCTACTACGCCAACTGCGTGCCCGGCGCGAGCCCGTGGCCCGAGTGGGACGGGGACAGCGGGCGGACCCCCGGCGATCCCGTCCTGGAGCTGGACGACATCGAGGGCTTCGGTCCGGAGCTCGTCTTGATCCAGGAGCCGGTGGATGCGACCTACCGGGTGGCGGTCCACTACTGGGGGCCGGGGACCGGGGCCCGGAGCTGGGCGTCGGTCAGCGTCTTCGTGGGCGAGACGCTCATCGCCGAGGACGGCCGCATGCTCGACCCGCACGACCTCTGGGAGCCGTTCCGTATCGAGTGGGACGCGGGGAGCGCGACGGTGCACGCCTTCGACGGCCTGTGGCGGGACGTCTCCCTCGCGGGCGGCTCGTGCGTCGTGAACACCACGCCCTGTGAAGAGGACCGCGACTGCCCCGCGGATCAGTACTGCGCCGAGGGCGTGTGCGCGGCCGGGTGCCGCGACGACGGCTCGTGCACCGGCGCCTGCGGCGGCGCTGCGGAGTGCGTCTGCAACGACGCGCACCTGTGCGTGGATCCGAACGCCGGCACGCTCGGCATGCCGTGCGTCGAGCCGGCGGACTGCAGCCAGGGCGAGTGGTGCTCCTACGACGACATCCTCAACGGCATCCTGTGCGAGATGCTCGGTCTGCCCGGCATGTGCAGCAAGAGCTGCCACATGATCTGCGATCCGGACGCGCCCGTCTGTCCGGACGGGCAGACCTGCGGCAGCGCGGAGTCGCAGATCCTGGTGATCATCGGCACGCTCTACGGCGCCGACCTGGGAGACGACCTCCTCTGCTACTGATCGATTCCTCATCGTGGCGCGAGCGCTTGTCGCATGTCGGCAAGGAGCCTGCTCTTTTTCTCCTGGAGTGCTTCGAGGAACCCCTCGAGCTTCTCGAGATGCCTGCCGGTGCTCGAGCCGAGCTCCGCGTGAAGGTCTTTCGCGTTGTCCGACAGTCCGAACTCCCTGATGTCCACCTTTGCCTCTTTGGCGGCGCGTAAAAACCACTCCTCGAGCCTTGGCGGTACGACGACCAGAACGCTCTTTCTCGAGGGGTGTACCTTCAACTGAAGGGAGCCCATCTTCTCCTTGGTCGAAAACTCCTTCATGCGGCGGGGCTGATTACTCCCGGGATCCTGATCCACCAGGCCCACCGTGCCCTCGTATTTCCAGGCATTTCCGACCACTCGACCCTTGCCTCCGAGGTGCTTTATCGTCTCGCTCTCGTGTCCCAGGAAATGCACCAGCGCCGTGTCGGCGTAGCACTCGACGAAGATCACGCGCTTTCTCCGAAGTACTTGTCTACGGACAGAAAGACGTCCTCGGTGCCGTCCATCGCTTCCTCGATCTGCTTCTTTGTGAGCCTCTTCACGACCGTCTGGTTTTCGCGCAGGTCGACCGCGAAGCAGGCGAGCTGTTTGCTGGGTGTCTTCTCCAGCAAGGACATGAGGAAGTACGGATTGTGAGTGGCGAGGAAGTACTGGTTGCTCTCGTCGAGCGCGATCCGCTCGGCCAGGAACTTCGTGTAGTAGGGGAATGCGTGCGCTTCCGGCTCCTCGAAGGCCAGTACGCAGTCCTTGCTCGTGATCACGGCGGCCAGGAAGAACACCATGCGTCTGAGCGTGTCCGAGACCATGGACCATGAGTACGACACGGTCAGATCGCCTGTGTCGTGCAGGACCTTGAGGACATGCGTGGTGGCCGATGCCGAGGGATAGTCTCTGGCCTCCACGGAGAGGCGAAGGCCATACTCGCTGAAGATGTTCTGCAAGAGACGGCGCAGCTCGGCGTTGCTGTAGACGATCATTGCCAGGTTGCCGCCTCCTGGCGGAGAGAGGAACTGGAGGTTGTTCTCTCCTTCCCAGGAATCGAAGCGGTAGAACCTGTAGGTCATGAAGCTGTCTTTCCTCCCCGGGCCGGTGGAGTGGAACTTGTAGTCGAAGAAGCTCTCTCGGATAGGATCGCCGTTACCAGCCCTGTGTTCGAACCAGGCCTTGGCGCCTTCTGCTCCCGACTCGATGATCACCTTGCCGAGGTCGAATCCTATCTCTGCGGTTCTGTCGAGGCTGCGTCCAAAGAAAAGATCATATGGGCCGCTCAGGCGAACGAACCGCTCGACGGATCCGTGGTATCCGGATGAGAGCAAGCCGATGACCTCGAGGATGTTGGATTTCCCGCTGTTCGGACGGCCGATGAAGACATTGACGCGTTCACAGCTGATCTTCACGTCGCGCAGCGACTTGAAGTTCTCTGCCGTCAGTTCCTTGATCATCGAGTGAATCTCCGTCTCAGATGCTCGGAAGAAGTATACCGCCGCAGGCGATCGCTCACAAGTGAACCACGCGGGCGGGCGGGCGGCGAACCGCCCTTCCAAACAACACGGCTCCGGCAGGGATCGAACCTGCGACCTTCGGCTTAACAAGCCGCCGCTCTGCCACCTGAGCTACGGAGCCACTCCTCCTATCGGGACGGGCGGACTCGAACCGCCAACCTCCTGGTCCCAAACCAGGCGCCCTACCGACTTGAGCGACGTCCCGTCAGGGTGACCCGAGGGACTCGAACCCTCCTCTCCGGGACCACAACCCGGTGCTCTGCCGACTGAGCCAGGGCCACCACCAGCCTTCAAAGAGCCTGCCGGCCCCGCATCGGGTCTCGCCTTGCCTGACAGTGGAAATGGGAGAGATGCGGGGCCTGGACCAGGACTATGGATTGCCCCGGGGACACGGGTGGCGTCCGATCGCGACGCCCTGCGTTTCTAGTGTCCTGGTCGACATCTCGATGACCAGGATACGCCCGGTCGGCAAAGGGTTCAATACGTCAAACGGACCGCCGTGGACAACGAGCGGCAGGGTGACGGAAAATCACTTGAAACCCATCGGATGCTCGAGCGTATCTCGGGATGGGAGGAATGCCGATGAATCGAGGATGGATTCTCGCGGCGCTGTTTGTTCTCGTCGGCGCTGCACCTGACCCTGACTCGCGGTCCGGAGCCGAGGGCATCTGGCGGTTGACAGGCGAGAGCCTCGCCGGGAAGAAGGTCGCTATGCCCGGGATCCACCTGTTCGAGTACGACGGGCGGCATGTGACGATCCGGCTGTTCACCGAGAAGGCGTGGATGTGGAAGACGCCCGATGACGTCTACAAGCTGAAGTCCCGCTGGAAGGGGGACGAGCTCTACTACCTGCCTCCCTTCGCCGACTGGCAGCACCTGGCGACCTTCGAGAAGGGGCGTTTCGTGATTCGGGACACGAACCGCGGCCGCGAATGGGCATTCGAGCGGATCCGGAAAGAGGATCTGGGTCCGGGCGACCGGGCCTTCGTGATGGCGCGGGACCCGCACGACTACGGCATCAAGCCGACCGATCCGTACGTTCCGGGGCACCTGCGCCACTTCCCGGGCCTGTATGTCCGCAAAGGGGACAGGATCGCCGATGCCCCTCCGGCCGACGTGGCGGTCGCGAGAGGCTATCCGCTCTTCGCTGCCAAGGGTCCGGCCAAAAACGGGATCAGATTGACCATCATGACGGCGAAGCTGGAGGTGGCGGTCGGCGAGGAGGTGCGGGTCATCCACGTGCTCGAGGCCTTCGAGCCGGGACGCGAGGTCTACGTGATGGGGCCCAAGACCGTGTTCGAGGAGTACGTGGACGGCGAGCTCGCCACGCAGAGGTACGCGGGGCCTGGCGTGTACGACGGCGCCGTGATGAAGAGCCCGTGGGCGGACTACAACTACGAGATCACGTCGTACCGCTTCTCAAAACCGGGAAGGCACACCATCCAGTGGAGAGGCGGCGATCCGAGCGGCGAGAGCGTCGGCATGCAGAGCAACGTCCTCACCATTTCGGTGCGCTGAGCTGCTCGACACGCTCATCGCAGGGTGTTACGCTCCGCCGACCCCAAGCCGAGGATGGAACCATGGGAAAGGTCTTCGAGATCGATAGGCTCCAGGAGATCGCTCGATCCTCGGTGGGGTGAGATTCGAACTCACAACACGACGGGTCCATTGGGAACGGGTCTCCTAACGTGGCCGAACTCGACGGTGAGCAGACGATGAGCCAGCTCGCTCTACACGACCCTCGAACCGCAGGCACGGGCCTGGTCTGCCGCTTGACGCCAAGCGGCAGGATCGATGTCCAGGCAGATCCCCGGGCGGACGGCGCCCCCGTCCCAACCGGAAGCGCAACCAAGATAGTAGAGGCCTTCGGGGCCGGTCGTGGCCGCGGCGTGCTGCACCTCGGTGCTGCTGAGCTTTCGACGGTTCTACCCCCTTCGCTCTCGTTCTGGCGCGATCTCGGCCGCTTGCTCGTCAGTCGAACGTGCGTCTCTCTGGACCCGATTGACCCCAAAACAGTCGTCATCCCGGAACCGGACCCGGAAGAGCTCGTGGCCATGGCCCAGGCCGCCCCCCCCATGCAGGGGGCCGAGTTGCTCACCGCCGAGATCCTTCGGGAAGTATGGCAGGACGCGGGCACGGCCCTGGCCGAAGAGGCCGCCGGCTACGAGGACGGCGTTCAGCGATACCTGAGGGAGCGTAGCGCGGTTTGGAACGTGGTCGGCCGCGTGTGTCTGCACCTGGCCGAGAACAAACGCGATCCAGAGTACCCCTTCGCATTCATGGCCACCTATGTGCACAAGGTGTCGAGGCAGGCCAAACCACAGCACCTGCCGCTCGGCAGAGCCCTGAAGGAGTATGCCGGGGCCAGGAAGCGCGAGATACTGTTGGCCCTGCTGGCTCCACTGTCCAGGGCGGCCGAGCAGAGCGAGTTCCTGCGCGAGCTGGTCGATTCGGGCTGCGTATATCACCCTCTGCGCTGGACAGCAGCTCAGGCCTACCGGTTCCTGTGCGAGAGCGAGGCCTACGAGCGCGCCGGCCTGGTGGTGCGCATGCCAGACTGGTGGAACACCAGGAACAGGCCGCGTCCCGCGGTCACGGTCTCGGTCGGCAGCAGACAGCCATCCACCCTGGGGATGGATGCCCTGCTGGACTTCGACCTGAGCCTGACGCTGGCTGGCGAGGTGCTATCGAGCAAGGAAATCGACGAGTTGCTCAACGGCAGCGACGGACTGGTGCTGCTGAAGGGACGCTGGGTCGAGGTCGACCGGGAGAAGCTGTCCAAAGTACTCGGACGATGGCGAGACATACAGAGCCAGGCCCGGGCCGGCGGCGTCAGCTTCGCCGAGGCCATGCGCATGCTGTCGGGCGCTCGCCTGGACGACGAAGACGACGGCGACGAGGACAGGCCTGAATGGTCCGAGGTCATCGCCGGCAAGTGGCTTTCCGATCGGCTCGACTCGCTCCGATCCCCGGCTCTCCAGGCCGAAATCGAGGCCGGATCGGGCCTGAGGACCGAACTTCGTCCCTACCAGAAGCAGGGCGTTCAGTGGCTTTCCATCCTGCGCGGCCTGGCGCTCGGCGGCTGCCTGGCTGACGACATGGGCCTGGGAAAGACGATTCAGGTGCTGGCCATCCTGGCGATGTGCCGACGCAACGAGGAGAGGGGGACGGATTTGCTGGTGGTACCGGCGTCGATCGTGGACAACTGGAGACAGGAGATCGAGCGCTTCGCGCCCGAGCAGAGGATCCTCGTCGCCCACCCGGCCCACATACCCTCTGCCGAGCTGAAGCGGCTGTCGAAGAAAAGAGTAAAAGCCCACGACGTGGTGATCACCACCTACGGCACGGCCATGCGCACCGAGTGGATGAAGAAGGTATCGTGGCGCAACCTGATCCTCGATGAGGCGCAGGCGATCAAGAACCCGGGAGCCAAGCAAACCAGGGCCGTCAAGGCCATGAAGGCGTCCTGGCGGCTCGTGCTGACTGGAACGCCGGTGGAGAATCGGCTCGGCGACCTGTGGTCCATCTTCGACTTCCTCAACCCCGGCCTGCTCGGGACGGCCAAGGCCTTCGGCAGGCTGTGCAGGGCCATGGAGTCGAGCCAGCAGGGCTATGCGCCGTTGCGGCGGCTGGTGCGGCCTTACATCCTGCGGCGCCTCAAGACGGACAAGAGCGTCATCTCCGACCTGCCGGACAAGACCGAGGTCAACGCCTACTGCCAGCTCAGCAGACTACAGGCTGCGCTGTACCAGCAATCGGTCGACGAGCTTCGTAAGTCCATCGAGACGCTCGGCGGAATCGAGCGGCGGGGAGCGGTCCTGGCGTTCCTGATGCGCTTGAAGCAGATCTGCAACCATCCGTCCCAATGGCTGGGCGACGGTGGCTACGATCCAGAAGACAGCGGAAAGTTCAACCGGCTGCGCGAGGTGGGCGAGTCCATCGCTGCCCGCCAGGACAAGTCGCTGGTGTTTACCCAGTTCAGGGAGATGACCGAGCCGCTGGCCGGATTCCTGGCCGGGGTCTTCGGCCGCTCCGGCTTGGTGCTGCACGGCGGCACTCCGGTCAAGAAAAGACAAGGCCTGATCCGGGCGTTCCAGGAGGACGACCGGATCCCGTTTATGGTCCTGTCCCTGAAGGCCGGCGGCACCGGTCTGAACCTGACCGCAGCATCGCATGTGATCCACTTCGACAGGTGGTGGAACCCGGCGGTCGAAAACCAGGCGACCGACCGGGCTTTCCGCATCGGGCAGAAGAAGAACGTTCTCGTCCACAAGTTTGTCTGCCTGGGCACGGTGGAAGAGCAAATCGACGAGATGATCGCCAGCAAGAAGAAGCTCTCCGAGGAAATCCTGGCCGGAGGTGCCGAATCGTCGCTGACCGAGCTGAGCGACGAGGAGCTGCTGTCGCTCGTGGCTCTGGACCTGAACAGCGCGGTCGCGAGATAAGGAAGGATTGATGGGAAGTTACTCGTACATGGGATGGCGACCGTATGTCCCGGTGGCGGAGCGCCGCCGCCGGGCGGCGAAGAAGATCGACAGGCTGGAGAAGGCCGGCCGGAACATCTCGCCAGTGGAGATCCCGGGCCGAAAGATCACCTCGACCTTCTGGGGGAATGCCTGGTGCCGGAACCTCGAGGCCTACAGCGACTACTCCAATCGCCTCCCAAGGGGTCGGACTTACGTGCGCAACGGTTCGGTGCTCGACCTGCAGGTGGAGCCCGGTCGGGTCCTGGCACTGGTCTGCGGCACGGAGCTGTACGATGTGGAGATCCGGATCAAACCGCTGTCCGGGGACCGCTGGGCCGAGATCAAGAGACAGTGCGTGGGGCAGATCGGGTCGGTGGTGGAGCTGCTCAAGGGCGCCATCTCCGGCAGCGTGATGGAGATCGTCACCCGAAAGGGCGAGGGGCTGTTTCCTTCGCCCCGGGAGATCAAGCTGAGCTGCTCGTGTCCGGACTGGGCCGTGATGTGCAAGCACGTGGCTGCCTCGCTGTACGGCGTTGGCGCCCGGCTCGATCACCAGCCCGAATTGCTGTTCACTTTGCGCGGAGTCGATCCTGCCGAGATGGTGGCAGCGGCCGTCGACCTGCCGGTGGCCTCCGGCGGGGAGCACGAGAGCTTGATCCTGCAGGCAGACGGCTTGTCGTCTATATTCGGGGTCGACATCGACGAGGACTCGCTGCCTGGCGGACCTGAAAGTTTAAAAAGGGCCTATGTGAAGCCCGACTTTTCGACCGAGCACTCAGGGCAAGAACCTCCGCGCCAGAAGGCTGTAGCGGGTATTGAGACGCCGAGGAAGGCGCGGGCGAGCCGGACACCACGCCGCCCGGGGCGAAGAGCCAGAAAGCGCTATTCCGCCAAGCGCAGGGCCGCCCTTCTGAAGCAGTACCAGGATCTGCACGCCACCGGAATGACCGCCCAGGCGGCAGCCATCCATGTCGGCGTCCCCTACATCACCCTGCGCTCCTGGGAGGTCAAGGCCGGCAAGGGCTCCTCGGCAAGGCGCCGGCGAAGACCGTCCCCTCTGCGGAGAGCGGCCGGGGGCAGAAAAAGAACGCGGAAGGCGCGCAAGACGGGCAGGAGTGGGCGCAGGCGCTACTCGGCGGCCGAGAAGACCGAGCTGCTGGAGGACTACCAGGCTCTGCGGGCTTTGGGGCTGACCGCCCATGTGGCCGCGAAGAGGGTCGGCGTCCCTTACATCACCCTTCGGTCCTGGGAAAAGAAAGCCTGAAGCCAGAATGGAGTTGTGTATCCATCGCCGCCTGGACGGTCTCGCGCTGATAGCCGCAGCTGTCTCTGAAGGGCCTCGATGATGACGTTCGTGTCCATGATCTCGAGCGCAGTGGCAAAGCTCCCCCTATGTCGAATCGCGACTCGCCTTCGACTGTGATAGCCGGGAGCCAGCGCATGACGCTCACCAGAATGGACCCGCCTCTGCTCGTGAAGATGAACCCACCACAGCAGTTGCTCCCTCAAGCTGAAGCCACGATCTGCTGAC